>CAIOST010000306.1 GCA_903861045.1 uncultured bacterium | reverse complement strand
TGCTATCAACTCCGGGACCGGTGTAAAACACTGCCGCTTGTCTGTCATGGCTTGCAGCTTCGCCCGCTCTCGCTTGAGCGATTTGGGTGAAGGGAAGACATTCAGATATTTCTGAGGCCTTCCATACAGGTCCCGGTCATACCGTAGACTGTATCCCAAGAAGTCGAGCCGTTGTCCGGCGTCCATGAGACTGAAACAGCATGTTTTCTCCCGATTGATCCGCAGCCCCATCCATCCTTCCAGCTTTTCCTCGACAAACGCCGTGAGCGTTTCGGAAAGATCCCCGGCTAGAATGACAAAGTCATCCGCGTATCGAACAAGTCCGGCAGCTACGCGTTCTTTTCCAAGTTCACGCAGCAGCACCACCTCAAACCAGTGCAGGTAGATGTTGGCCAAAAGCGGCGAGATCACGCCGCCTTGCGGTGTTCCCTTGTCGTTCCGCGTTACTTTGGGGCCTTTCCCCTTCTCCGCCGGTTCCAGCACCGGTGCCCGCAGCCACTGACGAATCAGCCGCAGCACGCTCCCGTCCACGATCCGCATCCGCAGACACGCCATGAGCTTGTCATGCGGTATCGAGTCGAAGTACCCGGAAAGGTCTGCGTCATACACTTCGCTTTTCCCGTCCTTCAGGTGTCCTTTGATCGCTTGAATGGCATCCTGCGCTGACCGCCCCGGTCGGTAACCATACGAGCAGTCATGGAAGTCCGCCTCGAAGATCGGTTCGATCACGAGTTTGACCGCCATCTGCACGACCCGGTCTCGAATCACCGGTATACCTAATGGCCGCAATTTTCCATTCTCCTTCTCAATGTACACCCGCCGAACGAACTGGGCTTTGTAGGTCTTCTCCTTCAGCTCCCTTTCCAGTTCACTTAGAAAGCGGTCAACCCCACCTTCTTGCTGTTCAATCTGCTCGAATGTTACGCCGTCCACACCCGGTGCGCCTTTATTCCGGCGAACCAGCGTCCAAGCCCATCGCAGTGTGTCCGTGTGAAAGACCAGATTGTACAGACTGTAAAACCGGAACTTCTTCTCCTGTTTTGCCTTCTCGCTTAGCTTCTGTCTCCACGCAACGAGTTTCAGCGGCATGCCGGGTTCGGTTTTCACCGGTTCCTCGTCTGCCACATTTCCTGTCGTAGATGTTTCCATCAACCAGTTCATTGCGTCTCAGACTCCGCTCTTCTTATGCAGAGGCCCTTCGCTCCACGGTCGTTACCCGCTTCGTCACTACTACGGCCTCGTCCGACTCCCGCAGGTGTTGCCCCACGGGTCTCCCAAGTCCCCGACAGAACTTTCCGAGCGCGCTACCCCTCTCGACCCCGCCGTGTGTCTCCCGTCCTTGTACCGTTCTTTTCCGGGAGACTGCTGGCTTCAAACCATTCGACATCCTGACCACACGGAATGGCGTAACGAGGCTTGACCGAGGGTTCACTTTCGTTGTGGCTCGCCCGTTTGCCAGCGCGGGGCTTCATCCAGTTGGTTGCCCTTCTAAATGCCCACGCTGCTACTCATGCAACGGTCAATTCATGAGACAAACACCTTTCAGTTTGCGAGTTCTGCCAAGTTTGCTTGGCGCACCGAATG
>CAIOST010000305.1 GCA_903861045.1 uncultured bacterium | reverse complement strand
GCAGCCCGGCCACCGTTCCTTCGTCTGTGGCCACCTCGTTCAAGTGCCACACGCCCACAAACCCATTCGTCCACGTCGCCCCGTTGGTCGTGCAGGGGAGTTGGCTGCTGGCACTGGCATTACCCCAGTTGGCCCAGATGGCGCCAGTACCATCGCCGGGGATGGTCGGCACCTGAACCCAGACATAGGAGGCGCCGTTCGGGTTCCACGACTCGATCTCGTAGTTGAGGCTGTTGGTCGTGGGCGTGGAGTCCGTGCCGAACCGCAGGTCATAGCCGTTGGTGGTGGCGAAGTAGCCATAGTGGAAGCCGCTGTTGTTGATGTTGTTGCTCAACACCACCAGCACCGGGAAGTTCATCAGCACCTCCGAGCGGTTGGTGTACCCGCCGAACGCGATCTTCATCTGCGACGGGGTGGGCGTGACGGCGTAGCGTACGATCACGAGGCCGGAGCCGCCGGTGCCGGATGTCCCGTCCGAGCCGCCGACACCCACACCGGTGCGATACAACGAGGCACCGCTGTTTCCCGGTGTTGCGCCGTTGCCCGCCGCCATGACGGCGCTGCTGACGCCGGGGCCGCCAAGGTAGCCGGAACCGCCGCCGCCACCGGAATTGCCAGCGATGGGCGAGTCCCCATTGAAACCGCCGCCGCCGCCCCAGTACCCGCCGCCGCCACCGCCACCGCCGCCGTCGTCACCATCATCCCAGGAACTCCCGCCCTGCAGCGCACCGGGCAGGATTGGTCCGCTAGACCCTCCACCCTGATTGACGCCGTTCTGCCCATTCGCCCCAGGCACCGTTTGGGTGGCGCCTGTTCCGGGGTTAGTCCCAGCGCCGGTCACTCCATTGGTTCCGCCGCCCGCGCCGCCCACGCCGGCAACACCCCCGCCGCCGCCACCACCGGCAATGAGCAGCGCATTGCCTTGGGCAATCGAGTTGGAGAATATCCCGGAATAGCCGCCGCCCTGGCCGGCGTAACCAATTCGACCGGGTTGCCCGCCTCCACCGGCCGGCGCGGGGCTGGGAGACGCGACATTATCAGCCACTCTCAGTCCGCCCCCGCCGACCACGATCGGGTAGGTGCCCGTACTTAGCGCGATGGTTCCAAACGAGCAACCGCCGCCGCCACCGACGGGCGACGCGGCACGCTGGCCGCCACCGCCGCCCCACGTGAAGACCTGAACCTCGCCGGCCGCCGAGACGACCAGGCTAGCCGTTCCCGTTGTCGAGAAGGTGTGCACGGCATAGTTGGTGCCGTTCTCCAAAGCATACGACCGAGTCCCGCCCGAGGCCGCCATCCCCGCCTCTGCCTGCGGCGCGAGCGCGGCGAGAAAAATGGAAGATTGAAGAAGGAAAATTGAAAATGGACCACAAAAAATGGGAGATCGCCGAGCCCGGCACCCGCCGCCCGGCTTCGCGAGGAGACTGCGCTGCGGCCCGCCTGCCCCGTTTACCCCGAGTAATGCAGCGCGACACCCGCTTCCTGATTGAGTCTGCATGGTTCCACTCCTCCTTCAGCCGCTCCGCACGCAGTACGTACCCCTAGCCTGCGCCTTGATCATACCTGATGCGACCTTGAAAATAGTGACAGTTTACTCGACGCGACTGAATACGGCAATGGACGCCGCTACTGCAAATATGCCATTTTGTACTGCCATGGCGTATACGGACTCGACTCGCCGCGCTCGTTGCGCCCGGACAAAATGACGCGACGAGCGGCGCATCCTTGCGCCGGAAGGCCAACATCAGCCCCTCGCCCAGATCCGGCCGGTGCATCTGGAATGCCGCCCAGACATCATAGTCCGGCGAATTGGCCAGGAGCGGATAGTAGTCGCCATAGAAGAGCGGCCGGGCGCGCACGAAATCAGCCAGCATGCGCCGGTGCCAATCCCAGGCATAGTTCTCCTCGATCGGGAAGCTTTCGTACGGGAAGATGGCGAACTGGATCGCCGCGCTCAGGCTGCTGCGGAAGTTGTAGGTGTCGCCGGCACGCCGCCCCCCCCAGCACGCAGTACCGCTCAGCGGAAAGCGCGGATCGGCTGGTTGGTACGAATCAGGATGTCGCTGTCGGCATGGGTGCCCAGACCGTGCTCAAAGACCTTGTCCGCAAGCTTCAGAGGCTCGTTCACAATCGAACGACCGTAGCGCAACTGCCCCCACCCCTGTCGCAGACAACGCACAAAGAAGCCGCGCGGATCGCGTTCCGCCTCGCTGATGCCGGCTGCCGCCGCGGCCCACTCGATGGCGAACTGCTGCGCCGCCTCGACACCGGCGGGAATCAAATCGGAATCCTTTGGGAATCGTGTCTCGTTCATATCATCTCCGTTTTGTTCTGTTCATAACAGCTGAATTGGCTTTTCCGTCTGCATATGGGCGCATCCCTGTTCCCCTGCCTTTGCGGTGTAGTGTTGTAGGCCAAAACTCCGGTTGCGGCCCATTCCATGGCCGGAACCGGAGTTCCGGCCTACTGAACGCAACTCTGTAATGAAACAGGGATGCGCCCTCTGCATATCAGACAACAGACAGGCCAGCATGCCATCCTGGTTCAACCGTCCGATAACCACCCGCTCCGCCATCCGCCCGCCGTCGAATGCACGTTGGATACGCGGAACAAAGGTCTTCGGCGTGCCTGCCCGGAGGTTGCCTGTGACCAGGATCACGTCGCCGCGCAAGCTGCCAGAGCCGTTGTGATCATGGTTGGCGCTGGCGCATTCGACGGGTCCAGGCACCCGAGCGCAAGGCGATCAAGCGCCACTAGCACTGGTTCACCCGCAAACATGGCAGATTCTTTTTTGCGACGGATTACGCGGATGGCGCGGATTTCGTTTGGGGGATCCACCAATGGCCATCCACTATCCCAATCCGCGCAATCCGTAGCTGAAAATTACCGTCGGCGATCCGTAACGATCACTCCATCTGCCGCAAAGCCGGATAAGCCACCAGCAGCCAAACCGCAAAGACCAACCCGCCCCCCCCCGCCACAAGCACGGTCGTAGGCGCACTGATCGCCGCGGCCAGGTGGCCGATAATCAGCGCACCCACCGGCATCGCACTGTAGAAGATCAAGCCGTAGAGGCTCATGACCCGCCCGCGCAGCTCATCCGCCACATGCGTCTGAATCAGCGTATTGAGCGCATTAAGGCTCACCATGAACCCCCACCCGGAACCGCAGAGCGCCAGCAGCGCCAGCGGCAGCGCACGCACCAGCCCGAACATAACGACAAACGCCGGAAACACCAGCATCCCCGCCGCCACCAACGCCCCTTTACGAATCCGCCGGCCCAATACCGCCACCATCATAGCCCCGAGCATCGCCCCCAACCCGCGGGCAGACTGCAGCCAGCCGTTCGTCTGGGCATCGCCACCGAGGATGTCCTTGGCCCACACCGGGATCAGCGTTAGAAACGAAATCCCCAGCATCGTCGACACGCCCGTGATCACAATCATGACGCGAATGACCGGATGCGCGGCCGCATACCGCACGCCCTGGACTACGGCCGCCACGGCTGAAACCCCCGTCGCGCGCCGCGGTCCCACCAGCCCGCGCATCGCCCCCAGCGCCACGATGACCCCGAGATAGGAGATGCCGTTGGTGATAAAACACCAACCCGGCCCCCCCTTCACATACAACAATCCAGCCAGCGCCGGCCCGATCGCCATCGCCAAGGTAAATAGCGTCGAATTCAGCGCGATCGCATTCGGCATATCCGCCGGCTCCACCAGCTCCCGCACAAAAGCCTGCCGTGCGGGCACGTCGAAGGCCGTGATCACACCGGATAGCCCCGCAATCAGCAGGATCTGCCAGGGCCGGATCATCCCGCTGAAGCAGAGCCCCGCGAGTATTATCGAAATGAGCATCGCGGCCCATTGACAGAGGATCAACAACCTCCGCCGTGGCATCCGATCCGACACCACGCCACCCACGAGCATCAGGAGCAGCGCTGGCGCACCGGCCGCAAAAGCGGCATAGCCCAGATAGACCGGTGAGTGGGTCAATTCATAAATCAGATACCCCTGCGCCGTCATCTGCATCCAGACACCGGCCAGCGAGATGGACTGCCCTATAAACCAGAGCCGAAAGTTGCGGTGCTGCAACGCGGCAAACGCCGCACCCCATGAAAATGGTTCGTTCATCATCCTCCTATTTCAGCCACGCGGGCACACGCCACGCCCAGTCCTTGGCACAATAACATCGCAGCCACACCCGTGCAACCAACCGCAAGCGTGACACAGCAATTCTCATTATGGCAATCGGCGGGTCCGGCGGCGTGAGTAGGTGTTGGCAGGTTGCCTGCCGCTTTCGATGGCCTTCGTGGATCGATCACTTCTTTCGCGAACACGCGTTGCTGCGGCTGTTCGCTGGCGTGGGAGGGCGAACCTCCCGGTGAGCCGCACAGGCGGGATGACTGGACACGTGTTCGGCTCGGCGGGAGCCTCGCCCTCCCGAGCCTGGCGGCGGACCAAGCGCGAGCCTCTCGCGACGGCGGGTCCGGCGGCCCCGCCCTACCGGCCTGGCGTCATCGCAGCGGCGGGTCCGGCGGCCCCGCCCACTAACGCCTGTCACCGGTGAAATCATTCCGGCCTGGAATGAGGGAAATCCTGCGCGAGGACGGTTTCGCGTTTCTGCAGGAGAAACGCTGCGGCGGTGCCGGGCGCGACCAAGTAGCAGGCGTCACGCGCACCTAGCCACCACCTTTCGCGAAAGGTGGTGGATAGCGTTCCGCCTCCCGGTAACCAGCAAGGTACGACTGCGCATGGGAGATTCTTTCGCGAACATGGGTTGCTGCGGCAGTTCGCTGGCGTGGCCGTAGGCTGCTGTCAGTAGCCACGAGGCCGAGGGCGAATTGCTATTCCGGGCCGGTCATAATCGTTGTCGGCCGTCAGCGTGGTCCTGATCATCGCCACCTTGGATTGCGCTGCCCGCGGCCCGGGGCGGGCCGGGGCTACTGGCTACGGCCTGCGCCCAGCGCTGGATAAACGAAGAAAGCGGCGAGATGGTGCGGCCGAACAAGGGTGGCGGTTACGCGTCCGCGTGACGGCGAAAAAACCCGCATAGTTCCCAGCAATTGTGAGGCTTTTTGCCGCGGCGTGGTTTTTTGATGTACAACCAGTTGCTGCGCTTAACGTTGCAAAAGTCTAGTCAACTAGACTTTTGGAAGACCAGACCACCTACCACCTGCCTCCTCAGTAAAGAAAACCAAACAGCCAGAGCGGAATGCGAGTGCCGACACCGGTCTCGATGTCGTCCAGCGCGAGATACGCACGCGCGTGCCCGCGAACTTGCCGTGCGGTCTTATTACGGCCACCGATCTCGAAGATTAGATCCGTGTCGGTAGCAAAGTCACCTTGTTCCGGCACCCGCAAGGTATGCACCTGCGCGACCGACTGCGCAAAGAACGTCTCCCGCACAGCCCCGATGTCCGCCCGACCGGACGGCTGTAGCGCATACGTTTCGTTAACATCGCCCAGATAGATCTTGCAGGGCTTATCCATGGCCTTGATGGCCCGCCCTGTCTTGCCCAAGGCCATAATCAGCCCCGCATCCTCCAGATAGCTCAGATACGTCTTTAACGTGCGGTCGTCCGCAATATCCAGCAACCGCCGCAGTTTGGCGAGATCCGGCGTCAATGGCACGGACCCGGCAATGGCCGACAACAGCATCTTGATGCGCGCGACGCTGCCTCCGGTGAGTTGCGGATGAACAGCCGGCAAATCGCTTTCGATGGCGGTGTGCATGTTTTGTTCGAGCGTAGTGCGGAACACCTCACGATCTTGATACTCAAAGTAGTAGGGATAGACGCCGAAGCGCAGATAGTCCTGGAATACACCCAGGGGCTTTACCCCGGCCGCGGCCAAGGCAGATACGAGTTCCGGCGCAATCGATTCGTGCTTCGCCAGCAGCTCATCGAGCGGGAGGATCGGCAGCGACAGCCCCAGGCGCATCTCCAGGAACTCACGAAAGGACATCCCGTGCATGCGGTAGATCACAACCCGCCTGGACAGATCGTGACTGCCCTTGCGTATCTGCATCATGGAACTGCCGGATGCCACCACCATCAGGTCGGGAAACGTATCATAGATGCTCTTCAAGTCACGGGACCACGCCGGGTATTTGTGAATCTCATCGACGTACAACCGTCGCCCGCCCTGTTTAACAAATGCGCTGGCAATCTCATACAGCGGTGCCTGCCGGACCGCGAAGTGATCCAGGGGCACAAACAGCGTCTCCCGGGACGACGCGATAGCCGCGTCGCGCTGCAACAGGTGTTGCACCAACGTGGTGGTCTTGCCGGTTCCCCGCTTGCCCGCGATGATCGAACAGCGCCCTTTCAGCTCCACGCCGCGGATGAAATAGCGCTGATAGGGCCGATTAATTAGCCGAATCAAATGCCGACTGAGCACAAACAGATCATCGAGCACAAGAGCCCCCTGACGTTATGACTGCGAATCAACGCCGCACACCCCTGCATACTAGTAATGCATTCCATCCTTTACAAGACTAAATATGGATTGCATTACATTCTTTGCTCCGCCGTGGCCGGAGAGACAAAGACCAAGGATTAAGACCTGAGGAACCCTACCACCTAACACCTGCCACCTTCTCACGCCGCCCTCGCGGTGAATGCATTTCCGTCACCGGCCGTCCAACCCGGCGGCGCGGGTTACGGCGCTGCGCCGCTCGGCAGGCGCGCGAGCTCCTCGTCCATCCATGCCCGCATACCTGCCGGAATCAGTAGCCCCGGCCCGCCCCCGGGCCGAGGGCGGATTGCTATTCCGGGCCGGTCATGATCGTTGTCGGCCGTCAGCGTGGTCCTGATCATAGTCACCTTGGATTGCGCTGCCCGCGGCCCGCGGCGGGCCGGGGCTACTGGCTGCGGCCTGCGCCCAGCGCTGGATAGCCGAAGAAGACAGCGAGATAGTTGC
>CAIOST010000304.1 GCA_903861045.1 uncultured bacterium | reverse complement strand
GGCCTGCCGGGAGAAAGACCGGGTCCGTTTCAAATACCTTGGGCGCGAGGTCGACGAGCTGGAACTTGCGAAGTACGCCGAGGCCAAGCGATTACGGGCACAATATCGGCGTTTACTGGCCGACGTTCGACAACAGGTGCGATTCCTGAGAAAGGCCCTGCGTGCAAAGCAAGCAGTATGATGTATGCCTCTCTGTTTTACGGCGCTTGGAGGCGGCCGGTGTCCTGCGCCGCGTAGTGCTGGTCGGCAGCTGGTGCCTCGTCCTTTATCGGGAGTATTTTCGCGGGGTAGGGGAACTCTCGGCCGTACGGACGCGAGACATGGACTTTCTCGTGCCGACCTCTGGCAAGATGGACCGGAACGTCGACGTGCCTACACTGCTCAAAGACCTCGGGTTTATCGTTGGGTTTCGTGGAGAGCAGGGCGCCATGATGCTCGAACACCCGGAATTGATGATCGAGTTCCTCGTGGCAGAGCGCGGCCGGGGTAGTGACAAGCTCAAGTATCTGCCCGAACTGGGTATGAATGCGCAGCCCTTGCGTTTCATGGACCTTGCTACCGCCAAGACCGTGCTGCTGCACTTCGGCGATGTGCCGGTGACAGTGCCGCACCCTGCCGCATTCGTGCTGCATAAATTACTGGTTGTGCCAAGGCGACGGGACGTGGCGAAACGAGAGAAAGACTTGGCATCCGCCTTGGCGGTGCTCGAATTGCTCGCGACCAAGGGCGATCTGCCACTTGTGCGCGAACTCTTGGACTCTTTCCCCGCAACCTGGAAAAAGACCATCTTGCGCGTGCTGCAGGATCATGGGGCCGATCGCTGGACCAAAGCGTTGTCCTGAGTGTCAGCAGTTCGCATTATGGATGTCTGGTGTGCTGAACAGACAAAGTAGAAAGATGAAGAGGGAAGACGAAGGATGGCTGTCGCACCCTACTTTGTCTTTCCTCTTCATCTTTCTACCTTGTCTTTCACCCCAATCTCCCGTCCCCGCGACCCAATGTCGCGGGGGACGGCGCCATAATCAGAACTGCTGCCAACAATCCGTTTTTTCGAGGCCTGGCGGCCACGCCGGATGCCATAATGAGAATTGCTATGATCCGGTATTGACCGGCATTCGGGAATACAGGTATCATGTTTGCATGAAAGCCACCATCGATATTCCGGACGAGCTCTACCGCCGCATAAAAGCCAAGAGCGCACTCGAAGGACTGGCGGTGCGCGAGGTGGCAACGACACTTTTTTATGACTGGGTGGAGGACAAAGGCGCGCGGAAGAATGCCCCGGTGGCAGGGCATGCGGGTAAGCGTACCATACCCGCCTGGTTTGGTGCTGCGCAAAAATATGCCCGGCGCGTAAACCGGCATGATATGGAAGCCATCCGGATCAGTATTGCCCGTGGCCGCTCAGAGGAGTTGCCATGAAAGCGGGACTCGACACCTCCATGGTTCTGCGTTTATTGACCGGCGAGCCGCAGGAGCTCGCCCAGTGCGCCCTGTCGGAGGTGCAAAAACGGATCGCTCACGGCGACAAACTGTTCGTTTCCGATCTGGTGGCCGCCGAAGCCTATTTTGCGCTTCAACACCACTACGGCATGCCCAAGGCAGAGGTATTGGCATTGCTCGCCGGCTTTCTGCACGAATGCGGGATAAAGTCGTTGGGCTCATCAATGACCGTGCTGGCCACGCCGAACTTGGCTTCAGTCAAGCCTGGGTTTGTCGACCGGCTGATTCACGCCGAGTACCGGAAACATGCCGACGAAATGCTTACGTGCGAGAAGGCCGCCGGGCGGCTGACTGGAACGCGCGTATTGGTGTGAGCGACCCCTTCGCGCCCTTCGCGGTGGAAGCTTCTTGTTCCATGAACGATGCGCCGTGGAATATCGGCGGAACAGGTGTGCGGCTCACTTCCAGGCGCCGGGCCGCAGCCCCTCGCGCATCAGCCATGCGTGCGAACCGCAGGCTTCGGGGTAGGCCTACGGATAGGACGTACAAGCTGCATTTCCGAGCGGGGGGCGGAACACCTCCGTATCGGATAACGGCGGTTATGTAAACTATTTGGGCGGGGGGGGAGTGGCTCAGGGGGGTGGTCGGAGCTTGTTCTTGATGGTGGCGTTGCTTTTCGACCCCAAAAAGTCGTACCATGCGCTCGGTTTTGGCTTGGGAAGGGATAGCCGGATGGTCGGGCGGACTGGGCTGTGCCTGCCCGGAGCACCATGGAGGGTCGCCGGATGTGTACGGGAGAAGGAGACCGGAATGTTGCGCGTTGATCTGGATAAGGTGGTTTGCCCGGAGTTCCTGGGTGTGAACGCCGTCTACCACGGCTTCGCCTTCATGCCGTTCCAGCGTGAGCGGGGGATGACGGACGCCGATGCCGCAAGGGAGTTCGGCCTGATCTCATCGATCGGCCTGAGGCTGGCCCGCACCTGGTATCGTCCCGATTGGGCCTGCGGGCTCGATCTCCACAACGCGTTCGACTGGCAGACCGTCGAGATGCGGGCCTTCTACCGGTGGCTCGAGGAGATGCGCACCCGGGGCGTGTCGGTGGCGCTGCAGGCCGGGTGGTGGTGTACGCGCGACACCTGCCTGGGACGCGAGAAGCCTGAGCCGGCACGCGACCTGCCACGGTTTGCGGAGTGGGTGTCCGAGTCGTTGCACCAGTTGATCGAGGTTCGCGGCTTCTCGAACATCACGCACCTGGTCCTGTTCACGGAGCCCGTCAATTACGCCTCCGGGCTTCTGCCGGACGGCGTCTCCCAGACCTGCTACTATGGCGCGGCCATCCGCGTCATCCACGAGCGGCTCGTGGCCGACAACCGCCGGCACCTCGTGCGTACCGTTGGCCCCAACAGCGGCTCCACCACCGAGGCGTTCTGGGTGGATACGGCAGCCGCCGAATACGGCGATTGCATCGATGTGCTCTCTTGGCACAGCTACAACGGCCATGCCTTTGAAACCAACCCTCCGCTGGAATATGCCGGCTGGCTGAATCTGGTCCGGCAGGGGATGGCCAAGCCGGGCGTCGCCTCCAGGTCCTGCTGGTTCGACGAGTACGGTGCCAACCGCCCCGATGAGACCGTTCGCTTCACGGCCGACTATGGCAACTACCTGGCCCAGGCCGTGGCCGCCCTGATCAACGGCGGATGCCAGACCTCCCTGCTCTGGATCCTCATGGACCAGAAGTACCCGGGCGAGTGCACCAACACGGACAGCTTCTGCCGCGGGGTGCAGCGGTGGGGGCTGCTGCCCTGGCCGCATGACGACCTTCCCGACAATCGCACCCCGCGGCCGGCCTGGTACGCCTTCGGCCTGATGAGCCGCGTGCTGGGCGGTGGGGCCGGGCATAACACCCTGTGGACATCCGGCGAGGACGACCTCCACATCGCCGCGGTAGGTCAGCCCGCCGGACAATATGCCTTCCTGGTCGTCAATGCGTCTCGCGCGGCACGGCGGTTCGACGTCGGCCTGAACCGTCCCCTGCGGGCCCCGCTGGCGCGCTTCACGTACGACCCGGCCACGATTTGTCCGACGCCGGAGGCCATGCTGCCCGGGCGCGACGGCGAGGTCCTGCCCGCCGCAGCCTGGACGGACACCATCCCCGCACGCGGCGTACGGCTCTATCAGACGGGTGAACTTCTTGTGGATTAACCACGCAAACAGCATGGCGCCTAGAATGTTATGCCCGAAAATGGGCCGTTCCGAATGCTTAGATCATCACTTTTGAGGCAGAACCTGCACTGTAATCAGCAGAACCCTCCCGCACTGCCCATGTGTCGGTTGTAAGCCCGTTCCCCACCGGATACGTTGTGAACTGGCGTCGTTTATCATGGAGCGATTCAGCCGCGATAACGAAGTCCTGGCTCCCCACGGCCAATGACTCGGTCCAGTGCGCCTGCCGGGCGAATAGCCGGTGCTCAATCTGCTCCTGAACTTCGCGGCCATGTAGGTCAAAGAGCGTGCGGGTGTCAGGCAGACCAAGGCGTTGCCCTAATCCCTCCACATCAAGGATGCGGTAGCGGTTTCGCTGGCCGGTCAGTTCATCATAGCCGCACCAACGCCACTCACGGGGGTGTCGGACCTTCCCCGCACGAACCATGTTCATGTCCACATAGCGAAGGCAGTGGAGAAGATGCGCTCCATCCTGAACCATCGTGCACTGGTAGGGGTGCTCCCAGACCGAGTTCTGTTGATCCTTGCGGCGATTCAACGCCTGGGCAACGGCGCCTGCGGACAACTGCATGAGACGGGCCACCGCCTCCCGGTCGTGAACGTAAACGACCACGTGCGTATGGTTGCTTGTAATGCAGTAGGCATAGACGGAAACCCCGTAGCGCTTCACGCCGATGCGGAGCCACTCGCGATAGGCGTCACGCTCCTCTCGGAACTTGAGGAGGAACCGGCGGTCATGACACCTGTGGGTCAGGTGATACGTGTATCCGTCCAGCAGGTATCTCGATGCTCTCGGCATAGGGATACGCTACCACATTCCGCGTGACAGTCTATACTGCAGATTTCGCCAGAGAAAGGGCGTTCTAACCCATGGAATCGTGTTGTCAGGCGCAGCAACCGTCACGCGTCCAATGGGTTGCTGCGGTTAAACCATGGGGTTTCGCCCTGTTATTTAATGTGCGACCGGGCGAGATATCGCTTCATCCAGGGCCGAATGGGGAACATAGTGTTGTGCGGTGGCAGGCGCCCAAATCTTGTACTGTTATCGTAAAGGGGACATTTGGCGTCGGAGATGGCGGGAGCGTAACGGTTCGCGTACGCCACAACGCCACGGAACTGTTCGGGGCCGCAAACACACCCAAAGATGAGCCGTTCTCGCTTGAACGAAATGTGAAGAAAGACGATACGATTGACTTTGATGTGGGCGCAGGACAGAACGGTTGGGGTGGGTGCAACACGCCGCTGGACGCGGAGATTGTCGTGAAGTGACGTGCCGGCAAATTGAGCTAGCCCCAACATTCCCAGTATTTAATTCTGGGACTCCTTGGCGTTACAGGCGTGCAATAGATGATCATGACGTAACTACTCAGGCGCCCGCCCACCACGGGCGGGCACCTGAGTAGTTACAGTTGAACAATGACCTGGAACGCATGTGTGATCTGGCGGTGAACATTGCGGATCGTGCGCGGCGGCTAGCGGCCGCGCCGGATGCGCTGCTGGCGCTGCTGGGGGTATCACGCGAGCTGGAACGCGTCGGCGATCACGCCTCCAACATTGCCGAGGATGTAATCTACATGGTGGAAGGCGCAATCGTGCGGCATCATAAGCTCGAACAGAAGCAGCCTGTGGTCAGAGGGTGAAGCCAACCCCGGCGGCGCCATGGCGGTATGGCGGGGGGCGAATACGTTCGAATGGTCAATAACACGGGCGTCAATGCAACCCTGCGCGAGGATGCGTCCCATGGTCTTTTCCTGAAGACATGGGTTGCTCCCGGCGCAGGGTGGTCTGGACTTTTGCTTCGGCCTCTGGCATGCTCCGGCCTGTATTTGTCACGGTTGGCACAGCCCAAGGAAAGACCGCATCTATGAAGCACCCCTATCAGGATTCTGCGCTGCCGATGGCAGCGCGCGTACGCGACTTGCTGGAGCGCATGACCGTGGAGGAGAAGGTTGGCCAGTTACGCGGCCAGATGATCTTTAACCCCGGCGAGGAGCCGCGCGATTACAGCGCAGGCCATGTGCGCTCACTAAGCCACTTCGCCCATTATAAGGGGACGCGGCGGACGGCCTCCGAGTGCGCGGCACTCAATAATGCCGACCTGATGAAGTCCATCGAGGCGCACCGTCTGGGGATCCCGGTGCTGATCAACGAGGAGGCGCTGCACGGTGCGCAGTGGGGCGATGCCACCTGTTTTCCGCAGGCGATTGCCCTGGCGGCGATGTGGGATGAGCCGCTGATGGCGCAAGTCTGCACGGCGATCGCCCGCGAGCTCAAGGCGGTGAATATCCACCAGGTCTTCGCCCCGGTCATCAACATCAGCCGCGATTCGCGCTGGGGGCGGGCGCAGGAGTCGTACGGCGAGGATGTCTACCTCACCTGCCGCATGGCCTTGGCCTACGTCAAGGCGCTGGAAGGAATGAACATCATCACGTCGCCCAAGCATTTCGTGGATAACTATGCGGAGGGCGGGCGCGACAGCAATGCCTCGCATTCCTCGTGGCGCATCCTGCGGGAGGTTTTTCTGGAGCCGTTCCGGGTCTGCATCCAGGAGGGTGGGGCGCGCTCCCTCATGGCTGCCTATAACTCTATTGATGGCGTCCCCTGCAGTTGCAGCCAGGTGCTCCTGACCGATCTGCTGCGTGACGAGTGGAAGTTCACCGGGTTTGTAGTCTCTGACTATGGTGGCATCGAAGGCGTCTGCTCCGCGCATCACCTGGCCGTGGACAAGGCCGACGCCCTGGCGCAGTCCTTCCTGGCGGGCTTGGATGTCGAGTTGCCGAATTCGGATCTGACGCTTCTGGCCCTGGTGCAGGACGGCCGCGTGCCGCTGGCGGCGCTGGACGCGGCTACGGCGCGCGTGCTGCAGGCCAAGTTTGAACTGGGGCTCTTTGATCAGCCGTATGTGGACGAGCCGCAAGCCGACGTCGTGGTGCGCTGTGCCGCGCACCGGGCCCTGGCGCGCGAGGCGGCGCGTAAAGCCATGGTGCTGCTGAAGAACCACGATGGTGTGCTGCCGTTGCGCCAGGACCTGCGGGCCATCGGCGTCTTCGGCCCGGCCGCGGACACCGTCAACCTGGGGGATTACAGCGGACCCTATGGCGGTTGGGGCGGTGGGGGCGTCTCGCCGCTGGCAGGCCTGCGTGCCATGGTCGCGCCCGGCACCGCGCTGCGGGTCTGTGCGCCCGGGGAAGATCTGGCGGAAGTCGCACGCGCCTGCGAGGTCGCGCTCTATTTTGCCACCATCCGCGAGGAGGAAGGGTCTGACCGGTCAAATCTGGACCTGCCGCGCATCAAGGCGCAGGAGGCTGGCGTGACCGATGCCGCGCATGCCATTATCGTGGAGAAGCGTCGACAGGATCTCATCCTGGGCGACCAGGTGGCAGAGATTCGGCAGATTGCGGCCACCGGAACCAAGGTCGTGGCGGTGCTGCTGGCTGGCAGCGCCGTGACCATGGCGGCATGGATTGATGAGGTGGCGGCGGTGCTGCTGCCGTGGTATGGCGGGGAAGAGGGCGGCACCGCCATTGCCGAGGTGCTCTTCGGCGCCTGCAATCCCGGCGGCAAGCTCCCCATCACCTTCCCGAAAAATGTGGGGCAGTCGCCGCTCTACTACAGCTACAAGCCCTCGGGACGCGCCTATCATTACAACGATAACGATGGTAAACCGCTCTTTCCCTTCGGGTTTGGCCTGAGTTACGCCACCTTTGAATATAGTAACCTGGTCATCACGCCGGAGCGTACGGACGGGAAGGGTCCGGTTACCGTGCGTATGGAGGTGCGGAACAGCTCGGCTGTGGCAGGGGATGAAGTGGTGCAGCTTTATATTCACGACGAGGTGGCCAGCGTGGCCGTGCCGGTGAAGGAGTTGCGCGGCTTTGCGCGGGTCAGCCTGGTGGCCGGGGAGCAGCAGACCGTGACCTTCACGCTGCAGCCGCACGATCTGGCGCTGTGGAACCGGGAGATGCGGCGGGTGGTCGAGAACGGGACGTTCGAGATCATGGTCGGCAGCTCGTCGGAAGATATCCGGCTGCGTGGCCGACTGACCGTGGCGGGTTGATGGGGTGTGCTTGGTTCGTGGTGCTTTGTTCTTGGTTGCTGACGCCTGCGGGATGGGTAAAGGAAACAAAAGAATGGGGAACCGCGAATGGCCGCGAATGGACGCTAATGACCGCGAATGGACGCTAATGGAGAGTGCCGTCAGGCCGGTAGGGCGGGGCCGCCGGACCCGCCGCCGTCGGAGGAAAGTAACAGGATTTCATTGATTGCGAAGGAGCGCGAAGGGAGTGTTCTTGGTTCGTGGTGCTTCGTTCTTAGTTGCTGACGCCTGCGGGATGGGTAAAGGAAACAAAAGAATGGGGAACCGCGAATGGCCGCGAATGGACGCTAATGGAGAGTGCCGTTTCATTTGCGAGCCCATTGCTGGCGGCGGGTCCGGCGGCCCCGCCCCGAACTCGGTCGACTAAGTGATTCGACTAAGGGTTGTCGGGGTGGCTTGGGGGTGATAAACTTCCGCACAATCGCGCGCGCTGCGTGCATCCATGCGGGCAGAGCGCGGCCGGCACACCAGGCCGGAAACGGTGCGCAGTGAACCAGTAGGTGCGGCGACGGCTGAACCGTCATGGGAGGGATTATGGTACGACAAATCATGGATCGCGTCGTTGTGCTCCTGCTCGTGGGCTTACTGGCGTGGCCGGTGGGGGCGGCGTCGGAGCCCGCGGATGATTGGCGTGCTGGGGCCGGTGTGCTGGTTGAGCGGGTTGAGCGTCTGGCCCGGGGGGGCGAGGTCGATGCGGCGGCGGCGGTCATGCGGGAGTTGCTCAAACGCGACAAGATCGGCGAGCATGGTCTGGACGATCGCGCACGCATGGCGCTGGCGCAGGCCTATTTGGCGGCGGATCGGCGCGCGGAGGCCCTGGCCGAGATTAAGGCGATTCCGTGGGCGGATAAGAGTCCGAAACTGGCGGCGGATATCGTGGCCCTGGAACTGGCGATTCGCTGGCAGGGGCTGCGGGACAAGCAGAATGGCGATCGGTTGGTGAGCGGCGCCATCCCGGCGGTGAACTCGCCGGAGGCGCCGGGCGGCAGGGGCGAAGGGGTGTGGCGTGCACGGTGGGAAGATTTCCAAGCGCTGCGGGATCTGATGAATCGGGGCGCGCGCATGGTGCGGGCGGAAGGTGGCACCGTGATACTGCCGGCCACGCCGGCGATGCTCGCGCTGGCACGCTATGGACGCGGTGACCTGGAACGGGCAAGTCTCGTGCGCGAGCTGGGCAAGGAGGGTCAGTGGGATGCGTCGCTGGCGCTGGCGGTCGCGCTCTTGCACTTCTCCGAGAGCGAGATCGACGAGGCCGCCGCTGCCTCCGAGGAGCTTTGGCAGCGCTTTCCTGCGACGTCGGAGGCCCAGACGGCGTTTCGGCAGTTCCGTACCTGGCAGAAGCACCGTGGCTTGGCTGGGCAAACCATCCGTCTCTGGTCCTATCCCGAGATTGACCGCCGGCTGGATGCTTTGTCGACCACCTACGCGGGGGTCGAGGCCGAGGTGCAAAAGTCGATGGCCTCCCTGCAGGACTTGAATGAGATCCGGATGCGCGCGGATCTGGTACGTTCGATCATGGGTATGGCGACGCAGGCGACCGCTTTGGCTGTCGCGCCCCTGGAGGATTTCCGGGCAGGAGCCCATGACCGTCTTCCGGTAGCCGCGCAGCGGAGCGCGTCGGGTACGGATCCGGCGCAGGCGGAATATCGCCTGGCTCTCGATTATGAAGGCTTGCAGGTGCGCGTGACGGCGGTGCAGGTGCCTGCTGGCGTGCCGGCGAGTCTCACGATTCACTCGATGCATCGCGGTGAACACCTGCTTCGGCTTTATCGGTTGCCGGATTTTGCACGCTGGCAGGAGTTTGGTCGTGCGCCGGAGCGGGGCTTGCTTCCGGTTGCGCCGGTGGCGGATCGTACCTTGAACGTGTCGGAGTGGCGGACGCTTGGGCAGCAGGTGCAGACGCCGGCCGATTTCAAGGACCTGGCGGAGGGGTATTATGTGGCCACGGTTACGGCGCGCGGTAGTCCCGTGGTGGCGTTCGTCGGGTTCATGGTAGTGGCGTCGGATCTGCGGCTCGTGGCTGGCCGGGATAGCGCATTGGGCTGGGTCGTGCGGCGGGCGGACGGTAAGGCGCGCCAGGGCGAGCCGGTAAAGATCGAGCTCACGCTGGCGCGTAACGCGGTGGATGCCGGTGGTCGCGTCTATGCCGGCGCGGATCCGGCCTGGCAGGCCGGATTCAGGGAGGGTTTTTTGGGCGTGGCCGAGGAAGCCTTCCGCATGAGTGCCCAGGAGCAGACTTTTCAGGAGGGGCTCCGGGCGGGGCACCACGCGGCGGAACGAGATCCGGCTTTTTGCGAAATGCGGCGCGTGGCGTCGGATCTTCACGGGCTGGTCCGGTTCGATTTGCCCGAGCGCATCCGGGGGCGCAGTTATGAGGTTAAGGCGAATATTGACCGCCCCGAGGTCCGGGTCGAGAGCTACGCTACCTATGGCGCGGATGCACATTGGACTCGCAAGGCCGTGGTCTGGGCGGATAAACCGTTCGCGCGCCCGGGTGAGACGGTGCACTATAAGGCCGTGCTGCGTGACTTTAACGGCGAGATGCTGCGCCGGCCGGTAGGTACGGTGCAGGCCTGTGTCCAGCTTGGCGAGTTGATCCTCAAAGAGTCGCCCCTGGCGGTCAGTGATACGGGTGCGGTCTGGGGCGAAATTGTGCTGCCGCCGGGGTGCGAGCCGGGTGCGTTGACGCTGAAACTCGACGACGGGCCGGCGCATGCGCTGGCCCGCGTGGATCGCACCGAGTTGCCTCTGTTACGATGTGAATTTGTTGATATGGATGTGGACCGCGTGGTGCGCTGCGGCGAATCCACGGTGTTCCGGTTGCGTTTGACGGACGCGGGTGGCGAACCTGTGCCGGATCTGGAGGTGCGGTGCAGCGTCTCGGTGGTGGCCGGTTCCCTGGCGCCCCCCTGTGAACAGCCGCCTGTTGCCAAGAGTGACATGGCCGGCGAAGTCGAATTCCGCATTCCCACCCTGGCCGCTACGGAAGCGCACTATCAGCTTTGCTTTGGTCTCCAGTTTGCGAACCAGGCGTTCCGATACTACCGGAGCTTTAGGACCCAGATCTTTCCGTTCCGGTTGGATGTGGAGGTTCCGGACGCCACGGTGGAGGTCGGCGAGACCTTGCGCGTCTTGTGTCGGTTGCCTGACAAGGCTTCCGTCACCCTTCAGCTTGCGTCCCTGCCGTCCTTGGCGTCCGGCGCAGAGGGCCAGGGTCCGCTGTCGCGCCCTGATTTCCGGGGCACACCGGTGGAGGTTCGGGGGCAGGGTGAGGCGTGGGTCGAGACGGCCATGCCGCTGCGGCGCGAGCACAGTGGGGCGGACTTCCTGCGTGTCAGCACGCCTACGCTGGACGGCAAGATCGCGGAGCGTTGGATTCCGATCGTGGTTAAGCCCGTGCCTGAGCTTGGTACAGGTAGAGGTGTCGAACTGGCGCTGCTGCGGCGGTACGTCAAACCGGATGGCGCGATGCCGCTGACGATCGGGGTGAGATCGCCCGGTCGCGATGTGCTGCTGGTGGGCGCAACGCGCAACCTCAGTGTGGCGCGCGTCGAGCGCCTCGATGAGCCCACGAAACGGCTTGATCTGAAGGTGGATGAATCGTGGTCGCCGAATCTATTCCTGGAAGCCACGGCCTATTTGCCCGGCCAGGGCTTTGTCACGACGGAACGGCAGGAGGCGCAGGTGTTGCCGGTGCAGCGGATGCTGAAGGTCGACGTGCGGCCCGAGCGCGAGGGGTATCGGCCGGGGGATACGGTGCATGCGGCGGTGCGCGTTTTTGACTGGAAGGAGCGCCCCGTCACCAATTGTTCGGTCAGCCTGGGCGTGGTGAACGCGCTGGTCTATCAGTTGCATCAAGATTCCACTCCTGACTTGTGGGCGTATTTCCATAATTATCACCGCAAGTGGGATCTCCAGGTGGGTGCGGCACCGGTGCTCTCCCAGCCATCCGGTATCCTCTGGCGTTCGCTGCTTTGGCAGTGGCAAACCGGAGGGGCGCCCATGCTATATTCTAGTCGTTGTGCCGGCGGGCGGCAGGGCGCGCTCGGTCTCTATGGTAAGGGTGGCGGGGCCGCGCGTCTGCCGCCCCTGTTGAAGCCGGGCGAAGACTCCACCGTAACCTGGGTGGCTGATTTGCGCACCGACGAGAAGGGCGAAGCCGTCGTTACGTTTACGCTGCCGGCAGGTGCCGCACGGTTCCGTTGTACGGCTCGTGCCAATGACGCCAGCGCCAATGTACTCGTAGGCGAAGTGCGGACCGAGATCGCGGCGGCGCTGCCGTACCGGTGCGAGCTGGTCGTGCCGAAGTTCGTGCGACCGGGGGACCAGTTTACGGCGTTCGTCCAGGTCTTTAATTATCGCGAGCAGGAAGCGAATCTGGTGTTAACCGGTCCGAATGGTGTCCGGCAAGAGCTGGGTGTGGCGCCGCATGGACGGCGGCGCGTGCCTCTGCGGCTCACGGCGCCAACTGTGGCTGGCCCGATCGTGCGGGTCGGGCAATGGTTAGGGAGTCTGGCGAACCTGCGTGTGGT
Source organism: uncultured bacterium (assembly GCA_903861045.1). Lineage (GTDB taxonomy): Bacteria > Verrucomicrobiota > Kiritimatiellia > RFP12 > CAIWXQ01 > CAIWXQ01. Next base: position 3,969 of record CAIOST010000304.1, on the reverse strand, counting down.
ACTGCGTGGCACGGGTGAGGATGCGCCCGCGGTACAGGCCGAGGCGGACACGCTCGTGCTTTGTCCCGGGCTGGGGGTCGCGTCCTCGTTCCGTCTGGTGGTGGGTGCTGATGGGGCGGCGCGCATGCCGCTGCCCGTGGCGCCGGGCGCCGCCGTGAGCTTGCGTCTGCGGTCCTGGCCGGATGCGGCCGCACGTCGGAAGTCCGAGCTGGATGACTGGCTGAAGATGACGGCCGGTCCGCGGGCGGGTATGGCTTGGCTGCTGGCGCCGGAGGGCAAGGAGCGGCGCGAAAAGCTGGCGGCGATCTGGCCGACGCTCGGTACGGATCTGGCATCCTGCTGGGTCAAGCTGGCGGCGATTCGGCGGGGCGAGTCCGCCGGCGCGGTCGACAATCTTCCCGAAGGGCTGGCGGGCGATTGGGTGGCAGCGCGCGGGCGGGCGTTTGGCGTGAACCTGCGTGCGCCCCGGTCGCGCGGCCAGCATCCCGAGAGTCTGCTTGACCGCGTGCTGGTATGTGCGATTGCGCTGGCGGAGGGGTGGGCGGAAGGAACTCCGCAGTGGCACGAGCTGCGCCGCGAGTTGCGCCGTGCGGAGCCGGTAGGTGCGGAGGTGGCTGCCTTTGCGGCGGATGCCGCACGGCTGGCGCAGGACCATGAGACTTTCCCATGGCTGGTGGCGCGGCTGGGGCAGGACGAGTGGACGAATCCGGAAGTGGCGGTACTGGCCGCAGAATTGATTCCTGCGGCCTCCGTGACCAAGCCGGCGGAAGTCGTGATCCAGGGCCCGGCTGAGGCGGTAAGACTGAAGACAGAGGCGTTTGCGGAATGGTGCGGGGTGGTGAAAACCGGGCTCTGTCTCGCTGCCACGCCCGGTGCGCTGCTGGCGGTCGAGACGCTCATCCAGCAGCCCTATGCCGCACCGGCGCCTGCGGTACGCCGGCCGAAGATTACGTGGTGGCAGTCCACAGAAACGGGATATCAGCCGATGTCGGCGGACCAGCCGGTCTGGCCTGGCAGGCCACACCTGCTGGTGGTGGATGGCCGTGATGTGCCGGAGGGGTGTGAGGTGGTGCTCGGGCTGCCGCCGCTTTTGACGGGGTTCGACCAGGAAGCCGATGTTGAGTGTGTAGCGTCCAATCGGACGATCTATGGTTTGTCGGAGGAACAGCGGGAGCGTCTGCAGGCGTGTGTGGATGGCTATGCGGCGGATGTCGTGCGGGGGGCCAAACTGTCGCTGCGTAACCTGGATGCCCGTAATCAGCCGATGGGCGAACGCGTGCCTGTCGTGCGATACGCCGAGCGCTCTGCAGGTGCGAACGATTTGTGGACTGCAAGCTGGGACCGACAGCTTGGCATCGTGCGCGTGACGCTTCAGGGTGGTGCCCGGGTCGCGATTCCCGTCCTGGCGATGAACGAAGGGGAATGCGCCGTGGCAGGGGCACTGGTGGCCAGCCAGGCCGATGATCTGCGGCAGCTTCCCGGGACTCGTATGCGTGTGGCCGTGGATCAGCCGGCCGGCCCGGTGCAGCCGCGGCCGGATCCAGGACTGGCCGCGGCGCTCGGACGTAAACTCGATGATGCAAATCCCGTGGAAATCGCTTGGATCTTGCGAAATGCCAGCGGTCTCCACGCCGAGGAGGAGTGGCGTAACTGGCTGGCGGTGCTGGACCCGGGCAGAAAGGCAAGTTTGGACCAGCTCCTGAGCCATCCGCGTTGCGGGGAGCGGGGACACTGGACCACCAAGGCCCTACGAGCGTGGGTGGACGGCGAACCGTTGCTGATGGCCAGTCGCGAGGAAGTCGTGCGGCGGATCGGCGTGGAGGGACCGTACACGCTGGCGCAGGTGGCGAAACTAGCCGCGGCGGCACGTGCCGACCGGCAACAGGCGTGGAGTAGGCTGCCCATGCCGCAGTCGGAACCCCTGGGGAAACCCGTCTCGTTGGAGCGCTGGTGTCGGCGCTTGATGGAACTGGGGTTATTGCCGCGGGTGGAGCTGGAACCCTGGCTCTGGAATCAGACGCTGGGCGCTGAAGTTTTGCGCGATTTCGGGTATGAGGCGACCATCTTGAGCTGGGTCGAATTTTTACGCCAGGAGCTGGGTATCAAGGTGGCGCTGGCCGATGCTGTGCCGGTCTGGGAATTCGTGCGCGTCCTCGATGAGTCAAGCAGTTCTTCGCGCGGGGTCGTGGTGCGCAAATCCAAGCTGGCGGTTTTTGTGGGCGGCGCCAACCTTGGCACGGCCAGTTTCGCACAAAATAATCTTGGCGTGTTTCAAACGCCTAAGGGGTACAGCTTGCGTCGGCTTGAGGCAAAAACGCCGCAGGCTACCGTCTGCGCGGCATTCAATCAGGTTGTGATTGATACGATCACCTTTGACCATGTAACCGTGCAAGAGGCTTTGGAATTCGTGATGAAGAAAGCCGGGGTAGCCGTTCGGTTTGTCGGGCTGCCGGACGACTTGCCACGGGTCACGTTTGAGGCGCGCCATGTTTCGGTGCAAGATGCGCTGAAGATCATTACGGAAGTCGCCGGAGTTTCGTATGTGGTCATGGATAATGGGGTGGAAGTGACACCTGTGAAACGTCGTGTGGAGGAGGGTCAGGGCAAGGGTAGCGATCCATTTAGCCTGTAGGCCATGCGGCGCATGGTTTAGCGGCAGGCTGTGGGGCCGGCGACAGAAAGGTTTCTATCGCGAGGGGCGCGAGGGGGATGTGCTTGGTTCGTTGTTCTTGGTGCTTGGTTGCTAGCGCCGGGTGGACGGGCAGTGGGATGCGCAGGGAATAGGGCGAGTAACCGCTCATGCACGCGAGTGGCGCGAAGGCGCGGGGGGCATAGGTGTTAAGCTAAGAATCGCAATGAAAACTCTTAGCTTAGAGCTTGTCCCAAAACTCCCACTTTTGCACTTTGGCTGCCGGCGGGCGCGGCGAGGGTGGGCAGGCGAATGGTAGTTTTACGGGTAACCACTCGTTTCTTCAGTGTCGCCGCCACCTGTGTCGCTATGGCTGCTACATGTGGCACGCCATCATGCGTCAGCGCGTCCAGCAGTTCCTGGTCGGCCGCGCTTCCTAACTCGCCGAGCGAGGCGATGGCCGCCATGCGCAGCAGTTCGGTTTCGCCGGTCTGCGCCAGCTCGCGGGCCACGGGCAGCACCTCCTTGGCACCATGTAGCGCGGCCACACGTAAGGCGGTAATGCGGCATGGCTCGGATGCCCGGTCGTCATTATGCATGCCCAGCCATGGCGCCAAAGCGGCCGCATCGTTGGTGGACAATACCGCTGGCAGACGTTGCAAGGCGACCATACGTCCAACGTAGTTGGTTGGGCTTGCTAGCAGCGCGACCGTGGGGTTGTTCGTCAGATGAGATAGCTTCGCGGGGGCGGACACGGCAGACGCCTGTTTGGGTGGCACAGCTGTGCGCCGGGGTTTGTTTGTCTGCGGTGGCGTGTGTGTGGCTGAATGTTGGGGTAGGGTGTGGGCAAACTTGTTTGTTGTAAACACGCCGCCAATTCAGTAGCACCCCGGTCAACAAGAGCGCTACCAACAAGAGCCATAACCATTTTACACGTCGCATGTCATTTCTCCCGCAGGGCGCGAATCCTTGCAAGTTGCAGACGAAGTGTCAAACAACAAAACCGTAGTCCGTAGCCCCGGCCCGCCCCGGTCCGCGGGCCGCGCGAGCCAGGGTGGCTATGGGTGTGGCGGAAAATGGCGACCGCGCAGAATTACATGCGCGTTGCCCGAGCTGAAAAAAACGCAAACGTTTGCGATTTTTCCGGCTTGGCTCTTAACGGGTATTGCCGATGATTCTAACGCTAAGGCGCTAAGGCGCTAAGGCGCTAAGGGGGGCGGTCGTAGGGACATCAACGCCCAACGCTCAACATCCAACGCCCAACGCCCAACGGAACTGCGTGTGGCGGATCCGGTGTCTCCCCCTTGGACGTTGGGTGTTGAATAGACTGTCGCCCCGCG
>CAIOST010000303.1 GCA_903861045.1 uncultured bacterium | reverse complement strand
CTTCGTCGCACACTTTGTCGGCTCTTCCAGTTCGGCGGCTTGCTCATGGTCCCGCCTGCCCTTCAATGAAAAACACCCCCACAAACCCGGAAGCGCCCGCTTTTCGCAGCCGTGGTATTTGTCCAGAAAAGCTTGTGTGTAAAGGCCAGCGCAACAAGGCTGATGCTGGGCGCATCCCTGTTCCCCTACCTTTGCGGTGTTGTGTTGTAGGCCGCAAATCCGGTTGCGGCCCATTCCATGGCCGGAACCGGAGTTCCGGCCTACTGAACGCAACTCTGGGTTGGCTTAGTGGCCGCCTATGGATTACCGTTTGAGGTGGCTATTCCAGCGGCTGCCACCAAACAGGCGTTTGCGGACTCGGAGGCCAGACGTGGTCTTGTGATCTGCGAAGATTGAGTCAGACTGGGTGCTCGTTTATCGCCTGGACGGATCGCCGTGCATCTTTGAGCGAATGGGCACACACGCCGACCTGTTCGGGAAATAACGGGGTCCCCGCCCTACCGCGCAGGTCGCAGCCTGCTCAGCGGTGCTGCTGACGGTAGGCCGTGGGGGAAAGACCAAAGGCGGCCGTGAATTGGCGGATGAAGTGGCTGTGATCGTAAAAGCCGCATTGCAAGGCCACTTCAATAATCTTGGTCGTGCTGGTCACCAGCATCTGGCAGGCCTTGTTCAAACGCAGCCGGATCAGGTATTGCAGGGGCGTTACCTGAAAAAGCGACTTGAAGCGCCGCTCAAACTGACTGACCGAGAGGTGGGCCAGCGTCGCGAGTTGCGGCACGCTGATCGGCTCGCGAAAATGCTCGTCCATATGCTGCATGACCACCGACATCTCCTGATACCGCCCGGCGGTCACGGTGGCGCGTGCCAGATCGCGCGTGAACCCCGCCAGGCCAATCACCACGCCTTGGGCATTCCGGATGGGCACCTTGGTGGTGACATGCCAGCTAATGCTCCGGTCGGCATTGGGCACCAGCTCCACGCGGCTGGCCATGGGCTGACCACGCCGCATCACCTGCCGGTCATCCTGTACGAAATGCTGCGCCAGCTCGCGGGGGGAGAAAGCAAAATCCGTTTTCCCCAGGATCTCCGCCAGCCGCCGCGCCCCCAGCATCTCCACAAAGGCCGGGTTCGCAAAGACGAATTCACTCTTCCGGTTTTTTACAAAGAAACTGACGTCCGGCAGATAGGCAAAAAGCTTCATAGCCTCATGCCGCAGCGGGTCGGTGGATCGGGGGGTCAGTTTGGCCATGCCGAGAATATACACAAAGATGCGTGTTTCATGCAATACGCCGCGCACGGGCCCCACTAGCATATCACCAGCGCCCAGATTGGGCGGGCGGTGACGAAGCGGCAGAAAAAGGAACTGGTAATGAGCACAAAGAAAGCATTGGTAGTCTGGGGCGGCTGGGATGGCCATACGCCGGAGCAATCGGTCAAGCTGTTCATGCCGTGGCTCGAGGAACAAGGTTTCGCCGTGGAGGTTTCGGCGACGTTGGACGCCTACCTGGACGCGGAGAAGCTGAAGGGGCTGTCGCTGATCGTGCAGTGCTGGACCATGGGCAAGATCACGGGCGACCAGAGCAGGAACCTCCGCGAGGCGGTGGCCGCCGGCGTCGGCCTGGCCGGCTGGCACGGGGGGATCATCGACTCGTTCCGGGAAGACACGGAGTACCAGTTCATGACCGGTGGCCAGTGGGTGGCACATCCCGGCAACGGCATCCCCGCGTGTGCGGTGAAGATCACGGACCGGACGCACGAGATCACGCAAGGCCTCAAGGATTTCGTGCTGCCGGATACCGAGCAGTACTACATTCACTACGACCCCGGCGTGCAGGTGCTCTGCACCAGCACGTTCACGGGGCAGCATGGCGATCCTTCGCAGTACGCGGCCGGCACGGTGATGCCGTATGCTTACACGCGGACGTGGGGCAAGGGACGCGTGTTCGTGGCCTGCTGGGGGCATACGTTCAAGGACTTCGATGTGCCCGAGGCGCGGGAAATCGTGCAACGCGGTCTGCTGTGGGCAGCGAAAAAGTAGACGAAAGGGTGGTAGATCATGGCTACACGTAAAATTCGGATGGGTATGGTCGGCGGCGGACGGGGCGCCTTCATCGGTGCCGTGCACCGCATGGCCGCGGCCATGGACGGACAGATTGAGCTGGTCTGCGGCGCCTTCAGCGCCGATCCGGCCAAGTCCCAGGCGTCCGGTGCGGATCTTTTCCTGCCGGCCGACCGCGTCTATGATTCTTATGCGGAGATGTTCCAGCGCGAACAGGCGCTACCCGCCGACGAACGCATGGAGTGCGTCTCGATCGTCACGCCGAACCACATGCACTACCCGGTGGCAAAGCTGGCGCTGGCGCACGGCTTCCATGTGATCTGCGACAAGCCGCTGGCGTTCAACCTCAAGGAAGCCCGCGCCCTGGCGGCCCTGGTGCGCAAAACCGGCCTGATCTTTGCCCTGACCCACAATTACACCGGCTACCCCATGGTCCGGCAGGCGCGCGAGCTGGTGCGCTCCGGCCAACTGGGGAAGATCCGCAAGATCGTGGCCGAATACCCGCAAGGGTGGCTGGCTTCGCTGCTGGAAGCCTCCGGGCAGAAGCAGGCCGACTGGCGCACCGATCCCAAGCGCGCCGGCGCCAGTTGCTGCATGGGCGATATCGGCACGCATGCGGAGAACCTGGCGGAGTACATCACCGGGCTGCAGATCGAGTCCGTCTGCGCCGAGCTGACCACCTTTGTCAAGGGGCGGAAGCTGGATGATGACGGCAACGTGCTGCTGCGGTTCAAGGGTGGCGCGCGCGGGATCCTCTTTGCCAGCCAGGTTTCGATTGACGAGGAGAATGCTCTGGCGATCCGCGTGTACGGCGAGAAGGGCGGCCTCGAGTGGCACCAGGAGGAGCCCAACACCCTGCTCCTAAAGTGGCCGGACCAGCCGCGGCAGATGTTGCGCACCGGCGGCTATCCGCACCTCTGCGAGGCTGCGCGCCAAGCCACGCGCCTGCCGCCCGGTCATCCCGAAGGGTATCTGGAGGCCTTTGCCAACCTCTACCGCAGCTTCGCCGCGGCCGTGGCACTGGCGCAAACCGGTAAGAAGGTGCCCGCCGCGGCCCTGGATTTCCCGACCGTGGAGGATGGCGTCCGCGGCATGGCCTTCATCGAGACGGTCGTCAAAAGTTCGAAAAGTAAACAGAAGTGGGTCAAGATGCCGGCCCTGTAGCCGGCCGACGCCAAGGAGCTTTTATCATGGCACGTATGGTGACACTATTCACGGGACAATGGGCGGATCTCAAGCTGGAGCAGCTTTGCCAGAAGGCGAAGGCCTTTGGCTACGACGGCCTGGAACTGGCCTTCTGGGGCGACCACCTCGAGATCGACAAGGCCGATGCCGCCTATTGCCGGCAGAAGCTGGCCTTGCTGGCAGAGCATGGCCTGCAACTGCGGGCCATCAGCACCCACCTCGTGGGGCAGGCTGTCTGTGACCGGATTGACGAGCGGCACCAGAGCATCTTGCCGCCGCATATCTGGGGGGATGGCGACCCCGAGGGCGTGCGCCAGCGCGCCGCCCAGGAGGTCATCCAGACCGCCAAGGTCGCGAAGCTCCTGGGCGTGGAGGTGGTCAATGGGTTCACCGGCAGCTCGATCTGGTCGCTGCTCTACGCCTTTCCGCCGGTTTCGGGCGCCATGATTGATGCCGGCTTCCAGGATTTTGGCAAGCGCTGGAAACCGATCTTGGATGCGTATCAGAAGCTCGGCGTGAAGTTCGCGCTGGAAGTGCACCCCACCGAGATCGCCTTTGATATCGTTTCGGCGGAACGGGCGCTGGCGGCGGTCGATGGCCACCCGGCGTTCGGTTTCAACTACGATCCCAGCCACCTGGGGTACCAGGGCGTGGATTACGTGGCATTTATCGAACGGTTCCGCGACCGCATCTTTCACGTGCACATGAAGGACGTGGCGTGGCGCCAGACGCCGGGGCCGTCCGGCGTTTTCGGCGGACACCTGGCCTTTGGCGATGCGCGGCGCTTCTGGGATTTCCGCTCGCTCGGCCGCGGCAATGTGGATTTCGAGCGCATCATCCGCGCCTTGAATACCATCGGCTATGACGGCCCGCTCTCGGTGGAATGGGAAGACAGCGGCATGGATCGTGAACACGGGGCACGGGAGGCCTGCGCGTTCGTCCAGCGGCTGGACTTCACGCCATCCCGGGTGGCTTTTGACGCCGCCTTCGAGAAGAAGTAGACAAAGCCATGAACACACCCTTTCGCGTCGTGCTGGTGGGCTGCGGCGGCATCAGCGAAGCCTGGCTAAAGCCGATGGCGGTTATGCCGGAGCTTCAGGTGGTCGGGCTGGTGGACCGGTTGGAAGAGAGCGCCCGGAAACGCGCGGCGGAATTCCATCTGGAATCCGCCGTGATCGGCACGGATCTGCGGCAGGTCCTGCAAGCCACCAGGCCGGACCTCGTGTTTGATTGCACGGTGCCCGAGGCCCACGTCTCCGTGGCGCTGGAGGCCTTCCGGCAGGGGTGCCATCTGCTTGGCGAGAAACCGCTGGCCGACTCCCTGGCGAATGCCCGGAAGATGGTCCGGGCCGCTGCCAAGGCCGGGCGCACCCATGCGGTGATGCAGAACCGCCGCTACCTGCCGGAGATCCGGGTGGTGCGCGAGCTGATCGCCGCGGAGCGGCTGGGGCCGTTGACCACGCTCAGTTCCGATTTCTTTATTGGCGCCCACTTCGGCGGCTTTCGCGAACAGATGTCGCATGTGCTGCTGCTCGACATGGCCATCCACACCTTCGATGCCGCACGTCTGCTGTGCGGCGCGGATCCGGTCTCCGTCTACTGCAAGGAGTGGAACCCGGCCGGCTCGTGGTATGCACATGGCGCCTCGGCCGTAGCCGTGTTCACCATGAGCAACGGGGTGGTCTACACCTACCGCGGCAGTTGGTGCGCGGAGGGGGTACAAACCACATGGGAAAGCACCTGGCACGGGATCGGCACGTGCGGCAGCTTCCGCTGGGATGGCTATCGTGGCTTTCAGGCGCAGGCGGTCACAACGGTCGCCACCCCTCACAGTCAGGTGGAGAACCTCGCGCCGCTCCCCTTTGCCAACGCCACAACGCCCATCGGCCACGGCGGCCTGATCGCGGAGTTTGTGCGCTGCGTGCGCGAGGGGCGCACGCCGGAAACAGCCGCGAGCGACAATATCAAGAGTCTGGCCATGGTCTTGGCCGCGATCGAAAGCGCGGAAAAGGGACGCGAAGTCAGGATCAAGTGGTAGGCCCCGAGTTCAGGGGGAGTCAGAGACACGACAAGGAGTTTACCCATGCTGCAACACCATCAGGATATTAGGATCGGAACCCTCGCCAGCGCCGGCAAGAATACCGGGGAATACCTGCGGCAGATCCTGCCGCACGGCTTCGAGAGCATCTCGCTGACCTTCTGGCAGACACTCGGCGATACCGATTTAAAGCAACTGGCCCAGGATGTGAAGGGCGCCATCGGTGACCGGGATGTGGTCATCAGCTCCCTCGGCATCTTCGGCAACCCGCTGGAAAGCGGAGATAAGGATCAGGAAACGCGCCAGGCGTGGGCGGCCCTGATTGACCACGCGCACCTGTTCGCCTTGATTGACCCCATGCCGCAACTGCGCCAATGGGCCAGCCGGATCTTCCACGTGCATGGCAAAGATGCCACGATCCTGCACGATGTCGTGCGGCAGCACGGCGTCTACGGGAAAGAGCCGTTCGCCTTCCACCGGACGCCGGGGTTTGGCGACAGCAACTGGAGCGCCATCATCAGCGACTTGCGCCGCGCCGGGTTCCAGGGCTCGATTGATATCGAAGGATGGCATGACCCCGTCTATCGCGACGAATTGGAAATGACGGGCCAGGTGCATGCCCTGAACTACCTCAAACAGTGCCGCGGTGGCCCATTTGTCCCCAACCCCACGGTGTAAAGCGGACGCAGGTGCCCTTTTCCATTCAGCAATTCTCATTATGAACTTGTGGCGGCGGGTCCGGCGGCCCCGCCCTACCAATAACCGTGTGAAAGCAACGAATTGTGGCAGGTAGGGCGGGGCCGCCGGACCCGCCGGGCGCCACCATGCGAATTGCTCTTTCCCATTGTTTTCACCTAACCAATACGCTAGCTTTTTCCCCTGCCGCCTGTGACGACGTTGCTACACAACCGAGGATGCCGAACATGACACACAAAGAACGCGTACTGAATGCCCTGCATCGCAAACCCGTGGATGCCTTGCCCTGTGGCGACGGCCTGTGGGGCGAAACCCATCAGAAGTACATCGCGGAAGGCAAGATGGGCAAGGACGAGGATTTCTGCGCCCACTTTGACCTGAGCTGGCGTGGGGGCGGTTGGCTAAACAGCACGGCCGATCTGGATTTCCAGGAGCAGATCCTGGAGGAGACGCCGGAGACCAAGCTGGTAATCGACGGCAACGGGGCTACCTTGCGTTGGTTCAAGACGCGCTCCGGCACACCCGAGCATGTAGACTTCAAAGTCAAGGAACGCGCCGCCTGGGATGACCTGATCAAGCCGCACCTGCTGAAGGTGGACCGGCGGCGCATTAACTTCGATGGGTACCGCCACGAGCGGGCGCGGGCCGCGGCCGAGGGGCGCGCCTTCTGCTGGTCCGGCGTGGCACCGTTTGAACAGATGCACCCGGTCTGCGGCCATGAGTACATGCTCATGGGCATGGCCCTCGAGCCCGAATGGGTCCTGGACATGGTGCTGACCTTCGCGAAGATGACGCTCATGCACCAGGAGTTGCTCTTTGCCGAGGAAGGCGCACCCGATTTCATGTGGTACTACGAGGACATGGGGTTCAAGGACAAGCCGTTCATGTCGCCGGATATGTACCGTGACCTCGTCGAGCCCGGCCACAAGCTCCTCTTTGATCACGCCCATCAGCAGGGCCGTAAGGTGCTGGTACACTCCTGCGGCTTTGTGGAGCCGCTGGTGCCCGGCCTGATCCGGGCCGGTATGGATTGCCTGCAAGCCATGGAGGTCAAGGCCGGTATGGATATGCCCCGGTTGGCCGCGCAATACGCCGATCAGATCGCCTTCTGCGGCAATATTGATATCCGCATCATTGCCAGCAACGACCGGGCGCAGATCGAAGAGGAGCTCAACCGCAAGATCATCCCGGTGCTGAAAGCCGGTGGCGGCTACATCCTGCACTCCGATCACTCCATCCCGCCGGAGGTCGAGCACGACACGCTGCAGTGGTTCTTCCAGCACGGCCGCGAGATCGTCAGCCGCTGGCAGAAGTAAGTGCCCTCTACTACCCGCCCTTGGTCCCCTGATAGATGCGTACAGAACCGAACGTCAGGGGCGTGGTCTGCACATCCGTGAAGCCGGCCTGCTCAAACCATTGGCAGACCACCGCGGGCGCGGGGAAGGCCTGGATGGAGTCGAGCAGATAGACATACGCCTGGCGCTGCGATAAGAGCCAGGCCAGCCCCGGCACCACCAGCCGCGTAAAGATCCGGTAGCCGCCCCGCATCAGCCACGACTCCGGCACGGCCAGTTCCAAAACTACACAGCGTCCGCCTGGACGCAGCACCCGGCACCATTCCACCAGCGCGGCCGGCCGATTGCTGAGATTGCGCAGCACGAAGCCGCTGATGACACCATCCATGGAGCCGTTCGCAAATGGCAGCGCCAGCGCATCGCCCTGTTGCAAGGTGATGGAGGCTGCCAGGCCCGCCTGCGTAATGCGGCGGCCCCCCTCTTGCAACATCGCGGCCGAAAAATCGAGCCCGTGCACCGTCAGCGCGCCGGCCGGGCAGCGCCGCGCCAGCGCGAGGCTGAGCGCCCCCGTACCGCAGCCGGCATCCACATACTGGCCACCCGCCCGCACCTGCAGCCGGTCCACAGCCTCGCGGCGCCAGACGTGATCGCGCCCCAGCGAAATGATGGTATTCAGCAGGTCATAGCGCCGGGCAATGCCGTCGAACATCCGGCGGTTCTCGTCGGGCGGGATCAATGCTTGCTGCTCAGAAAGCTGACTTTTCATGGGTCAAAAACCTCGAGAATCCGATAGTCCGAATCGCGCCGCGCTGGCACGAAACCGGCGGCGCGAATCTGTGCTTTGACCTGCGGCACGGTGATGCGGCGCGCGTGGCCGGTGGTCTTAAGCACGTTTTCCTCCACCAAAATGCCGCCAAAGTCATCCGCGCCAGCCAGCAGACCCAGGCTGCCGGCGTTTTCGCTTTCCGAGAACCAGGAGGACTGGATGTGCGGGAAGTTGTCCAGCACCAGACGCGCCACGGCAATCAGGCGCACATATAACGCCGGATGCGCCGGGTGCGGCACCATCCGGCTGAGTGGCGAGCGGCCGGGCTTGAAAGACCAGGCGATGAAGGAAGCGAAGCCGCCGGTGCGATCCTGCAGCTCGCGCAACCGGCAGAGATGTTCGATGATCTCCGCCTCGGTCTCCAGGTGTCCGTACATCATGGTAGCCGTGGTGCGGAAACCGAGCCGATGCGCCGTCTCCATGATCTCCAGCCAGCGACTGGCGCTGCATTTAGTTGGACTGACTACCTGCCGCACGCGCTCCACTAGGATCTCGGCGCCGCCGCCGGGGATGGTGTGGACCCCTTCGTCCCATAAAGTGCGCAGCACAAACTCGATCGTCAGCCCTTCGAGGCGCGCCACGGTGTCCAACTCCATGGGGCTGAACGGATGAATATGGAGGCCGGGACAGGCCGCACGGATGGCGCGCAGGTAGGCGACGAGCCGCGCGAGGGTGACGCCGGCATGCGCACCACCCTGCAGCAGCACGGTGGTCGCGCCCTGATCCGCCGCCTGCCGCACGCGGTCGGCCAGTTCTGCGGCCGTCAGCAGATACGCATCTGGTGCCTGCTCGTCGCGATGGAAGGCGCAGAAGGTGCAGCGCGTCTGGCAGATGTTCGTATAGTTCGGGTTGGTATCCAGGACAAAGGAAACGAGTCCCCCCGGATGGCGCCGCAGGCGCGCCGCATGGGCCCGAGCCATCAGTTCCCCCAGCGGCGCGGTTTGCAGCAGGTGCAGGGCGGCGGCGGGGTCGAGGCGTTCAGCCTGCGCCGGCGCGGTTGGCGCGCGCGGCGGCTCGCGCCAGGCGCGATATTCGTCCAGCACGGCCGTGGCTTTCTGCAAAAAGAAGGCTTGGCCGTCGAGGTCATCGGGTGTCAGCACCCGGCGCATCCCTTGCAGGTAGGTGACCATGGCCGCGCGCGCGACCCCTAGGCGCTGGGCTTCCACGCCGGCGCACTGTTCCACGAGGGCGCCGTCGTGAGCGTCGAGGGCGCCCAGCCAGTTCAGCAGCGCGGCTTTTTGCGCGACGGGTGCCTCGCGTCGTACCACCCAGCGGCAGAAGACCAGCGGTTTCTGGAAGCGCGCATGCCAGAGCGTGGCCAGATCATAGCGGCAGGGAAACTCCACCGATTCGTCCACGGTCAGCGCCTCATCCCCGATCACGAGGATCGCATCCGCGTGGTGGCGGGTGGCGGTCGGGGCGGGGAGCGCTGCGGCGGGCCGGTCCTCGCGCAACAGCAGGTAGAGCAGGAGCACGGAGGTGGCGGACTGGCCGGTCAGGTAAACCCGGTGCGCCGCCGTGAGCTGTGCGAGCGGCAGGCGCGTATAGAGCAGCACTGAACCGACGCTCCCGCTGGCCGCCACGCCATACTGCCCCAGCGGTTCCACCAGCTCCTGCAAAGCGGGCAGGGCCCCGGTGGGGAGCGCCGCGGCCACCACCCGCCCCTCGCGCAGCGCCGCCACCGAGAGGCTGGGCGTCAGATAGAGCATGGCAAACCCCGCCGGGCACCCCAAGGCGCGCACCGGCGCCATGTTGGCATAGGGGATCATGGCGAGATAAGCCAGTTGTGAAGTCATGGCACCTTTCATGGCAGGGAAAAAGCATGATAGCGCGTGACGTGCGTCTTGGCGAATCTTCTGGTACTAGGGTGCTGGTCAAAATTATCCTAGAACCATAAGTTGAGCATCTCTTTGACGTCACTACTCAGGTGCTCTCACGCGGCGGGCGGGTGCCTGCTTCGTAAAGGTGATTCTAACGCCAAGGCGCCAAGGCGCAAGGGCGCGAAGATGGGAAGGTGTTAGGTGTGTGTGGACCCGCCGCCCCCGGCGGCCTTGTGCCGCCGGAGCGAAGAGTTCCGCAGCAGGCGCAAAAAGGCGAAGAAATATGAATAGCGCGAGGTGCGGCCGTGGCGGCTCTCCTCGCGCTGTCGCTTGATTGCTCAGCCACTTCTGTCTCGGATCTCTGCGCACCGCAGGGCAAGCCCACCGGGGGCGCGTGTCCGGGAACCGCGAAAGCATCACCATACGATACGCGCCACCCTTGCGGTTCTTCGCTTTGGCCGCTTCTTTGTTCCAATCCCATAACGACTCGGGTGCCCGCCCGCAGCGGGCACAGTCCAGCTATGCCGCGCGTGGCACGGCGTCTCTGGCGCCTGATTTTCTGCGTGTTTGCCGTCAACCCAGCGCCGGAATTGGCACTGGTGCCTGTTCGTGAATGGTTATTTGCGCTTCGTTCGGCACGATGAGTACGTTTCCGTGAAGCCACTCAAGCCCCACTGGTTTTTCCATTCATCCAGGACATTAAAAGATTTTCGAGTTTCTGCGTTGCCGGTGCTGTGCCAGACTTGTCGCTGGTCGTGGTCATCGAGTGCATAAGGCCCCTTTCTTTTGTCGGAAAAAGGCAATGTGCCAGATGATCACGGATGTTTCCAAATGGATTGGTTGCCCGACGTTGTAACTCATTGACCTTGCATGACTTGCGGGCCAAAGGAATGTTCAAGTTACGGGTCTAGGATTATTGCTGTAGCAGGCCGGATCTCTTTCGTGTAAATTGTAGGGGTGCTTTATCGCATAGGGGTTGTTCCATGACGGCGCCTCCTCCGTGCTGTTTTGCACCTATCACAACAGGGTATCCGAAACGATGGGAGCATCGGTTATGAATGGTTATGTGCAACGTGTATCGTGGCGCAAGGGAATGATAGCGCTATTGTTGGCCACGGGACTCGCAGGGCTGCTGCCCGCGCAAGACCAGATCGATCCGGCAGAATATGCGCAATGGAAGGAGCAAACCATTCAGGGCGAGCTGGTGGCCAAGCGGGCACTAGCCGCCAGTTCCGGTCCAGTCGCCCTGGCGGGTAGCAACTTTACCATCACCAACCAGTTCATGCAGCTTGAGGTTAATGGATCGGTTCCCGGCCGGTTCGGTCTCCAGACGCTGCTGGGCGATCCCGCTGTACTCACTGACAATAACAAGACCCTGATCTTCGGAACTTATGGCTCCACCTGCGGCTTAAGCGTGAAGATCAATGGCACGAATACACCCCTTGATTCAGCGACGCCGACGAATGGGCCGACCTTGAGCCGGGATGGGACCTACGCCACCACGGAGTGGTTGGTGAGCGGTGTGCTCATCCGCCAGCGGCTCGAATTGGTGGACAGCGGCAACGGCCGGGCCGACACGGTCAAGATGACGTACAGCCTGGCCCACCAGTCCGGCGCGGCCAAGAACGTGGGGTTGAAAGTCGGCATCGATACGATGATCGGTTACAACGATGCTGCGCGCATTGCCACGGCCAGCGGTATCATCACGAACGAGACCGGCTACGGTCTGAACGGTGCGGGCGGCAGTTATACCAATGCGGTGCCGGACTACTGGCAGGCGTTTGAAGTCAACAACCTGGCCGCGCCCGGCTTAGTGGCGCGCGGCACGCTCGTGGGTGGCGGCGCCACCAAACCGGATAAGTTCGTGGCCGGACAATGGTCGGCCGTCTCGACGTCGGCCAATTTCGACTATGTGCCGTCAGGGTCTACGTACTGGGACAGCGCGATTGGCATCTGGTGGCTCAACCGCACCCTCAACGTCGGTCAAACGCTGACCTTTGTGACCTACTATGGCTTGGGGGCCGTGACCGGCGTGGGCGGCGCGCTGGCCTTGGGCGTGACGGCACCCGCCTCGCTGGCGGCCAATGGCGCCGATTTCAACCCTAACCCATTCACTGTCAACGCCATTGTGCAAAACAACACCGTCGAGGTGATGGCGCCTGTCACGGTCACCATTACTTTGCCAGACGGGCTATCACTGGCAGGTATCCAGACCCTGACGCAGACCATCCCGAGCCTCGAAGTCAACGCGCAGCAACTGGTATCCTGGCAGGTGCTGGCGGATCCCTCGTATGCCGGGCAGACGCTGGCGTTCGACGTGGACGCGCTGGGTGGAGATTCAACGCCGCACGTGGAACTAGCGGTCATCCTGCCTGCGCTAAGCGGCAGCAACTTTGTGAATGTGCTGACGGTCGGATACCAAACGAACGCGCTGTTCCCGGCGATTACGGCGAAAGTCTTTGTGAATACCGATGCTGGCTGGAACTGCCGGTTGACGGCCTCCGATTTCACGCTGCAGGAGGACGACGTGGCGCAAGTTTTGGACTCCGTTGAATGTTCCGGTTCCTCCGAGGCTGCGGCAGACGTGGCGTTCGTTTTTGATGATACCGGGAGCATGAGCAGCTACATCGCCACGCTGCAGGAGCAGGCCACGGCCTTCGCTAACAGCATTGTAGGCGAAAATGTGGACGCCACCTTTGGCTTGATCTCCTTCAAAGACACACCGGAACTGAAACTGCAGTTGACCAACGATGTGGCCAGCTTCCAGGATGCTGTCAATGCGTTATACGCCGAGGCCGGTGACGACACGCCCGAGGTGGCCCTCGATGGGGTGATGATGGCCATCACCCAGATGCAATGGCGCGCGAGCGCCCAGCGTGTGATCGTGCTCATCACCGATGCCCCAACCCACTATCGCGGCGATGACACGGAGTACAGCAGCTATATTATGCCGGAGGTGATTACGGCCATCCGCAATGCCGGCGCCACCATGCTCGTGGTCTCGCCGGACGAGGTCAGCGCGCTGCGCCTGAGCGTATCGCGCGATAATCTCGGACAGGTTGTCCGCGCCCCAAGCGTCGCGTCCGGCGTACAAGCCCTGGCGGTGCGCAGTTTAAACGCGACCACCAACAGCGAGCTTGTGAAGCTCCTGGCTACGGAGACCGGTGGCATGTGGAGCGATATCAACACCTCCGACTTCAGTGCTTTCATTAGCCGCGTGGCTGATGTGGTCACATCCACATACACGCTCCGGTACCACACATCGAACACACGGCGTGATGGCACGGTGCGCCATGTCGAGGTCACGGTGACGGATCCGGACGCTGGTCTCGGGGCGGATACAGGCACGTACACCGCACCTTTGTCAACCACCGTGGTCATGACCATGGCCGTGATCGGAGCGGGTTCGGTTTCTCCAGCGGCAGGGGCGTACTCGGTGCCCACGAACATCGCGCAGAGTATCAGCGCGACCGCGACGACCGGGTGGCACTTCGGCGGGTGGAGCGCGACGGCGGGTGTCACGCTGGGTAACGCCACTTCGACCATCACCACGGCTAGGCTGCGCACGAACGCCACGGTCACGGCGACCTTTGCCATCAACCGGTACCCAGTCGTATTTCATGTCACGGCGGGTGGCACGATCGTGGGAACCAGTTCCCAGATGGTGAATTACGGTGCCAATTCGGCGACGGTGAATGCGCGCACCAACGTCGGCTATCGGTTTGTCAATTGGACGTATGCGGACGGATCCGTATATGCGACTTCGACCACGGTGAGCGTCTCCAATGTCATGGCGGCGACGCATCTCGACGCCAACTTTGCGAAGCTGCTGCCGGACTTTGTGGTCATGGCCATCGCGCTGGATCCGCCCATGCCTACCATCGGCGGCACCTTTGCGGCCTATGTGCGCGTGAGAAACGATGGCGATTTGGCGGGTTCGATCGGCAACTTGGGTGTCTGGACGAACAAACCCGGCCCCAATGTGGCTGCTAAGACCATCGCGAACAAGTCGGTCCAGGGCTCAGGGACCCTGCGCCCCGGGCAGACGGCGCTGCTGGTGGTAAGCGGCTTGAGCGCCGGCACCGGCGCCGGAACCAGGACGCTGCGCGCCTTCGTGGACGCTGCAAACGCCACGGTTGAAGGCAACGAAACCAACAACCAGATGACGCTGACCTATACCGTGGCGCAGCCCGATTTCGTGGTCACCGCGCTGGAAGTGTCGCCTGACTACCTGGATGCCGGAAAGCCGTTTACGGCTTACGTGACGGTCAAGAATATCAGTACGGTGGCAGGGGACGCGGGCATCTTGGACGTGTGGAGCAATCGCACCGGCACGCCGACGGCGACAGCCACCGGCGCGGGGAATAAATTCGTCACGGTCGGCGTGCTAGCGGCAGGCGAGGAGAAGCGCTTCGCGGTGGCCGCGCTGACCGCACCGCTCCGTCCGGTGGGCCAGGTGCAAGTGGTGGGTCGGGTGCAGGTGTTGATCGACGGCCGCGCGAAAACGGCCGAGCTCTCCGAGAGCAACAATGCCATGGCGTTCGACTACCTTGCCAAGTAGGCTAGCTGCCAGCACGCGCGGCGTGGGGCCCGGTTGGGTTAAGGCGTAGTCGCTTGTCCGCTTGTACCTACTCAGGTGCCCGCCCGTCGCGGGTGGGTACCTGAGTAGGTTACGGTTCACTCAAGGAGCTCGTTCATGACCCCACGTCGCGCCCAACAACATCGCCAGACGCGTGAGACCGATATTTTTGTATCGCTCAATCTCGATGGCACCGGCCGCTGCAAGATCGCCACCGGAATCCCGTTCCTGGACCACATGCTGGAGCTCTTTGGGCGCCATGCGCTGGTGGACCTGGAGATCCGCGCCAGCGGCGACCTGCCGGTGGATTACCACCACACGGTCGAGGATTTGGGGCTGGTGCTGGGCACCTGCATGGACCAAGCGCTGGCCACGCGCAAAGGGGTGCGGCGCTATGGCTGGTGCCTGCTCCCCATGGATGAGTCGCTCTGCCAGGTGGCCGTGGACCTGGGCGGCCGGCCGTTCCTGGTCTATCGCATCGCCAACCGCACGCGCCGCATCCGCGACTTTGACGTCAAGCTGGTGGAGGAGTTCTTCCGTGCCCTGATCGTCCAGGCACGTATGAACCTGCATGTGCAGCATCTGTATGGCGATGAAGTCCACCACGCCTACGAGTCGGTCTTCAAGGGGTTTGCCCGCGCCTTTCGTATGGCGGTCGAACCCGACCCGCGCGATAAGCGGATCCCCTCCAGTAAGGGCAAGATCTAACAGCTAGCACCGAACAGCTACCACCATGATTATTCTACCGGCCATTGATTTGAAAGACGGTTGTTGTGTGCGGTTGCGCCAGGGGCGCGCCGATGATACCACCGTGTACTCCGACGATCCGCCGGCCATGGCGCGCCAGTGGCTGGCCCAAGGCGCGCAGGCGTTGCACGTGGTGGATCTGAACGGCGCCTTTGCCGGCACCCCTCGCCACCTGCCGGTGATCGCGCAGATCGTGGCCGCCATGGGCGCGGTCCCCGTGGAACTGGGTGGCGGCCTGCGCACGGATGAGGATGTGCGCCGCGCCCTGGATACCGGCGTGGCACGGGTCATTCTGGGAACGCGGGCGCTGGCCGATGCGGCGGCCTTGCAGCGTCTGGTGCAGGCGTATGGCGACCGTATTGCCGTGGGGATTGATGCGCGCGAGGGCCGCGTGCAGGTCAAGGGGTGGGTCGTGACCTCTGAGACACGTGCCACGGACCTCGCCCGCCGCGTGGCCGACCTGGGCGTGAGTACGATCATCTACACGGATACCGCCACCGACGGCATGCTGGCCGGCACCAACTTGGCCGCTATGGACGAGATGTGCCGCACGGTCCCCTGCCGCGTGATCGCCTCTGGCGGCGTGAGCGCACCGGAACATGTGCGCGCGCTGGTGGCGCTCGGCCATGCCAACCTCTACGGCGCCATTGTCGGCAAGGCGCTCTACGATGGCCAGACCACCTTGGCCGCCATGCAGCAGGCGGCCGGTTAGCAAGTTGGTCGCGTGACAAGCGGAATGCTCTTTTTTTCATGCAGTGTGCTCTCTGGTTAAGGAACTGAACCCATGCTCGATAAAGTCCAACTCACCACGCTTCCCAACGGTCTCCGGGTGATCACATCGCCGCAGCCGGAGGCCGAGAGTGTGGCGATCGGGTTCTGGGTCGGCGTCGGCGGGCGCCACGAGGCGCCAGCCGTAGCCGGTGCCAGTCATTTCATCGAGCACATGCTCTTCAAGGGGACCAAGCGCCGCACGGCCAAGGCGATCTCGCAGGCGATCGAAGGGCGCGGCGGCTATCTGAACGCCTACACGCAGGAGGACGCCACTTGCTACTATGCGCGCCTGCCGCACGAACGGATGCATGAGGCCTTCGATGTGCTGTCGGACATGTATCTCGAACCCAAGCTGGCGGCGGCAGATATTGACCGCGAGCGCGGCGTGATCATCGAAGAGCTGCGCATGTGCCACGACCAGCCGCAGCATGTGGTGCAGGAGTTGCTGATGGACGGGCTCTGGGCCAATCATCCGCTCGGTCGTCCGCTGGTCGGCACCGAAAAGACGCTGCGTAGCATGACGCGCAGCGACCTGGATGACTACCGCCGCAGCCACTATCAGCCGGCCAACACCATCTTTGCCATGGCTGGCCGGTTGGAGCACGGCGCGGTAGTGGCGCTGGTGCAAGCGGCCCTGGGGCGGCTACCGGCCGGTAAGCGCACCAAGTTCCGGGCCGTGGATCGCCGCGTGGCGCAGCACCCCTTCCGCCTGGCGCGGCGCGAGATCGAACAGGTGCACGCCGCCATCGGCTTCCGCAGCTTTGGCCGGCATGACAAGCGCCGGTTTGCCCTGCGCCTGCTCAACAGCATCCTGGGCGAGAACATGAGTTCGCGCCTCTTTCAGGTGGTGCGCGAGAAGCATGGCCTGGCCTATGCGGTATCGTCGCACTACCAGCTCTTCCAAGAGACCGGCGCGCTGGTGGTGTCGGCCGGCTTGGACCGGGCGCGCGCGGCGGATGCGTTGCGCCTGATTGCCCGCGAAATTGCCCGGATGCGTGCCAAGCCGGTGACGCGCGGCGAGTGGCAACGTGCCCGCGACTATCTGTTGGGGCAGTTCCGTCTGGGGCTGGAGGGGACCAGCAGCCAGATGCAATGGATTGGCGAGTCGCTGCTAAATTATGATCGCTTCGTTAAACCGGATGAGGTGGTGGCGCAGTTGATGGCCGTGACCGTGGCGGAGATGCAGCAGGTGGCGGCCGAACTGTTCACGCCGCAGAACCTGACGCTGTCGCTGGTGGTACCGGAGAAGGATCCGGCCGACGAGAAACAGTGGTTGGGGACGCTGGCCGCGCTGGGGTGAGGTGCTTGCCAGGTGCAGGTGGTGCCGGGGGAGTCGGGCGGGGGGATGTTCACTCTGGAAAGCTGCGGACCGGATCGCGATGAAGACGGCCTGCCGGATGCGCTCGCTGCGCCCCTCGGGGCGCTGCTCAAGCAGGATGGTCTGCGCCTGCTGATTATCCGACGGACGCAGGGGACGATCCTGGTGACCACGCCGTTTACGGAGCTGCTGCAGGTGGAAGGTGCACCCGTGCCGCAAACAGAGCTGCCAGCGGAGTGGCGCCTGGGACAAAAGAACAAATAGGTGAAATTACTTGGCAGACGAAGGTTCTTGTATGCTTGATATCAAGGCGGTATCCATTCCTATTCGACGGCTCATGAAGTTGGCCGGTCTTTTTTTGGCGTGTGCGTTGTTTGCCAACTACTTTGCCATCAACCGGGCCTATTGCACGAAGTACTATGCGTTCTCAGCCCTTCCTGAGTTGCTGGATGGTGTGGCGCCTGCGCCCTTTCAATATCGCGCCTTGTTCTTCTGGGTTATTTCTTGGATCCAGCAACAGGGGTGGTTTTACGCATCCGCTGAGAGCTTGCGGGATTTGTGCTATATATTAGAGTTTGTGTTTTGCAACGCCTTGTTCGTTGTGATGTGGCTCTATCTGGGTCTGTTTATACGGTCTGACCGGGTCAAGGCCGTGGGGCTGCTGCTGCTTGCTTTTGTCTTGTGCATGACATTTCTGGTTCCGCGCTATCTGGCTTACTACTACATTTATGACGTGCCAGCCGCCATCTTCTTCACGTTGGGCCTGTATCTGCTCCGGCAAAAGCGAATGTTGCCCTTCTATGCCCTGTACGCAGTGGCCTCGTTCAACCGAGAGACCTTCCTGTTCATAACGGGCGTGTACGTGCTGGTCAATTGGCGACTGCCAAAGCGCCAGTTGTTTGTGTCGGTAGTGGTACAAGGAATGATCGCCATTACCGTGCGGGTGATTCTTATGGCCTGCTATGGCGTGTTGCCACCGCATCCGACATTCCTTGTGCAGAACAGTCCTACGATCTGGCAACCAAACACGGTTGCACAGTTCATGACTGCGCTGGGTTTTCTTTGGATGGTGCCGCTGCTGGGATGGCGTCTGATCCATGATCCATTTCTTCGTCGTGCGTACCTGCTGTTGCCTGTAGTGGGTGTGGTAGCCTTTTGTCTTGCCAACATCGATGAGGTGCGTGCGTACGGGGAATATATCGGCCTGGTTCTTCCGCCTTCTTTGCTCGTTTTTCAGCGCATCTTTGCGGAGGCCGGGGGGGAGAGTGGTTCCGAGTGCTCTGATAAAGCCTAAATTGAATCTTTGGTTTGAGGGTTCAGATGGCTTGGTGCACACCCCGGCAGCGTCCAGAATAAACGGGCGCCAGAACGGCAGGTGTTAGCGTCCGATATTTAGCCGTCGTGTCGGTCAAGGATCCTTGAAGACCGCCTTGGTATCCAGCCCCCAGGCTTGCAAGTAGGCGATGATGTACGACACATCCGTCTTCTGCGCGCGCAGACGGCGCAAATAGGCGACCTTCCATTCATTGGCCGCCTCCAGTTGCTCGGGGGTCAACGGCTCGGTGATCCATTTTCTATCGACATGGGCTGTCCGAAAGAAATCATCGAAATCGGTCGAATTGGTCTCCCTACCACCGCCAACAAGTTTCGCGTATTCCTTACGCTTTCGCATGACGTGACACCAGAATAATGCGTTACTACTTACGCATTCAGATGGATAACCCATATCGTTCGCTTCGCGTTGTCGGGATTCCAACATGTCGTTAGGATCGGACGGTGACAAACGAAGTCTTGTAGCTCGTACTTGGTCGTTTGCAAGAATATCCATGCATCGCACCCAATCTTCGGCACGCGACTCTTGCCAGCGGGCAAGTTCAGCGGGCGGTGTGGGGTGTGTTTTGCTAAACTTGTCCCAGAATGCTCCTTCGCGATCAGATGAGACTGAGCTAAAACAGGGACCGCCTTGAATATTGAAGCCGTTTCCCTTATGATCTTCATCATTACGATTGCTGCATGTGGTATCACCCTGCGGAATGGGTGGCCAGCTTCGGCCATAACGCCACGCCTTGTTCATCGCGCCTTCGTCAAGCCAAACAACACGATTACTCCAAAACAACAGAGGATCGATACGTTTTCCCCACCAAGTCGTATCTTCGGCGATATTAAATTCATCCCAATCGGCATCTTCGAAGACGTGTCCCAAACGCTCCATTAATGCAAGACGATCCGCACGTGACATGCGAACCCGCTCGGCTTTTGAAGGCACGACGAAGACTTGGACAGGTATATTTGATACGGATGGAACTGGCAAGCTATTTCGCAAAGACGTCGCGTTAGCAACATTGGGGACCGTCCCCCGTTTCGCGATGTGCGAAAGCCGGGAATAAGCGCCGATAACGACGAGAAGGACGATAATTGATAAAAGAATATAGCACAGAGATTGCTTCATGGCGTCACCTCCTGTAAGACGCGATATGCCGGGTTGAGCGAGCCGAACGTCGTGGCCCCGTTTGACAATGGAACAATGGAGTCCAAAAGATAGACGCCGATGTCTGTCACCGTGGCACCGTCAAGTTGCGTGCCAGACAGATCCAAAACCGGCGATCCAGATATGGGTATTGGAACTCCGGGAATTGCTCCACCCCAATACGGAGTTGAACACGCATCCTGCACTTTTTCCGCTGCGAACTGCGCCGGTATTTTTTTGCTGATCGACGCAAGCATCCCTGCTGTGTTGCATTTGATAGATGCTAGACTTAAAACTACTTTGGACTCGGCATAGTTGGCCGGAGCATTTGACCCATACCATGGGTCTGAGATGCCCACATAGACGCCCCCGCCCCATCGAGCAGCATGATTGCTGACGATGTTTACCGCATGAAATCCCTGCATAGTCATAAGTGCTAAATAGCCGTGATCGTCATATAGACGCGCGGCCAGCCGTCCGGCCAATCGCGAGGGGCGCCATTCGTCGTCTGGTTCGTCATAATATGACGTGCTTACAAATATGCCGCCGCCGTTGCCATACCCGTTTATAAATGCGCCTTGGGCTTTGTTCCCTTGAATCGTCATGCTCCCAAGAACATACGCCTTGGCGCTCTTTACTGACAACCCACCACCGTTCACGGCGGCATTGCAATTCAAAATGCTGTTAGTGCCTTGTTGAAGAAAATTCACATAGCCACCGGCTGACGCATGAATACCACCGCCATGACCGGCAATCATACGACAATCGTTAGTGGCGGAGTGCGCGGCATTTAGAGCCTTGCAACTATTGAGCCTAGTGTCTTCAATCGATAACTTGCCGCGGATGGTAACATAGAAACCGCCACCGTTGCCGGATGCGGAACAGGAGTCAAGTTCGCATCGAGAAACCCGCACTTCGTTTTGCGGAGTGCCGGAATTCTGCAATCCGCCTCCAACCGCGACTGCGCCGCCTTTGCCGTCGCGAAGATGCGTGACTCCTCCTTGACAGGTGTTAAAAACGCAATTCCGAATGACTATGTCCATTCCACGACCGTTGGCGGATATTGCGCCTCCTTGCCAACCTCCCTTTACTCCGTTAAACAGCACATTTGATATCGTGCCTACACATCCCCCGCCAAGCGCATCGGGTTCCGGATCTACAGGTATTGTTGGGCTGTTCCAGTTGGCTCCCCAGTCAGCTACAAAAAACGTGCGCGCATCCGGCGAGCAATCCTTGGAAAATGATATCGCACCTCCGTTGCCAAAAGATTGCGCGTCTTTGATAATGCAATCGCGAATGTCAACGGCCGTATCGGCTGTCTGCCCGTGAACAAGAATGGATCCGCCATCACCGGTAAAATTAGTTTTTCCCGATTCAGGAGAAAAAGCCAATGCGCGAATTGCAAACCCTGCTGTGGCATACTGTGATTGCGAACGGTTAACGCGAAGATTTCCTCGTTGCAGATAGATATCGCCACCACCACCCGCTGAACCGAATGTCGGGCGATCTCCACAGTACACCACCCGCGCGATATTCGCATTAAACACACTATTCGAGACTGTCACGGTGGAACTAAATACCGCCACCGCGCCACCCATCCCTTGTGTATAACAAACTATCCCGCCGTCGTCATACTCGCACAGGTTGTTGTTGAGGAGGCATGTGTCGAAGGTCGCGTTGGCGACTTGGCGAAAGGCCGCAGCGCCGCCGAAGCACCGGGATTGGTTTCCGTCGAACTTGACGCAACTGATCTTTAATGGCATAGAAGAGTTGGCTAAGCACAAGGCCCCGCCTTCGCCACTCCCCTGGAAAGCGCGTCCGTTCCGAAGACGGAGGCCCGCAAGGTTCAGCGCAGTCGTTCCGTTTAAGTTGTTTGTTCCTAAGAAGATGGATGCGCCGTTTGTGGTACCGGGTTGAATATCCGGTAGCCCACTATAATCGAAGAAGTCGGCGAGAGGTGTGGTGTTGGTCGTCGGATCATTCTGGATCCATTTACCCGCCAAGCCGGCAATAACACCTGCTTGAGGGATCGTTAGGCCGTTCTCCTGATAGGCAAGCGCGGCGGGCGTGATCAGGATGTTATCCTCCGCTTGCATCCAGGCGAGCGCGTCGCCAATGGTATGTGCCCCATGTTCGAGGCTGGTGTAGGGAGCACAGGGTACGGCGGAGCCCGGATTTACGTAGCGAATATTGCCGTCAGCGGGTGTGCAGGCGATGGCATTGATTCGAACCGTGTCACGCGTGACTTCGCATCCATTCGGTTTGTAAGCGACCAGAGCGAGATCCGCAACGCCGCCGCCAGTCGCATCTACGGTCCAGGTCGCATTTAAGTCGCCGGAGGGGACGCTTTTCTGTGTCACGTTGCAATCCATGTACAGTACTCCATTCCGGTAGAGCCGAATCGCTCCCCCGCCATACGTTGGCTTGGTGACGAGAAATTTGTAGGTCAGTTGGTCAAGCACGTCGGCAGGCTCAACGGTCGGTCCGTTCAGATTCAGGAAGAGGCCCGCACGGTTGGTCTTGGCTGTCAGTTGGACGATACTGCCCGCAGTCTGCTCGTCGGCCTCGGGCACCACGTCGCCATTCAGGCGCTGAATGCCGAGATCGATCTTGACGACGTAGACTTCGCACGATAGGGATTCCTCGCTGGTTTGCAGGATTTGGTCGAGGTTGAAGTCGAACCCCACCCCCACCCGATGGTGGCCAACAGGTAAAGGGAGGCCGCGCCGGTCTTGACCGTACCAGTTCGCATTAAGGCCGCTCAGATAGTTTCGATAATCCAGATGTGCATGGTAGTTTGTCGCAGTGCCGGATACTGATGCGAACGAGTACTCAGTGTTTATGAACGGCCATATGTCTCCGATATTACTGTAAGACGGGGAGAGCTTGACCCGTGCGGGAATGGGAAGTTCCGGCGACCATCCCACATAGAGTGTGTTGGTCTGCCCATAAGGAACATCCGCGTAATTATTGGCGTTCCCGTCTTGGATTCTGCACGCGGAGATCTTCGGGACGTGTAGCTCGAGAGTGAAGGGGAACATGTTTGTGCTGGCATCGCCCAGTCGTAATTCAGCCGTGGATCCCTGTGCGGCGGGAGATGCGGTCACCCGGTATTCCATGGTCCCGGAGGAGTCCGGAATCGAAATGGGCGAGGCCATTGAATCCATGGCCACTCCGTTGAGAAAGAGGCCGGGGGTTTGAGAATGAAATAGGTATTTGGTGGCCGACGCACTGATTTGCTTGGTCGGTGGAATACGGACGAAGGCGGCGGTTGGTCCCGCGTCGCCTAATATGTAGCACCACCTGTGCGAAAGGTCGGCGAGGTAGCGCAGGCGGTTCCCCCCGGGCCACCGGTAAACAAACGCATAACGCGCGAGGTTGTTTGACGAGGCGGCACTGTTCATGGGCCAACCATCTATATATTCTGTTTCATTGTCAAAGCCATCGCCGTCCAGATCGCCGGTTGCATCGGTATGACTAGTCGGTGAGAGTCCGGGCGTGTTCACTTCGATCTTGTCATCCATGATGTCGACGTCCGAGTAGGACAAGACTGGGCTTGTCTGTCGAACAAACAGCTCATCGCGATCCAGAAGTTCGTCTTGGTCGGTGTCATTCACGAAAGGACTGGTCTGGTAGATAAGAAGTTCCTCGCGATCGGACAGCCCGTCGCTATCCATGTCGGGATTGTTCGGGTTCGTAAAATACAAGAATAATTCAGCATAGTCCGAAAGCCCGTCGCCGTCGGAATCGGGTTCATCGAGCGTAATCGCAATGCCGGAGACACGGCCGGATATGGCGCGGGCTCCGCCCGCCGCAAACCCCATGGGTTCCCATGTTTCGCGAACTCCGTTGCCGTTCACATCCCGGAATGCTTTGATCCAGTAATTGGACGCCGGCAGGTCTCGAATCAGGTAAGCCCCTGGCGCGACCATGCAATAGGAGTGGTCCATAGCCCAGCTATTTGAAGTTGTCACGGCCACGACGTAGATGATGCCCGTGAGCGATCCGGTGTACGTGACATTCCCGGAAATGCTCGGGGTATTGGCGGATAACGAAACGGCATTGGCGGGATCGGTGCCCAACTGATATTCCTGCAGATTGGTCGGTCCGTCGCCGTCGGCATCCTGGCTGGCGCCGGCTGGATCATGAGGATTAATCCCGTGGGCAATTTTCCATTCATCCGGTATGCCGTCTCCGGCTGTGCTGATTGCCAATGGATTGAGGTTGTAAACGAGAATGCGCACATAGTCGCCAAGCTTTCCTCCGGCGCTGTCGTATCGCCGGGGATTGGTGCCCAGGGACAAGGTCTCGATGACATCGGGGAGGCCGTCTCCATCCGCATCCACATCGGAGAAGCCCATGTGGAAAAATGTGTTGGTGAGGTTCAGGTTGCAAGGCCAGAGATTGAACGGCGGGACCGCGCCAAGATTCCCGGCATACTTCCAGCCGGCAGATGGACCGGTTAGATCGATGCGGGTGAAAAGGGCGACCGGCCGGGATGCGGGGGTATAGAGCCAGAGCCCTGTTTGGGTGTCAGCCGATTGAACACCGGCGAAGGCCAGTCTGTTGGTATCGATCGGCAATGACGGACCGGCGGCGGCACCTCCGACCATGGGTGCGTTGGTCATGGCGGCTAGTTGGAGCGTGTGGAAAAGAGGGAGATCCTTCTCGCTAATAAGTGCCATGGTGAGGCTGACGCGGCTGCGGTCGCGGTCGCTATACCATTGGGTTCGTTCCAGGTCATCGAGGTAGCAGGGAGGAGCATGACGATAAGCGGTTCGCACCCAGGCTTGCGCATCGAATGAGAATGGCACGGGGTTGGTGCGAAAGGGGAGATTGGCTGAGTCACAATAGTACCAGAAACGGGAAATATCCTGGGTCTCAATGATCGACAAGGGGTAAACCGGGACACCGTATATGGCCTTGGCCGGTAAGAAGTTGGTCAGGGGAGGCGAGCTCGCCGCTCTCCGCAAAAGAGACTCGGCCACAGTCGAGCGCGATTCGGGGTGATCCAATCGGATACATGACCACCTGAAACGCATCATTCGACAGGGATTCATATTTGTTGGCGACATAGGCATCCAGATCGGCGAGTGTGGTAAGATCTTGAGACCGACCATATGTCGCCAGAAGACAAAGCAGTGCGAGTGATGTAGAAACCCTTCTCAGTTGCAACATGGAACGCATCTTCCCTGCGCGGCCTGAGCCATGTCCATACAAGATGGGACGTGCCTACTCACGCCCCGCTACAGGCACCGCCAAGCGCCTTGACAGAACGCTTTCGGCACGCCCCAATCGGGGCGTGCCTACAGCGCTGTCTGTCAAATCATTGGCGGTTTTGTAGTGGACAGCAACCGAAGTTACGCAATATTCTTTAAAGTAGGCGTTGGTTACACGGAAACGACTCCCGGATGGTGTTGGGGCGCCGCAGTCAAACGTTCAGAGCTGCGGCTGTCCAGTCAAGCGCAAAATATAATGTCGAATTGGGGCGCGCCATACAAGTGAAAACGGCCAGTGTCCAGGATTGAACTTCATTGGTGTAGGGCTATACTGATAAGCCACTTTGGCAACATGGTGATAAAAAAGGGCGTAATTTGTGAGAGCCTATGACCGGCGACACCGCCCGGGGGTGCCGGTGCCTCGGCGTCCTTCCTTGCAGGGGGGCGTGGGGATGTTGGTGGCCTTTGGGTTGCTGGCGCTCTGGCTGGCGGTTGGCCGGCGGGGCCGCCAAGCGAGGGGTCAGGGTTCAGGTGCATGGCAGGTAGGGCGGGGCCGCCGGGGAGAAGGTGGTAGGTGGTAGGTGTGAGGTGCTAGGTTTGGGGTATGGATCGCCCGGATGGCAGGTAGGGCGGGGCCGCCGGGGAGAAGGTGGTAGGTGTGAGGTGCTAGGTTTGGTGCCCGGATGGCAGGTAGCCGG
>CAIOST010000302.1 GCA_903861045.1 uncultured bacterium | reverse complement strand
AGATCCGCCTCCATTCCTCTTGCCGCGCAGCCCGCGCGCTGTCTCTCGTCTGTATCGTTTCCATGATCCGGTGTTCCTTTCGCGGATCATGATCGCGCAAAGCGCCGCTAGAAACTAGATGCGGTTCGCCGGACGCTTACGTATGAAGCACCAAGCCTATTGCTTTCAACATCAGCAGGGGGAATCTTGGAGAGGTTATGGTACTGGCATAATTTTGGGATGTTCGGTGCTGGAAGGAATCTACCTGATGATTCGACAATGGATGCGGCATCAAGTGCTTCGCAATATGGGATTGCTACAAGAATTGCATTGTTGGGCCCTAATGCTGGGTGGCATGCACTAAGTAATGGAGACATCGTTCGGTGGATACCATATGTCTTGGGCAGTAAGAGAATTACACGTACACAAGAATTAACAGAGCAAGTGCTTCGTGATTTCCGAGCATACGTGCAAACGCAAACTACCGCATGTAAATGTCGAAAAGCTTTTCTGGGGAATTAAAATGGACACTTACGAAGCAAAGAAGGTAGCAACTGCCACATTCATTGGTGCATGTGGTGGTATACTGGTGCTGGGATTAATGTTGGCAATGGAAAGAATGCAACCTGCGCCTAAGGTTTTAAGAATTGCGCTGGATGGTCTTTCTACTCCGGCTTGGTGGTGTTGCAAGGTGTGGACGGAAATCTTGCGACTTCCGCCGCGGAATGAAGCGCAGTGGTTTATTGTGCCCCTAATCACTTTGCTTTTTGAGTGGTCGGTAATTGGTTTTGTTTTTGGTTGGGTGTCTTGCTGTATGAGACGTCGAAAGAATATAAGGCGCGAAGCATTCCTGCATGAGGGGATTGAATTAGTTCAGCTTGGACACCAGGAGGAAGCCATAGCTGCTTTCACGAAAGCACTAAAAGTTGACTCGCTGTATGCATTGGCGTACTACAACAGAGCAGTAGTGCTCGAATCTATTGGCAAGTGTAAAGAGGCTTTTTCCGACTATAACAAGGTAATAGAATACGATTCTGGTAATCAAGAAGCACGTGCATCAAGAGAGCGGGTGTGGGATAGATATCGGGAGCAGTTAGTACGAGGGGCTGCAAGGGGGGCTGCCCTGAAGACAAAAATAAGCAATGATTAAACGAATTTACGTTGAAAATCGACATATCTACGCACCTCAGAGGCCCCGTGATTGAGTCTAAACATTTAACTATTGGCGGCGCCGGCTGCGGGTGGGCAGCGGTCGGGTGGGAGAGGATGAAGGCGTGTACGGGCAACGACTAAGTGGTTCGACTAAGCGTAAGCGACTAAGTGTGAGGACTAAGTGTGACCTGGGGCGGAACAGTGTAAGGAAGCAACGTATGTGGCGATTGATCGTTGGTTGGAGTTTGTTTGCGGTAGTGGCGCAGGCGGCGACGAACAGTGTGGCAACCGCTGTGCGGGCGGAAGGGACGCAGGCCGTAGCGCGGGGGGTAGCGTGGCTGGAGGCGCAGCAGAGAGATAATGGTTCGTTGGGGGAGGAGAAATATCCGGCGGTGACCGCGCTGGCGCTTGCCGCGCTGCGGGCGGGGGGATCGACCAATGCGCTGGTGATCGCCAAGGCCGGGGCCTATCTGCAGCAGGCTATGGCTAAAGGGTCGAATGACTGGACGCGCGGATTCAGTCTGGCGATTTGTCAGAGTTTGCTGACGCCAGCAGCGGCGCATCCTAGGGAGGCGGCCTGGGTGGCGGAGCGGCGGCGGATCGATCGGGAGTATAGCGCGCGGGCACGCGATTTCGAGTTGCGTCAGCGCGCCTGGCAGCAGGAGCGCGCGGCACTGCTGGAGCAGGGCATCGACGCGGATTTTTCTCGTGCCACAGCGTTGGCGCGCAATTTGACTTCCCCTGAGGCGGCACCGCGTCCGGCCGTGGCGTCGAACACCCCCCGGCGCGGCTATGGCAGCCTGTCGTACGATGGCGCGCTGCGTCTGCTGCATGAGAGTGTTACCTCGGACGATCCGCGCGTGGATGCCTACCTGGATTGGGCGTCGCGTCACTGGACGCTGGCGGAGAATCCGGGGAAGGGGCAAAACGGACTCTACTTCTTCTATCACGCCATGTCCAAATGCCTGGCCGCCAGCGGCGAGGAGTTCATACGGCCGCTGGACGGTGGCGCCGGCATCCCCTGGCGTGAGGTGCTGATCAACAAAATGGTGGCGTTGCAGAAGCGCGCGACCAGCGACCGGAGCGGCTATTGGGTGAATGAGGTCAACAGCTACCTCGAAGGGGATCCGGTGCTGGTGACCGCCTATGCGATCCTGACGCTGCAGCATGCGATGGGGAGATGAAGTGTTCTTGGTTCTTGGTTCTTTGTTCTTGGTTGCTGACGCCTGTGTTACTTGTGGACGAAGGAACAAAACGCAAGAAATGGCAACCGCGAATGCACGCGAATGCACGCGAATGGACGCGAATGGGAGGCGGGGCGTTCTTGTTTCGTTGTGCTTCGTTCTTGGTTGCTGACGCCTGTGTTACTTGTGGACGAAGGAACAAAACGCAAGAAATGGCAACCGCGAATGCACGCGAATGGCCGCGAATGGGAGGCGGGGCGTTCTTGGTTGCTGACGCCTGTGTTACTTGTGGACGAAGGAACAAAACGCAAGAAATGGCAACCGCGAATGGCCGCGAATGGCCGCGAATGGGAAGGTTCTTGGTTCTTGGTGCTTGGTTGGCTGGCCTTTGGCCTTTGAGAAAGGTTTTGCGGCGGCCCTTCGGCAGGCTCAGGGTATGCGACGCGGCTTAGCGCCAGATAGCGCGCCTGGAAAAGCGGTGCCGCCCTGCGGTTGTCACCGCACTCCAAGCCGGCCGCGCTAGCATGGGAGGCGATCGAGCAATATCTGCCAGCCGGGGCTAGGCACAGACCGCCCCGGCGGGCTCGACCCGACGGACGGCAGAGTTCTGCGGCCAGCCGCGCAAACAGAGCAAAGGCTTCGCGCGCGAGGAGCCGCGCGCCAGCTCCGTCCTCGCACCGCGCCCGCACGTCGGTGGTTTCGTCCAGCACCGTGTCCCGAAAATCGGTAAAATTTGCTTTTGTGGCCCCCTTGCCCGTGGACGAAATTTACCTGAACCCTGAACCCTGAACCCTGAACCCTGAACCATTCAGCGTTCCTGGGGGAGGCGGCGCGGGTGCCTCTGATCACTTTTCACGGATGTAGTAGGCCAAGTTGCGTGTGAGGCGGACGCGGGCGTTGGGGAGCAGGGGGACGTGGCGCCCCAAGAAGTCGTGGGCCTGGCCAATCGGGAAGGGGACGGCTACCTGTTGCGGGTCGCCGTCGGTCCACCCCGCGAGCAGGGGCGGGTGGCCGCTGCGCTCGAAGAGCAGCACAAAGGTATGCTGGTCGTCCTGGGTTTGCAGGCGGCGCACGAAGGTGGCACCCTCGAGCAAGGACATCATCGTGCGGATGGCGATGGCACAGGCTTGGCGCTCGGCCGGCTCCATGGCAGGGTCGAGCAGGAAGGTGGCGCGATTGGCCATGCCGGAGCTGACGGCCAGGATCACGCGGCGCACCACCATGCCGGCGATGCGTTCGGTGGCGGCGGGCTCACAGCCCGGGGGCTGCGGCGGGAAGATGAGATGCAGTCGTGCCTGTGGCGCGTGGGGGTTGATGGCATTGGCGAGGGTGAGTTGCCGCAGGAAGAGGTTTTCCCACCCCACGCTTTCTAGTTCCTGCCAGGGCGCGGCTTGCAGGGTCAGGCCGTCCCAGGTCGCCCCTTCCGGTAGCAGGTGACGCAGGGTCTGGAGGGCGGGGAGGTCCTCGCAGCGGTTGACGGCGGGGGCCAGGAGCGCCACGCCGGGGTAGTCGCGGTGCAGTCGTGGTACGCCTTCATACAGCAGGCGTAGGGCCTGGGGGGCCGCATGTTCCTTGGCCAGGGTGTGCAGGTTAGTTCCCAGTTGCAGGAATTCGAGCTGCCAGCCGGTCTGGGAGAGCAGCCCTTGGCAGAACGGGTACCAGCTTTCCGGTGGCGCGCCAAACCGGGGGGAGATGATGGCGGCGACGCGGCAGTTTTCGGCGTGCAAATTATGAATGGCGGCGAGTGTGCGCCCCTGCTGCAGGTCGGAAGCATTTTGGTCGAGCGGTAGCACCACCTGGGAGACGCCGATGGAGCGCAGCCATGTCAGCTCCTGCTGCAGGCTGGCAGGGGGTGTCAGATAACCGATGGCAAAGAAGCGGGCGAAGCGCACGGGGTGCTGGAAGAGGTGCCGGCGGCAGGTATTGGCAAGGCGCAAGAGGGGGAGGCGGCCGGCGCGGAAGGCGGTCAGGCAAAGGGGGAGCGCGGGGAGCCAGATATGCTGGGGCGCGTGGTCGGAGAGCCCGGTGGTTGTTTCTGCGCCCATTTGGTCGGCCAGTGCGATCCAGTCGCGCGTGGCGCGCGCCCGCGGAGCGGGCATACTTTCGCGGGAGCGGCGGTCCAGATCCCATTTGACGCCATGGAAATCGGTACTCATGGGTGTTACTTCTTCTGTGGCACCGGTTTTCCCAAGCGTTGCAGAACTTTCTTGAGATCATCCCACGCGTCCTTCTTGGTATCGGGATAGCGCAGGAGGTGGGACGGATGGTAGGTGGGCATGAGTGGGACCCCTTGGAAGGTGGTCCAGACGCCGCGAAAACGGGAGATGCCGGTGCTGGCGTCGAGCAACCCCTTCACGGCGGTGGCTCCGAGTGCCACCAGCACGCGCGGTTGGATGGCGGTGATCTGCGTGCGGAGGTAGGGGAGGCAGGCTTGCATTTCCACGAGGGAGGGTTGGCGGTTTTCGGGGGGGTGGCACTTGCAGATGGTGGTGATAAAGACGTCTTCGCGCGTGTACCCCATGGCCATGATCATGCGGGTGAGCAACTCACCGCTGGCGCCCAGGAACGGTTGGCCCTGTCGGTCATCGTCGGCGCTGGCGGCCTCGCCCACGAACATAATATCGGGGGAGAGCGTATTTCCTTGGCCGGGCACGGTTTGCGTGCGCTTTTCGCACAAGGGACAGAGGCGGCAGGCGGCGATCTTGGTGGTGACAATGGAGAGGGTGGCCTGTCGGTTTTCCGGTGTCACGGTGGGGAGCTCAATGGCTGGTTCCCGCGTGACGGGGAGGGTGAACGCGATGGCCGGTGGTGGGGCTGGCGTCGTGCTGGCGTGCGTAGCGGGTGGGGCAGGTGCGGTGGCGGGGGACGGGGTTGCCACGGGCTTGTGCGAGGCGGGTTTGGCAGGCGTGGTAGCCAGGAAATCCCGCAGGGTGGCAGGGTCAAGCTCTGCGGTGCGCACACCACACTCTTGCTCCCCGCGCAAGTAGGCGGTCAGGTGATCTAGTAGGGTGGTCCACTCCTTCATGTCGGGCGCATGTTCACCGCCAGCGGCGTCCTTGTCAAGCGGTCAGGTGCGTTTCCGCCGTATGGTGGGGGGTGGTGGGTGCCGCGCAGCCGAAAAGGGGCGGGCTTCGGTCCTATGGGCGGCACCGCGTAATAAGGGCTAGGGAAGGTCGAGCATGCGGGTAATAGCGAGGCGGGCGCGTGTCCGGATCGGCTCGGGGACCTCGATGCGGGGGGTCAGCGTGGTCAGTGCCTGCGCGATTTTGGCCAGTGTGATCTTCTTCATGTTGGGGCAGGAGGCGTTGGGGGTGGCCGGGTAGAAACGCTTATCAGGATTTTCCAGGCGCAACCGATGCAGGAGCCCGATCTCGGTGGCAATGATGAACTCCCGGGCCGTGCTGGTGCGTGCGGCGCGCAGCATGCCGCCGGTTGAGAGGGTTTCGTCGGCCAGGGCAATCACATCGGCGCGTGATTCCGGATGTACGTACACCACGGCGTGCGGATGTTCCTGTTTGGCTTGCTGGACATACCCTGGCAGGATGCGTGCGTGGGTGGGGCAAAAGCCGTTCCAGAGGATCAGCTCCCGGTTCAATTGGCGGCTCACCCAGCCGCCGAGATGGATGTCTGGCACGAAGATGACCTCACCGGGGAGGGAGGCGGTCACGCGTACGGCATTGGCCGAGGTGCAGCAGATGTCGCTTTCGGCCTTCACTTCGGCGGAGCTGTTGACATAGCAGACCACCTTGGCCTGCGGATGGCGTGCTTTCATGGCCCGGAGGGCGGGACCGTCGGCCATGTCCGCCATGGGGCAGCCGGCTGCCAGCTCCGGCAGCAGGACCACTTTATCCGGTGACAGGATGGCGGCGGTCTCGGCCATGAAGAAGACACCGCAGAAGACGATGACGGGGGCGTCGCAGTCGGCCGCCCGGCGACTTAACTCCAGCGAATCGCCGGTAAAGTCAGCGAGATCCTGGATTTCGCCCGGTTGGTAGTTATGGGCCAGAATGACCGCCTGGCGCTCGCGGCGCAGGCGGCTAATCACGGCCAGGTCATGGGTGGCATCTTGGGTTTCTTCGTGGTGCATGCTACACATCTCGCTGAATGGGTGAAAAACGAAATGATGCCACCGGACGGCACAATTGTCACGGACGGAGTCCATGGGGGGCGCGGCGACCGGTTCAAGGTTTATTTCCTCCCTTTCAAGGTATTTTACCGCTACCTAAAGGAGCAGGGCCTGTGATAGCCTACTTCACAGGACAGACAGGTCGGTTGAACGACCGCCGGAGCTCGACAACTGGCAGCGCTATTTCGCGCCACACCCAATGTCGGCAACTTTATATTAGTAGAAAGGGTCCAAGCGATGATTAAGCCACGCATGACGAGCGGTTGTCGTATTACCCAGCGCTCATGGACGCGAACGTACGGAGGCCTGCTAGGGGTACTGGCTGTCATGGTTCTACCAGCCTTGGCGTTTGAGAGCAGCACATCCGTTTCTCCTGTCTTTGTGCGGGATGCCGCCCACAAGCTGCAAACACTGACCTGGTCCTATGAAGTGAACGACGGGTTACCATTGACGGTCCCTGTTACGCCGGGGGATATGGCGGGGGCCATGACGTTCACGTTTAGCGAATTAACGCTCTCGATCAACCCGCAGACCATGCGGCGCACGATGTCGGTTCAGGCAGCGTTGACGGGCACTGTGTCTGACATGGATCTGACAGGTTCCGCCCGTGTGCAGTCGACAGAAATGCTGGAAGAGACGAATGCGGCGGTTTACATCAAGCGGCAACAGGATGTCCAGACTTTCACCGTGGCAGCAGGCGGGGTGACGCGCAGAGAGGTCGTTACGTTGGACACGACTTTTACCCCGGGGTTGAGCTGGTTTCTGGACAAGCAACGGGATGACCTGACGGCAGGCACGGAAATAACAGACGAGGTTGTATCAGCCAATGTTACTGGGGCTGTTGTGACGACAAGCAATAAAGTTACCACAACGGGGTTTTCTTATGTAAACAGCCTCTCCAATCGGTGGATGGTGCTGGCAAAGGTGCCTGCCTATACGGTGGGGTCGTTTACCTATACGAACGTGGTGCAGGTCGAGCGTACCGCTTGGAACCCTTCGGGCGCCATGGATGGGGCGACGGAGCCCGTGACTAACACATACTGGTTCGCCCAAGGGGTTGGCATGGTAGAGGGGGCTTATAATTTTAAAGGGCGTGCGCTATCGATTAAGCTTACGAGCGGCACGCTCATGCAGGCGGTGGTCACAGCCCGGATTGAACCGCTTGGGAACGGCACGGTCAGTGGGTGCGGAACGTATGCGCCAGGCAAAACGGTGACGCTGAAGGCCACACCAGCCAAAGGGTTCACCTTCGCACAATGGGAGAATGGCTCCCAGATACCTACTCGCGTGTTTACCGCAAATCGTACCTTTATTGAGGTTTCGGCTACTTTCGTCGCGACGACCGACATCACGGTTCCGGCGGTCACGAAACCTGATGATCAGAGGGCCACGGTGGGGGTGGCGTTCCGGCTGGCACCGCTGGAAGTCAGGTCGGAGAGCAAGCCCACCGTGACGGTGACGGGGTTGCCGGCTGGGTTGAAATATGATGCTGCGACGCTGACGATCGCCGGCGTGCCAACGAAGACAGGTACGAACCGGGTAACGATTTCGGCCAGCAATGTGAACAATCAGCAAAACGCAGCAACGACCAACTTTACGATCACGGTCGCGCCGCTGCCGGTGTGGGCTACCGGTGATTTTACCGGCGATGTGTCCACCGAGCGGGACGGCATGGTGGGCGTAGTGGCGTGTACCGTGACGGCGCTTGGCAAAATTGCGGGCACGCTGGCGGCCAACGGGGCGTATTATGCGTTTGCCATCGACTCGTATCAGCCGGCCAGCACGACTACGCAACTAACGTTCTCGGGGATCGCCCGCGCCGGTAAGGTGCAATACCCGATTACGGTGTCGGTTTATCAGAACGCGGTGGAAAAGGGTGTCGATGGGGATGGCACCGTCGCCGATGACGCACAGGTCCGCCTCTACCGCGTGGCGCCGCAGGCCGTGATGGGAGACTATTACACGAGCACACTCTCGGCGGGTCCCGAGTACGGACACGGCTTCCTGACGTTGACGGTCAATGGCGGCGTCGGTGGCGTGAAGCTGGCTGGGCAACTAGCCGACGGGACGGCGGTCACGTTGAGCGGCTCGTTGTACGTGGAACCCGGCACCGCTAAGACGAATGTGCTGCTCTATACGGCGCCGCCAGCCTACCAGGGGGGATCCTTCCGGGGCATGATCACTTTCACCAATACTGATCTGCGTGGCACCTATATCTGGGATAATGAGAATCCAGTAGCCACCGCGCATTATGAAGCCGAGGGCTTCTACCGCGAGGGCGATATTGCCGGTGGGTGGTACAAGAAGACCGCCATCTTGAAGACCTATTACACCAATGGCCTGGAGGTGGCCTGCGCCGCACTGCCCGCTCTCACGGACACGGTAGTTGCCCAAACAAATGCCTCCCCGGCTGGGATCGTCCTGCGCGTCACAGCAGATGGCAATAACCTGAAAGCGCCCAACGTGGTGCAACCTAAAAATGCTGGTAGTAGTTATAGCTACACGAATGCCTCGTCCGGGTTGTCGGTCACCTTCGTCCAGGCGACGGGGTTAATTCGGGGCACCTTCAAGGTTTGGTATGATTACACCACCACCACGCTTAAAAAGGTGACGAGGACGCATATCTCGAAGCCGGTTTCTTACACAGGGGTGATCACGCCGGAAAACGAGTTGGGCGTGGCGGGTGGCGCGGGCTACTTCCTCATGCAGGCGCAAGGGCAGTCTGCCGGTGGCAAATCGTACAAATACTACGAGTCGTATGCCATCGGGTTTGAGCAACCTGCGCAGTAACGGCGGTACCGCGTGGGCAAAATGGTCGTGTTATCCCGGTAGGGGACTCATTCGGACAAGGAGTATCAGGCATGCATAAGCAAATGCTGGCGATTTTGGCAGGGGTCTGGTGCTGGACAACGGTGTGTTTGGCCGCCACGGCTAGCGTGGGTCTACCGGGGCAGTCGGCAGACTGGAAGCAAAGCGTGGCGACGGCCGTTAACCAGAGTGGTAAGGTTACGGCTATGATGCTGGCGATCCCGGACGGCCAGCGGGCTGATTTTGCCCGGGAGGTGCTGGGTGTTCTGCTTGCCAAACGTAAGTACATGCCTGACAAGGACGTGTGGGCACAGGATTTTTGTGCGACGGCCGTGGCGCTGCTGTCCGGCGCGGAACAAGCGAAGCAAGGTGTGTTTGTGGCGGTCGTAGGCGTCGTGACGCAGGCGGTCAAGCCGGGTACGGAGGAGTGGTCGGCCGCGGATATTGAGCAGGTACAGGCTTTGACCAGGCGCTTGATCGTGCTTATGGAGCCGTCGGACCGCGAACCGTTGCTGAAAAGCTTGAGCATCGCGGTAGGTCAAAGATCGATGAATGCGAAGGTGGCTAAATTGTTGGAAATAGCGATGCAGGAGTTGCGGAGCCTGGGGGGGATTCTGACACCTCTCCCGGTCAAATATCAGAACCAGTAAAGGCGATCCGAAAGCCAGTGGCCGGCGCAACCATGCGGCGGTCTGTAGGGAAAGGTGCAGGCGTGCTGTTTGTGGATGGGTCCAGGCACGGCTGATGTCGGGTGTGGGTTTAGTTCGTGGTGAATCTTTCCTTTCTCCTCCCACTAACCTGAACCACACCCGCTGGCGCATGGTCTTTTCCTGAAGACCTGGTTCTGTGGACTCCCCGCCGGGCGGAATCTAGCCACAAAAAGCCCAAAAGACACAAAAGAAAGCGGTTTTTTGTGATTTATGCGCCTTTTGTGGCCAACATGAATGGTCTGCACCGATCCTGCCCGTGTCCAAATCCTCTGCCAACCAACACCTCGCCACTGCTAGCATACACAAAAGCGGCTTCTGCGGTTACCACAAAGCCCTTGCTACAGCCAGCCTGCGT
>CAIOST010000301.1 GCA_903861045.1 uncultured bacterium | reverse complement strand
CCCCCCCCCGGGGCCGTGGCGCCCGAAAACGCCCCATGTAGTTCGCCGGACGCTTACGCTCCAGTCGCCCCGGCAGGGCTGGCCCTGCGCGTGCCCCATAAAATCGTATATAGCAACTACCTCGCCGACTTCTTCGGCTATTCAGTGCTTGGCGGATGCCGCCGACAGTAGCCCCGGCCCGCCCCGGGCCGCGGGCCGCGCGCTCCAAGGTGGCGATGATCAGGACACCGATCATAACAAGGATCTCGACGAAGATAGCACCGCAAACGGGCCCGCGTGCCGCGCTCCCATTGTTCAGCCCGCCCAGGATAGTAATCCGCCCTCGGCCCGGGGGCGGGCCGGGGCTACTGGCAGCAGCCTACGACTAACTGCGCGAGCGCCACAGATTCGTATGGCAAAATACATTTTTTATAATTGTTGGTCTATTCTCTGACGGCATAATTTGATTATATATGGAGGCGCTAGGTATAGGAGCAACAGATGATCAACTTCGGTGTGCAATACTATCGGGCCCCGTTTCCGGAGAACCGCTACTGGGAGGATGACCTGCGGCGGATGAAGGACGCGGGGCTGAACACGGTGCAGTTGTGGATCCTGTGGTCGTGGGTCGAGTCCAAGCCCGGGCAGTTCCAGTTCGACGACTATGACCGGCTGGTGGAGATTGCCGGCAAGCATGACTTGGGCGTCGTGCTCAGCACGATCGCCGAGATCCAGCCCTACTGGATCCATCGGGAAGTGCCCGGCAGCGAGATGGTCAACCAGTTCGGCCACACGCAGGTCAGCCAGAACCGCGGTGAGTGTCATTTCGGGCTGACGCCGGGCGGTTGCACGGACCACCCGGGCGTGTGGGAACGCATGGCTGCATTTCTCGCCACCACAGCCACGCGCTATGCGAAGCTGCCGAACCTGCGCGGCTGGGATTGCTGGAACGAGACGCGCTGGCGGGAGGACGCTGACGGCACCGTCTGCCACTGCGCGCATACCCGCCGCGCGTTTCACGCGTGGCTCGAAGAGAAGTACGGCTCCCTGGATGGGCTCAATCGGGCCTGGCAGCGGCGCTACGGTGGCTGGGACGAAGTGCTGCCCGGGAAGGGCGCCGCCCATCCCTACACGGAGATGATGGCTTTCTCGCACTTCTTGACGGCGCGCGCCAACCGCTTGGGCGCAAAACGCTTTGATGTCATCCGGGCGATTGACACGCAGCATCCGGTGACGTTGCACGGCCCCTGTCCGTGCAGCGAACTGGCTTGGAACCCCACACCCCTGGACCGGGGCAACGACTGGGCCTTTGCGGATCACCTGGACGGCGTCGGCTGCTCCAGCTTCCCGAAGTGGCTCGGCATGGACGACGCGGATTTCGGTCTGCGCATCGATCTGGTCAAGAGCGCGGCCCGCGGTAAGAAGGTCTGGCTTAGCGAACTGCAGGGGGGGCGCGCCTCGCAAGGGTTCCAGGTTCACCAGCCGGTGGATGCGCTCTCCCAGCAGCGCTGGGTCTGGAACGGGCTCGCTTCAGGCGCGGACACCATCCTGTTCTGGTGCTGGCGTGACGAGGTGTTCGGGTGCGAATCCGGCGGCTACGGGGTGA
Organism: uncultured bacterium; assembly: GCA_903861045.1. Lineage (GTDB taxonomy): Bacteria > Verrucomicrobiota > Kiritimatiellia > RFP12 > CAIWXQ01 > CAIWXQ01. The sequence continues at coordinate 7,597 of CAIOST010000301.1, read as the reverse complement.
TCGGGCTCGATGGCCTGGCTGAGGAGCGCCTGGCGGGGATGCGGATGACCGGCGAGGTCATTGCGCGGAACCAGGCGCTGCTGGACGGCTATCAGCCATCGGCGCCCACGGTGGGGGTGTTGTTCAGTCCCCAGAGCTATTACCTCCAGCAGGCCCAGGCCGGGGATGCCGGCGCGGTGGCCCAGGCGTTCCACGGCTACTGTCGCGCGCTGGTGCGAAAATCCATCCCGTTTATCGCGGTCGAGGAGGAGCATCTCGACGCGCTGGACAATTTGCAGGTGATCTTCCTGCCGCGCATGCTGGTCTTCTCGCCGGCGGTGGAGCAGGCGCTGGCGCGGTTTGTGGAGCGGGGCGGCACCGTGGTCACGGAATCTGAGTGCGGCGCGTTTACGCCGCAGGGCATCTACCGTTACCCGTCCGAGCGGATGCTGGCGCGACTGACCGGCGTGGCCGAGGTCGGCCGGCGCCAGTTGCCCGGCGAGCTGGTTGCCGCCGAACTGGACGGCGCGCCCTGCACGATGGGGTTGGCGCAATGGATCACGCCGTTGGAGCGGGGGCGCGGGCGGGTGCTGGCCGAGCATGCGGACGGCGCGCTGCTGCTGGAGGTCCCGGTTGGCAAGGGGAGGGTCGTGCTGGCGGGTGCCTATCTTGGCGAGGCCTACCGGGCTAAGAACACGCCGGGGTTCGAGGATTTCGTGGCCTGGGTGGTGCGCACGGCCGGGGTGAAGTTGGAGGTTGAGATCGTCGAGCCGCTGCCGACGGATAACGCCTTCCTCTACACCAAGCACGGCATGAGCCAGGGGCGGCGCATGCTCTATGTCTTCTTTCAGGAGCAGCACGCCCAGGCGCACCTGCGCTTCCAGGCGGGCTTCTTCCAGAGCGATCGGCTTACGGACCTGATTTCCGGCCAGGACCACGTCATGACGCCGGGGCCCGGCGGCACGCTGGAACTCCGGCTGCCCTGTCCGCCCTGGCGCTTCGCGGCACTGGTGGAACCGGTGTGAGGTTTATGAGGCTCTTGCAAAACCCATGAAAACGCCGGGAGTCAGGGTTCAGGCCGGAAACGCCACCCGAACCCCGAACCCCGAACCCTCTGCTGAACGAAGGAGTAGGACGCTATGTTGGAGCAATCAAGGTCTGCACATTGCCAATTTCGGCCGGAGTCGTGTGGTCGCGCTGGCGGGCCTGCCGGCAGGCCTTGGCCCCTTGCGCGCGGTACGCACCAGTCAGACAGAGTCGTTCAGCGCGCTGCCAAACGTGCAGCCGGAACAGGACGGGCTCAGGCGTGTGTTGGGGATTGAACAGGCTTGCCTAATAACTACGGGATTGCGCCAGCCGATAATAAATAATGTGGTAGCGCGTCGTGGGGTGGTCCGGGGCCGCCCACTATGGTATTTTTGGTGCTGGTTGCGAGGGTCGTGCTGCGGTGTGATCGTGCCAAGGATGGTACGTGGTGTGCGCCCGCGTGGCTGAAATGTGAGGATGATGAACGAACTATTTTCAGCAGGTGCGGCGTGGAAGCACCGTAACTTCCGGCTCTGGTTCGTTGGGCAGTCCATCTCGCTGCTGGTGTCTGGATGCAGATGACGGCGTAGGGGTATCTGATTTATGACTTGACCCATTCGCCGGCGTATCTGGGCTATGCGGCTTTTGCTGCCGGTGCGCCCAAGCTCTTCCTGATGCTCGTGGGTGGCGTGATGTCGGATCGGATGCCGCGGCGCAGGTTATTGATTCTATGCCAGTGGGCCGCGATGCTCGTTTCGATGTTGCTCGCGGGATTGTGCTTTAGCGGGATGATCCGGCCCTGGCATATCCTGCTGGTGGCGGGGCTTTCCGGTATGGTCACGGCCTTCGATGTGCCCGCACGGCAGGCTTTTGTGCGGGAGCTCGTTGATCCGGCGGATATGCCCAATGCGATCGCGCTGAACTCGACGCTGTTTACCGTGGCGATGGCGATCGGTCCGGCGCTGGCGGGGCTGCTCTATGTCAAGGGGGGGCCGGGGTGGTGTTTTGTCGTCAACGGCATCTCCTATTTCGGGGGCATCGTGGCGCTGGGGGCGATGCGGGGGCTGGTGGGGCCGGGGCACGCGACGGGTGGTTCGGCCGTGGCAGCCGTGTTCGAGGGCGTCCGGTATGCGGCCGCGCATCCGGTCATTCGCGTCATGATCGTGATCACCGGTGTGGCGACGATGCTGGGCATTTCGTTTCTGACGCTGATCCCGGTGTGGGCCAAGGACATCCTCGGTGGCGATGCGCAAACGAACGGATGGTTGCAGTCCGCCCGCGGGTTGGGGGCGATGCTCGGGGCGCTGATGGTGGCGGTGTTGGGCCGGCGGATTCGCAAGGGGACGATGGTGGCGGTGGGGATGCTAGTGTTTCCTGCGTTTGTCGTGATCTTCGGGTTGGTTCGGACGATGCCGCTGGCGCTGCTGGCGCTCTGCGGTTCCGGGTGGGGGTTCATGGTGAGCCTTAACGCGCTCAATACGCTGATTCAAACGCATGTGACGGATGAGTTGCGCGGGCGGGTCATGAGCCTCTACGGATTGATCTTCTACTGTGCGATGCCGATGGGCGCGCTCATGATCGGCCACCTGGCCGCTGCGATCAGCGCGCCCACGACCGTGCTCGTGGCAGGGGGGGCCGGGCTGCTCTTTGCGGCTTGGTTGCTCGTGGCTTATCCGGCTTTGCGGCAGATGGAGTGAGTGTTTCCTTGCGCCTGTGCCAGGAGTTCCTCGACCTGCACGCGGCGGGCGAGGGGGATAATCCAGTCGCGGTAGAGGGTTGCCACGGTCTCCGGGAAGGCGGCTGGGAGGGGGGCAGCGGCGAGCAAAGCGCGCGCGGTGTCCGCGGCCCGGGCGATGACCTGCTCTTCCACGTCGGGTTGGGTGATGGCAGCTTCCAGCGCGGCGGGATCCTGCGCGGCCGCCAGGTCGCGCACACGTGGCATGGCACCGGCCGCTTTGGCCGCCGCGATCTGCAGGGCAATATCCAGCCGCCGCCGGATCGCGGCGAGTACGGCACGGTCCGCTGCCTCGCGGATCGCGGCGGTGCTGGCGGGGGCAGGGATAACAAAGATCGTGGCGGCCTGCTGCGCGTATTCGGCACGCAAACGGGCTTGGAGCCGGTCATCCGTGGTGCTGGCACAGGCATCGGCCGCCGTGCTGGCACCACATGGCAGGCGTTGCGCCAGCGCGGCGACGATCTCCCGGTCAATAACGCAGACTTGTGCGCGCAGTTCGTTCAGTCGGTTATGCATGCTTATACCCGGCGAGTTTTGCCGTTGCTCAAGCCATAGCAGGCGTAGGAGCTGATGACGCGGCAGAGTTGCGTCTGTCGGGCCAAGGCCCGCAGCGTACGCTGGAAGGCCGGCGTATCCATGGCGGCGTCCACTTCCATAAAGAAGCCATAGTCCCAGGCGCGGCCGGTGATCGGCCGGCTCTGGATGAATGTCAGGTTCATGCCGTGGCGATCAAACGGTTTCAGGGCGGTCAGCAGGGCGCCTGGGCGATTGTGCAGGATGAGGTAGAGGAGCGTGCGGGTTTTGGGGCGGCCGGCCTGTTTGCGTGGCGGCAGCGCCGTGCGCGCGCCGTCCGGCGGGGTGAGCACCAGAAAGCGCGTGGCATTGTGGGGCATGTCCTGAATGTTCTGGGCGAGCACGCGCAGACCATGGATCTCAATCGCCTTCTGGCCGGCAATCGCGACCACCTGCCGTTCGGCGGCGGCCCGACGGGTCGCCTCGGCGGAGCTGGCGACGGGCACGAGGTCCGCTTGTGGCAGGTGGCCGCGCAGCCACTGCTCGCACTGCCCCAGCACCTGCGGGTGGCTGTAGACGGTACGCACCTTGGTCAGGTCTTTGACCGAGGGGCGTGCGGCCAGATGGTTGAGGATCGGAATGTCGAAGGCTTCCTGCACCACGATGCGGGGGCGCTGGGCCAGCAGGTCGAGGGCCTGCGTGACCGGCCCCTCGACGGAGTTCTCGACCGGGATCAGGGCGGCGTCCACGGTCGCCAGGGTGTCCAGTGCTTCGCGGAACGAGCGGCAAGGGTGGGGGGTAAAACGTGGGCCGAAACGACGGAGGCAGGCTTCGTGCGAGTGCGTCCCTTCCGGACCCAGAAAAGCAACGTGTAGGTTTGGCATGGCTCAACAGAATTAAACAGATTACACGCGGAGCGTCAAGCTGCGGCGTAGGGGAAACAGACGGTGGCGCCCGGTTGACGGCTATAGGCCGAGCCGATACCATGCCCCCTGCCTCGTGAAATGTGGGGCAACGAGTGAGGGCACCATGCGCATCTGGACCATACATCCGCGTTATCTGGATCGGCAGGGGCTGCTGGCGCTCTGGCGGGAGGGGCTGCTGGCGCAGGCTGTTTTACTGGGGAAGACCAAGGGGTATCGGAACCACCCGCAACTCGATCGCTTTCGGCAACAGCGCAACCCGGTGGCAGCCATAGCGACCTATCTGGCAGCGGTGCAGCACGAAGCCGCGCGGCGCGGCTACGCCTTTGACGCCGCGAAGATCAGCGCCGGCCGGGTTCGTAGCCGTATCCCGGAGACCCGTGGCCAGCTCTTGTACGAGTGGCAACACTTGAAAACGAAGCTGGCCCGGCGCAGCCCCGCGTTATTGGCGGCCGTCGCGGCGCGCAAAATCCCGCGGCCGCATCCGCTCTTCCGGGTGGTCGCAGGGCCGGTGGGGGAGTTTGAGCGCGTGGCCGGTCGTCCGCCTACCACCGGAGGATGAACCGCTAATGCACGCGCATGGCCGCGAATGTGTGGCAGGTGGTACGCCGCCGCCGGCCGGTGACAGGCAGGCCATCGAAATCGGTAAGCAGCCTTCAAACAGCTACCAACTCCGACGGAAATTCTCAGCTACGGATAGCGCGGATTTCGCGGATTGGGAGTGTGGGGTGACAATGGCTGGCTTAACCAAACAAAATCCGCGCCATCCGCGAAATCCGTAGCTGAGCCGAGGGCCGCCAAGCGAGGGGGCAGGGGGCAGGGTTTAGGTACATGAGCCACGCATGGGAGGTAGGGCGGGGCCGCCGGACCCGCCGCCGCGGCAGGCTGGCGACAGGAAGGCGCGTGCCGAGCAGGCCGTGACTAAGTGAGGGGACTAAGTGTAAGCGACTAAGCGGTAAGGACTAAGAGTGCCCTTCGGGTTGTTGCCCGGCAATGCGTAATTGCAAATACGACACCCATGCCCCCTATCCCTGCACAACCTCCATAGCAATCCGCGCCCAGGCAAATAGCCGCTGCGGTTCGTATTTGACCGTGCTGATATCTTTGAGAATCAACTCCAAAGGACAGCCGTGCCGCTTGCACGCGCTGACCGATGCTTGCAGGTGCTCACGCACCGCTGACTCACGAAAATCCGGCCATGCCAAAAGCGCGGGATTAGGCTTGCGCGAATACACAAAATCCCCTCCGATCTCCGCCGCGCCGACTTCCTCATCCACCCACGGACTCATGGAGACCTTGCGCAGATTCGGAATCTTGCGCACTTGGGCCATCTTCTTGTCGAGCGGTTCGCAACAACCGTAGTAGACGAGACCGAAGCGCCTGAAAAGCGACATACACGGCTCGATCTCGAACTCATCCAGCATATCCGGCGAAACGGTGGAGAACATCTGCGCCATACTGAACATCCAAAGGTCTTTGGCGCGGGTCCGGGCGGGATCGAATCCCGGAGCCGGCAAATCGTCCGTCCAGGCACCTGCGCAGTGCACCAGCGGTTGCGGGTGGCAAAGTAATCCCTGCGCCTCCAGTTGATCTAACAAGAGGTGTTGGCCCTGTACGACGCGATTCACAAGCCGCGTCATGAATTCGGGACGATCCACCAACCCGTACAGGGCACCCTCCACACCCATCCAGAAGCTGATCGGATCCCAGATGGTCATGTAGCCGGGATCGCACCCCTGCTCGACAATGCCCATGACGCCATCAAACAACTCATGCGCAACCTCCAACCGGCGGACTGTTTCAGCAACATCGTGCGTGATGACCGGCATCTTGACCCTCTCAAGATCTTCGTCCCTCTCGAATTGATTGAGAAAGAGATGTCCGGCGATGGAACTGGTGGGGTCCGTCACCGCAACCTGTTCCTTGACCCCCACGCCGAATCCCGTGTTGTGAACCGCCTTTTGCACCTGGATGAATGGTTCCACCACCATGTCCACCGGAAAATGTCTCCACTGGAAAAGCGTTTGCCGCAGGAACTCCTCGTAATTACGGCACTCCGGATCCTGACAGTGCAGCGTCAACTCCTCGTTGACGTTCATCTCGTTCCAGCAAATCTGGTCGATCATCACCATGGGCCGCTCTGGCTTCCGAGCATTGAGCTTGCGCCACAGCGCCCGTTTCTCCGCCTGGATAGGCAAGGCGGCGATTTCGGCCACGCGCGCAGCCAACTCACGTAGAATCGTCCGGTCCGTTTGGTTCCGCATGATAAGCTCCTTCCCGGTCTACACCCAGCGCGCCACCCGTATGTCCTAGCACTTGCACGACACCGCTGGCACATGGGGATGACTATGCCGCATACCCGGAGATTACGCCATTGCCGAAAGTGACCAAAGCATGTGTTTTTTTGTCGGTTCGATTTAGTCGTCATGCGCCCGAGGTCGGGTGCTGGGTTTTGGGTTGGCCGCTGCGCGAGGGGTCAGGGTTCAGGTGCATGAACCACGCATGGGAGGTAGGGCGGGGCCGCCGGACCCGCCGCAGCCGCAGGCTGGTTGTCGCACCGTCCCCCCCGCCGAACACCGGTCCATGCGCCTTGCCTGTGCGGCTCACCGGAAAGTAGCGATGGCTATCATCATAGGTATGCGATCTCTAATTCGGAATCTGCCTCGGACATAATGCATGCCAGCATCCCGTCGGGATAGAGATGTCCGATCACCATGCGGTTGCAGTGAGCCAGTACGTACTGGTTGCACCAGATCGCGCGGCGGGCGCTGGGGGCTTCGATCGCATGATCGAATGGCGAAACAATGAGCAGACGGTCTTCCATCAAAGCGTTTTGTATCGAGGGCGCGTCTGCGCCGTCGTGCAACCCCCACGGTTTCACCCAGATCAGAGGCGTTCGTTGTGCCAACCCCGCTTTGAAGACCGCCCGCTCCATGGGTGAAAGAAAGCCGGAAAGGATTGCTTCGCCAGGTTTCGCCGGCAAGTTGCCGGGTAGTGTGGCAACACCGCGCGATGCGAGGAAACCAACTTTGGACAATTCCATCAAGGCCCGGTTTCCCAAATAGCCGGGTTCTGCACTCTGCATAACGTCATGATAGTTCTGCGGATTGCACCGGATGTATTCGCGGATACGGGCCAGCGCCTGCTCGTCCCGCACGATCACATCCCAATAATTGCGATGCCAGACCACCGCGCCCGGGCTTTGCCTCCTTTCATTGATGCGCTTACCCACGGCACCCTTATACCCCGCGATGAAGGCACCCAGGGATTTGGGGAATAGGCGGGGTGTACGGGCGACCGGCAGGTCGCCCGTGGGTGCCGCGACCGGCAGGTCGCCCGTGGGTGCCGCGACCGGCAGGTCGCCCGTGGGTGCCGCGACCGGCAGGTCGCCCGTGGGTGCCGCGACCGGCAGGTCGCCCGT
>CAIOST010000300.1 GCA_903861045.1 uncultured bacterium | reverse complement strand
CGATAAACTACCAGCTTTTGAACGAACGAGCGTAATTTTCGAAAATATTTTTTCTCTACTGCGGTAAACGGTCGGCACTTCAAAAACTTTAGGGAAATTTTTCGTATGCGGTCTATAAACCGCGTCACCCCACAGGCAAGGAAAATGGAGTAAGAGAACGGGGGAGGAGAAACTCAAACGCCCAGGGCTAGTTGCCACGGCAAGAGTCGCTCGTAATCATCCGCCGTTTTTGCCAGAGGCAAGGCTTTGAACAAAGCGACCAAGTAGCGATACGAATCCACGCCGTTGGCCATGCAGGTCTCGATAAGCGAGTACAGGTTCGCACTGGCGTTGGCGCCCGCCACCGTATCGGCGAAGAGCCAATTGCGCCGCCCCACGACAAACGGTCGGATCGCGTTCTCGCACAGATTATTGTCGATGGGCCAGGCGCCGTGCTCGACATACCGGATCAGCTTCGGCCACTGCGCTTCAAGATAATGCAGCGACTTGCCCAACAGACTGCCCGGTGTCACGCTGTGCCGGTGCGTTACCAGCAGATGCTGAATCTCGGCGAGGATGGGCCGGCTCAATGCGTCGCGCAGCAGGGCGCGTTCATCCACCGTTTTACCCTTGGCCCTCGTCTCCACGGCATACAGCCGGGCGATCGCCGCAATAAATTGCGTCGTCAGTTGATCCGGCGTGCGGGCGGACTTAGGGAGGACCGCTTCCGCCTCGACAAAGTAACGCCGCGCATGGGCCCAACACCCGAGATGAACCAGGCGATGCGATTTCGCGATGCCGTTGTAGACTTCGTAGCCATCGGACATCAATACCGCGCCTTCGCGGATTCCGGCATAGAGCTGCTCGGCGTGGGTTCCGCCACGACCCGGGGCATAGCCGAACAAGCGCACCGGTGGCCCGGTGCCGTTCATCTGCGCCCACAGATAACTCTTGGTCTGTGCTGCTCGACCAGGCTCCTTGAGCACCTGAAGCACGGTCTCGTCGCCAAACACCAACTCGGAATCGAGCAAGTGATCGCGCAGCAGATTGATGATCGGTTGTACCGCTTCACCGACCTTGACCATGCTACCGGCCAGCGTATTGCGTGACAGATCACCGCCGAAACGCCCAATCAATGCCGCCTGCCGGTAGAGCGGCAGCGAATCCTGGTATTTGGAGGTGGCCACCCACGCTAACGCGGCCTCGGTGAGCAGTCCCTTGGGGATGATCCGCGCCGGCACCGGGGTCAGTTTGATGCCTTGATCGCAACACGGGCAGGCGTATTTGACGCGATGATGCTGGATAACGCGGACCTGCTGCGGAATGATGTCCAGTTGTTCGCTGATCTCGACACCGATTTCCACCAGCGCCTTCCCGTCATTGGGACAGCGCCGTTCAGACTCCGGCAATTCATGGCGAACGATCTCCCGTGGCAGGGCCGGATCGAGGGGCTTGCGGCCGCGCTTCTGGCGGGTATGCCCGGCAATCTCAATGCCGGATTCGACCGGGACTTCTTCGGCCATCGGCCCGGCAGAAGCCAGGGCTTCTGCTTCGTTGAAGAGTTCCGACTGGCCGTTGCCGCGCGCCTCGCTCTTGGCGG
>CAIOST010000299.1 GCA_903861045.1 uncultured bacterium | reverse complement strand
GTCGGCTTGGAGCGGATTCAAATCCAGTGCCAATTCCTGGGCATCCGGCACGCCATCCCCATCGCTATCCGCCAAGACTGCGGAAGTGCCAGAATCGAGCTCGCCATCCACGAAGCCAGCACGATGCCGATCCATCCAGGCGTGGCCCGGGAACAACAACGCGTAGCGGTTTGTAGTAACCACGCCGTCATGCCCGTCAACCAGACCATCGGCGTCCGTATCCACGGAACTGGGATTGGTACCATAGACGAACACCTCATCATAGTCACTGATTCCGTCGCCATCGGTGTCGGCGCGGTTAAGGGAGGAGTGGCTGATGAAAGCTTCATAGAAATCGGCGAGACCGTCGTGGTCAGTGTCGGTGCTGCGCGGATTGGAGTGGTAGATGAGGACCTCATCGCGGTCCAGGAGACCATCTTGGTCGCTATCGGCGTCGAAGGCCGGTATTTCTAAAACGTGATCGGCATCCCACAAGGGGGCCAGGGCGTTGGTGCTGGCGGTGACGATGATGTCGTCGAAGCGGCCGGTGTAGGCTTGGGGGACATACTGCGCAAAGACGGCGTACTCGTGCATGGGAAAGGCGAAGCCCAGATTGGCCGCCAGTTGCACACCGTCGCGCCACAACGCCCAGTGGCAGGCATTCGTGGCGGTGGCGCCGTAGGTGTAGCGCAGCGTGAAGCGCGTCCAGCGACCCGGCGTCACCGGGCGATTGCCTAGAGGTTGCCAGGCGCCCGAATTTCCATTCCAGACTACGATAGCACCAGCGGCATTGATGTAGAAGGCGGCCGGGCTTAGGGCGTTGGTAGGAGGGGGCGGCGGGGTGGCAAGGAGGAGCGGTATTGCGAAGTAGTCTTCGTAGACTACGGCGGGGCGGTAGTGATAGCCGGGACCGACCGTGGGGATGTACCGCCTGAAGGTTACACCCGTGTTCGTGGGTGCGACGACCTCCAGCGCCTCGAAATCTGCGACGAACGGCAGCGACGTCGCACCCCAGGCGTGTTGGTTCAGGCTCGGATCAAACCCCAGGTAGAGTTCGGCACCGTCGCCTATGCCGTCACCGTCAGTATCGCGCTGCACGGGAATGAGCCAGAGGTCATATTCCGTGCGATTGGCCACCCCGTCGTTATCCGGGTCGCCGCTGGCACCGTCGTTGCCGATAGCGCTGGTGATCGAAAGCCAGTATAAGACTTCCCACCAATCGGGCAGGTCGTCGTGGTCGTTATCCGGGTCTGTGAGGGTGACGGTCAGGTTGGTGCTGCAGATGATCTCGCGGGCACCCCAAGCCTCGGTGGCGTCGTAGCGGCCATTGTGATTGGAATCCATGTAGGCTACGAGCCAGTCCCGGCCGAAGTAGCAGTTGGTAATGGTATAGGCCCCGAGCACGCCGGTGCCCACCGCCATGCCGGGGTTAGAACCGCCATACGACGTGCTGTGTGGGTCGGGTAACTTCGTGATCAGATAGTGCAAATCGCCGGTCGTCTGACGTCCATCGTACACCGTGACGCCGGTGACGGGCAAAGCGCGCAGCATGGACGGTTCGGGCGGAACCAAGTCCGACTGCCATGCCAAAATTTGGAGACCATCCACGAAGCTCGGTTGCTGGTGGCCGCCGTCGAAGAAGACGCCCAAGCGAGGGTTTTCCCACCCCCACAGTGATCGAACCAAGGGCAGATCTTCGGCCACGAGCAGCTCATTCACCCAGATATCCCAGACGTTGGCCAGGGTACCCAGGGCACCATTAGGACGGATACGGACGGTGACGCGCGTCCAGGCCGAAGTACCGATTGGCAGCGCATTGGTCTGCACCAGCCACTGGCCGGAACCGTGCAGGACGTTGGTGTGCCCTGCCCCATCAAGCCGCGTATACCGTTCGGCGGTATCCTTCACGACCAGTCGGCCATGCTCATCGAACGCGAAGGGGGTTAAATTATTTTCGTCGAGTTGCGTAGCGGCGATCTCCGCCAGTGGCCGCCGCGCGGGAATCAGCCGCACATCAAACCAGAACTCATGGTTTCCCCCGTCGAGCGAGGGATTACACGAGCCACCGGCGACGTCAAAGCGCACGCCCGCCCGGGCAACCTGATTGGACGTGGGGCGCAGTTCCAAGGCCGCGCGCCCCTGCCAGAGTGTGTTGGTCTGGACCACGACCATCGCGGGGTCGGAGACTTCCCAGCCGCGTTGTCCCTGCAGCGGTCCGCAAAACACCCCCTTTTGCTCCAGGAACGCGGCGCAGCCCAGGCCGGCGCCTGCCCAATAGGTATCCCCCCCGGAGACCGACTCGCCCCAGCGATTGGCATTGGTCAGCGTCAGAGCTTCGCCGAACTGCCAGTGGTCGTTCAGGCGGCGGAAGAACCAGACGGCACCGGCGGCACCGGTCTGATTCGTCGGGCCGGGGGCGCCGATGGCCAGGGTCGATGGGCTGGCCTGATGGGTGGGCGGCGCCACGGCCAGCGCCGCGCCAAAGCGCGCATTAGCCGGCAGGGAGGGGGGCTGAAGCTGCTCAGCAGATACCCATTGCCCGTTGCAAAGGCGGAAGACGTAGACCGCGCCAACGCCGTCCTGCTGCGGGGCGCCGACAAAGATCTCATCCACGCCCAGCGCCACAGCCGTGCCAAAGCCGGCCTGATCCGTGCCGCTCGTCGGCAACAGGCGGCCAGACGGCACCCAGGCGTCGTGGACACGGTCAAAGACATAGGCACCACCGGTGCGGTTCCCGCCGAAAAGTTTGCCGGGGGCGCCGACCACCAACCGATTGGAGGTCACCGCCACGGCGGCACCGAAGGCATCGCCTGCAGCGGCATCAGCCGCCAACAAGGGGACGTTGGTAGCAAGTCGTTCGCAGACAAGATCGCCCCAGGTGCTGCCAACTGCGCCGCCGCCATGGTCGGCAGGGACGACGTAGACGGTGCCCGCGTTAGGGGCGGCCAGATCGCTGCCGGGCGCGCCGATGGCGGCCACGGCACCGGCATCGCCACCCGGCAAGGAGGTGCGCCACTGATTCCACAGCGCCAGAGACGCACCAAAGCGATCGCCGGGTTGCGCGTTGGGTGGCGCGGCCAGTCGATACTGCGACCATTTCCGCGTGGCGTCGTAGCCGCAAAGCAGATTGGGGACCAAGCAGGCGATCGTGCCACGCGCGTCGTTGAAAGCCGGGTTACCGGCCATGGCCTTGCCATCCATCACACCCACGGCTGACGCTTGCCAAGCTAGCTGGTCCGTCAGCATCTGGTTATAGAGCGCGAGCGCGGCAACGCTGTCGAAATTGTGAGCGTCCGCCATCTGTGAAAAGGCAAAGGGCAGCGCCGGCGCGCCGGCCAAAGGACCGGTCAGGGTGGCGCCCAGCAGTCCCTCGCCTTGCCATAAGCTAATCGCAGCGACATTTGAGGAGGCGATCGTCCATGGCGGCGACAGCAGGTCCGTCGTCTTCCAGTTGGATTCGAACGACTCGACAAAAGGCAGGGACGGGGCAAACGGGGCCGGCGCAACCGGCCGGTCCGGAGCGCCGCAGGGGTCATCGCAAAAGGCGGTGCGAAATTCTACGGCATCTACACAGCCCGGCTGCGTGGTGCATTGCGCCGTCACCCTGAACCCGTCCACCTGCTGCGAGACGCGTACCACCACTGAAGGAGGGCTCTGTGTCAGTTGCACAATTTGCGGCGTGGCCGGCAGCAATCCCTGCGGCAACACAAAGGAATACGCGCCATCGATCTGCCAGCGCACATCGTCCTGGTACCATGAGTTTGTCAGCGTAAACGTGACATCGCGGCTGTCTTCGGCCCAGGCGAGGATGGCGTATTTGCCGACATTTTCGGAGACATGCACAACCAGCGAGCCTGGCGACTGGTTGGTGGCCACGATGTAGATGTCGTCGGGCTGTAAGGGGTGGAGGGAGGGGCTGCGGGCCGAGGCCCACGGAATGGACCAACAGACATTGGTTTTGCCCGCGAGGTTTTCCCAGTTACAACTGGCGCGGTCGAGGTGCGTGCCGTTGGTCGGAATGGCTACCAGGATATTCGTCGCGTCGAGGTGCGTGATGGCCTGCGCCGAGTTATAATTTCCCAGGCAATCCGGAGCCAATGTCCATTGCGCATAGACGCTGCCCAGGTCCGGCAACGCCGGCGCGGCGATCTCCACGCGCCAGACGTTGACGGTCGTTTCGCCGGCAGCATAGCGCGGCAAATCCAGTGACTGCGCCTGGTAGCGATACGGTCCGCTGATTTTCGAAGCGAAGTCGCTCTGCAGAAAGGCCGTGCTGGGGTTCTGCGCGGACAAGGGGCCGGGGCCATCCAAAGGCTGCCACAGTACGCCGCGGGGCGCGTAGGAACCAGTAGACAGCGCAAGCATGGCCGTGTCATTGCGATTAGCCACCAGATCCAAGACGGTCGGCGCAATATCCAGATAAAGCGCGTCATAGGTCACCGTTTGCGAGGAGCTACCGCAATTCGCCTGGGCGGTATGCCGCCCTTTGGCTGGCACCATACTATTCGTCGCGGCCGCCGCACTATCAAGCACGCCATCCAACTGCCAAGTCGGATAGTTGGCGGGCCAGCCATAGGCGGCGGGCGTCGGCAAGGTTCGGAAATTCACGGTTTCGCCGGCGACGACGCACAAATTCGAAGGAATGCTCGCCCACCCGCCGGAGTACGGGTCGCTGTATTCATTGGTTTGCACCGCGACCACGAAAAATGCGACCTTACCCTCCGCCTGGCTGGTATTCCCATACGTGTCTTCATGCAAGGCCAGCACGGAGTTGGTATAGACGCCGGGCAAGGTCATGACCGACGGCGAGGAGAAGGGCGACCAGCTGCGGGGGCCCGAGGCATCAAAGCCGGCAGGAACAGTACCCACATCCACCGTGAACGTCACATTCGCACCTACGGCCACCACGGTCGCCGGTAACACCGTGATGGTGTTGATCTTCAGGTTGTAGGAGACATTGGAATTCGGCGCATTACAGGCGGCGCGCGCGATCGATATCGCGGATACGATAGCGAGCACGCCGAGCGCCACCAGTGCAGCCAGCGGCCGCCTACGAGATGCGCGAAAGAAAGCCTGCAGCGGGAGGGCGTCTGCCGCGCGGCGTTGGGAGGGTTTCGTCGTTGGTATGGGATCGTTCATGGAGTTCCTCAAAAGCAAAGCGTTAGCGCAGGTCCTCGGGGAGGCCAATCTGGGCATAGAAGGCTTCGCCCAGGTAGACGCCGCCCTGATAGCACCGGATGGTATGACAGACGGAGGCCGCCACACTGTTGGGGTGGATCAGCAGGAAAGTGTAGTCGCCCGC
>CAIOST010000298.1 GCA_903861045.1 uncultured bacterium | reverse complement strand
TGACTGTGCAACAGATCAGCACGGACAGTTCCAAATGGCTTCGCGGTCCCACGTTATAAAAAGTTGCCCCCGCGTGGATTATAGGCCAAAGGGAAGTTCAAGTTACGGGTCTAGGTTTATACAGGCTCAGGCTAGCCATCCGCCCTCGGCCCGGGGGCGGTCCGGGGCTACTGGCTAGCGCCGCTATTGGTAAAAATTTACGAATTGTGGCAGGTAGACCGGACCTGCCGTTGCCATAATGAAAATAGCGGGTTGGCCGGCTGTTTTCAGCTTGTGATGCCAGCCGCAAAACAGGAAGATTATAGGCATGCAGATGGGCGTATTATGGCAGGCAGTGCGACCCGGTTGGTGGTGTAGCCACGGGCTTATGCCCGTGCGGTCCGTAGTGCTGTGCTTGCTAGCAGCGGGCTCGTTGTTGCTGGCGCAAGAGCCGCAGATGGCACCATTGAATCCTCTCTTTGTGGAATATATGGCCAAGCCCAGGGCCTATCAGACCATTGCCAACAATGCCGCCGAACAGGCCTACGGTTTAATCCCTTCTCCGGTGGACCTATCACATTTGAAATCAGTCCCGGCTGCCAAAGCCCTTGGCGCTGCCGCGATGACGTATGCGTCCTCGTATGACTTACGCACCTTGGGTCGGGTAACATCGGTCAAGAATCAGAACCCAAATGGCACCTGTTGGGCACATGCCACCTTTGGTTCCATGGAGTCAGGCCTGATGCCAACCGGCACCAACGACTTCTCCGAGAATAATCTGGTAAATCAGGCTGGTTTTGATTGGGGCTTTAACGATGGCGGCAATAGTTTCATGTCCATGGCGTATCTGACGCGCTGGGGCGGACCTGTGAATGAGACGGATGATCCCTATCCGAATAGTGGCGGCAGTCCGGTAGGTCTTGGTGCGCGCAAGCATGTGCAGCAAGTGCGGATCATCCCAGCGCGGATTAGCGCCACGGCTAACGATGCGATCAAACAGGCCATCTTGGATTACGGCGCCTTGTATGTGACCTATTGGCATGACGATGTCTACTACAATTCCGCCAATAAGAGTTATTTGTACACAGGCGCTGAAAGTTTAAACCATGCCGTCACGCTGGTCGGGTGGGATGATTCCTTTGATAAAAGTAAGTTTAATTCCGTGCCGGCGGGTAATGGGGCCTTCATTGTAAAGAACAGTTGGGGCTCAAGTTGGGGGGAAAGCGGCTATTTCTATGTTTCCTATTATGACAACACCTTTGGGTATGATGAGGTCGTCGCTTTTTGCAATGCCGAGGCCACGAACAACTACGATCGCATCTATCAGTATGATTCCCTGGGATGGGTGAGTGATGTTGGTTTTGGAAACACCGTGTGCTGGGGGGCGAATTTATTTACCGCAGTGACCAATGAGACGCTTACCGGTGTTGGATTTTATGCGAACAGTGAAAACACGGCATATGAATTGTATGTGTACACGGGGATTTCGGCCGGGGCGCCACGTAGCGGCAACTTGGCCGCCAGTCAGACCGGTACGTGTGTGTCGGCTGGCTATTATACGCTATCACTCAACACACCGGTGGTCGTGATGGCCGGACAACGCTTCTCGATCGTGTTGAAGTTGACGACACCGGAACACAATTTTCCGCAGCCATATGAGTATCTGGAGCCTGGCTATAGCAGCGCGGCCACGGCGGCGGCGGGGCAGAGTTATTATAGCTCGAGCGGCAGCACATGGAATGATTTGGCGAATTTGATTGCCACTGCCAACTTTTGCATCAAAGGTTACGCACGGCGCTCCAACACCACGCCCCTTGCCAGCAACCAGACGATTACGGCCACGGCTGGCTTGATGACCAATCTGGTGCTGCGCGGCAGCGATGCGGATGGGGATACGCTCACCTTCCGTACCAATAGCCTACCGCTGCACGGGACGCTATCGTCGTTCAATACCAATAGTGGCGCCATCAGTTACACGGCCAGCGTGGGCTATGGCGGCACGGATAGTTTCACCTTCGTGGTTCAGGATGGGTATACCAGCAGCACACCTGCCACGGTGTCGCTGATCGTGGCACTGCCTTCGCTGACCTGCACGGTAGTTTCCGCCTACAGCGGTACCGCGCCGGGTACGGTGGTGACCAACTGGGGCACGACCGTGTCGCAGTGGGTCACCAACTCGCCGATAACGGGCGGGGAGGGAACGCAGTATGTCTGCGTGGGGGCCACCGTGGCGGGAAATGCCTTTACGCCCGTTAGCGCGACGAACGTGACGCTGATGCTGACCAATGCCGCCACGGTGACGTGGCTTTGGCAGACGAACTACTGGTGGCAGGTGGCGGTGGGGACCAATGGCACGGTCACGCCTGCGACTGGCTGGTACGGGCGCGGTAGTAATCTGCTGGCCACGGCGACACCCGCCACCTATTACACGGTGGGGGGCTGGAGCGGCCAGACTAATGGCGCCGCGATCACCAGCAACCAATTGGCCTGCACCATGGATCTGCCGCGCGCGGTACAAGTCTGGTTTAGTGCGCTGCTGGCGACCAACAGTACGCCGCAATGGTGGCTGGCGCAGTATAGCCTGACCAATGGCGGCTTCAACGCCAGCGCGCTGCTGGATGCGGATAGCGATGGCATGGTTAACTGGGCGGAATACGTGGCCGGGACCGACCCGACCAACGCGACCTCCGTGCTGCAGGTCGCGGAAATCCGTTCCAATAGCGTTTGGTTCACGCCGGCGCTGACCAATCGCAGCTATGCGGTGCTCTATGTGACCAACCTCTTATCAACCAACTGGCTACCGCTGGGGGCGTATCAGGCCGGCACGGGCACGGTTACGGCGTTGCCCATCACGAATGTGGCCTCGCCCACGATCTTCTACCGCATTGGCGTGCAGGTGCCGTAGGCAGGCACTAGCGATCGGCTGGTTTGGCGCCGCCGAAGAATTGCGCGGTCGCCTGTGCCCACTGTGCATCTGTGAGCTGTTCCATTTCGCCGATAGAGATCGGTTGGTCTGGGAGTCTCGCGGCGGATTCCTTCCGGGTCAGCTCCTGCAGGAAGACGCGGGCCTTGGTGAGATCCTCTTGGAACAGGGCCACCGCGGCCTTTCCTATTTTCAGCGCGGGGAGTTCCGTATCCAGGGTTTCACTCTCCATCTCGCAGATCCAATGCCGGCCGTAAGGGGTGACCTCTAAGCCGCTACCTGTCAGGCGCAGGGCCGGATTGAGCCGGCTGATCCGGCCGCTGACAGGTGCTGGAAACCGTGCCACGCGCCCCTTCTGGCGCACGGCGAAGAGTGGTTGGCCAGCTTGGACGGTCGTGCCGACCTGCGGGAAGTCCACAGTCTCCACCCGGCCGATCAGCTTGCGCGCGAAGTCGTCCAGGCCGACGCGCAGGGTGCCGTTGGGCAGCAGGCAAACCCAACTGTGCCCAGGGGCAATCAGCACGCCACCCGGAATCGAGAACCCCTGGGCATGCACACGCTCCGGATCGGCCTGATGCAGAACCTCGATAACCGGTTGCAACTGCTGTTGGATGCGATCTTGCCGCCGGATGATCACCCGCCGCGTGAACTCCAGCAGTTCGGTCTCGGAGAAGGGTTTTTGCACGTAGTCCAGGGCGCCGAACTTCATGCACTCTACCGCTGTTTCCACGGTGCCGAACCCTGTGATCACGACGACGTCTATGTCAGGCCGCAAATGTTTGACAGACTTGACGACATCCAGGCCGTCCATGGCCGGCATCCGCAGGTCCGTGAACACGAAGTCGTAGGCGTGGGTCTGGATGAGACCCAGGGCATCCTGGCCGGTGCGGACCGTGTCCACCGAAAAGCCGGCTGGCACGAGGATCTTGCGGAAGCTGTCCAGGATCACGTCCTCGTCGTCCACGCAGAGGATGCGCGCGACGGGGTTCAGCACCTCGGCCCGGACCAACGAGTGGGCCTCGCGGGTGAAGTCGAGCTTCAGGCTGGTGGAGAGGGCGGCCTCGCATTCTTTGCGGCGCTGGCACAGGCTGGCGCATTATAGATGGGGTTGATGATCCCGAGGATGCGCGGCCCGTCGGCCGTATGGCGGAAAACCCGCGTGCGCTCCTTGGTGTTGAGGTGTTCCAGCGGACGGTCCCGGGAGTGACAGGCGTAGCAGCTCTCTTCGTTTTTGTGGAGCATCTTGCCGACCTCGGCCGCGTCGGAGGAATAGGTAATCTCGCCGGTTTTGTTGATGATGCGGATGCGGGCGATGCTTGGGCTCCGGCCCATACGCCGGATCGTCTCGCGGATGCGGTGCGGCTCGTTGAGGAGCATGTCGTATTCGGTGCTGGATTTCACCGCGTCGGAGATCTGCAAGGCATGGCGCTCCACCTCGGTCAGGAGGTTCTGCCGCTGCGCATGGATGTTGATATAGGCAAAGATGCTGATCGTGACGAGGGCTGTGGCTCCCACCGCGATGGTCAACTTGACGCCGATCTTTTGGTTGAGGACTTGCATGTTTGTGCCTGTCACGGCCCTGACCTAACCCATGACTTTCCAGATGAGCGCCCTTGATTTCAACAATTGCGCCATTTTTTGCACGCCGGTGGCGCCTCGATGGTTAGTACCAACAGCAATCCTGCAAAATCCTGTTAATCCTGTCAAAGTATTCCGCTGAGCGCCCCAGCAAACGTTTGAATGGTGCCTGCCGTTTTCGACGGCCTTCGTGAACCGATCAATTTTCTTTTGCGAACGCCAGCGATCACCAGCGGCCTGCACCTTAGAATGCCCCAAGCCTTGCTACGACTGTGGGTGCATCGCTTGGTTCGCGTGGATCATGGCCGTTGCAGCGCGCCGCGCCAAGTACGAAGGGACGGCCTAGTTTGCCGTTTCGGCAGGTGTTCAAGATCGTCCAGATCCTTGTGCCGTCCGGAAGCCTTCTTATTCTTCCGAAGGTGCGCCAGCGAAATCAGGTTGACCTTCTGGCCGTCAAGCGTGACGACTTCGCGGGCATCAAAACACTGGGCGAAGCAGACCCCGTCGATTTCCGTCAGCACTTCAATTCGCATGGGCGGTATGCCCATGCGAATAATCTTGCCGGGTTGCTGGAACAGCTCGGGCGTCACGTTCGGGTCCGCCATGCCGAACTGGCGAAAGACGTCCACGAGCCTGGTGGCATTCTCCGGCGAGATGGCCACCCAAACATCCATGTCGGCCGTCGTCCGAGGGTATCCGTGGTAAGCGACGGCATAGCCCCCAATCAACAGGTACTCAACGCCCGCGTCGGTCAACAACCTCAAGAACTCTCTGAAGTCGGCGGGAAGAACGTGCTCGCCCAAAAGCCACCTCCCGGTTGATTTGCACTGCGCGAACACGTTGACGCGGGTCCTGATCGCGCCAGTATTGGTCATCAGATTGGCCGTGCAGATCCGCGACCTCCAGACTGTTACGAGCAACGCGCATGCCTTTCATCCTAGCAGCCTGGTGGCTGGATTACAAGCTGTGGCACCGGAACCCTGAACCCTTTGGACCGGGGTTGGAGTTGCTGGGTACGGGCATGCCGCGCTATACTTGCAGCATGAGCGAGCGCGCATATAGGCCGCACCGCGCATGGGATAGACCGCTGTACCACGCGGTCGCGGAGCATCTGGCAACCTCGCGTACACATCGGCGCCCCTCGGTTCTCCGGGCAGGCTCATCCAAGTCCGCCCCGCCACCCGGCTATACCTTTCCGAGCGGACACGGTTTCATGGCACGACTTTCGGGGTCGAAAAGCAACGCCACCATCAGAAACAAGTTCCGACCCCCCCCCTGAGCCACTCCCCCCTCGCGCCCCTTTGCGAAAATCCGCTACGAAACGCGGCACAGGTGTGGTATAACATCAGCACTTGTTGTGGACGGAACGGCAGGCTGAGGCAGTCGTCCCAACTCAAGTCGCAACAGCAGTCTTTTGGCGGCACGCCCCAGGGCGGGGCGGGTCGCGCTGGTGGCAACGCGTGATGAAAGGCAATAACCATGGCTAAGAAGACGGCAGCGGTGGTGGCGAAGACGGCGGCAGCGCCGTATGGGCAGGGGGATACCTCCTGGTTCACCCAGGCACGGTTCGGCATGTTTATCCATTGGGGCCTCTATTCTATGCCGGCGCGGCATGAGTGGATCCGCAACTGGGAACGCACCACGACCGAGCAGTACCAGAAGTATTTCGACTACTTCAATCCCGATCTGTACAACCCCAAGGAGTGGGCGCGCCTGGCCCGCGAGGCGGGGATGAAGTACTTCGTCATCACCACCAAGCACCACGAAGGATTCTGCCTCTGGGATTCCAAGCATACCGATTACAAGGCCACCAAGACTTCCTGCGGCCAGGACCTGTTGCGCCCCATGATCGAGGCCTTCCGCGCGGAAGGGATCCGCGTCGGGCTCTATTACTCGCTCATCGATTGGCATCACCCGGAGTTCCCGATCGATAAGATCCACCCGCAGCGTGATGACAAGGAGGCCCGCGAGCAGGCCAAGAAACGCGATGTGCGCAAATACGCCGAGTATATGCGCCAGCAGGTGAAGGAACTGCTAACCCAGTTCGGCAAGATCGATATCCTCTGGTTCGACTTCTCCTACCCCGGCGAAGATGGCAAGGGGCGCAATGACTGGGAGTCCGAGAAGCTCATCAAAATGGTGCGCAAGCTGCAGCCGGATGTGATTGTGGATGACCGGCTGGACCTCCCCGGCGTGGGCGATGTCGTCACGCCTGAGCAGTTCCAGCCCAGCAAGCAGTTGATGAAGGACGGCCAGCCGGTGGTCTGGGAAGCTTGTCAGACCTTCTCCGGCTCCTGGGGGTATAACCGGGATGAGGAGAGCTGGCGCGGTCCAGAGGAGCTGATTCGCACGCTGGTGGATTGCGTGGCCAAGGGGGGCAACCTGCTGATGAACGTCGGGCCCACCTCGCGCGGCCTGTTTGATTACCGCGCCGTGGAGCGGCTCGAGGCCTATGCGGCGTGGATGCGCTATCACAGCCGCGCCATCCATGGCTGCACGGCCGCGCCGGAAGGGATCAAGTGTCCGCCCGACTGCCGCCTGACCTATAACCCGCAGACCCGGCGGATCTATCTGCACATCTTCGCCTGGCCGTACAAGAACGTCTACATCGAAGGGATGCCGCCCGTGGCGTATGCCCAACTGATGCACGACGGCTCCGAGGTCGCCCTGCGCGGCTTGGAGGAGTGGCAGAAGGAACGCGCGGAAGTCTGTGGCATTTCGGCCACGGCGCTGGCCATTACGCTACCGCAGAAGCCGCCCCAGACGGTGATTCCGGTGGTGGAATTCATGCTGAAATGATCCGGGGCGTAATTCTGGATCTGGATGGCACCGTGTACCTCGGCCAGGCCGAGGTGCCCGGTGCCTCCGCTTTTGTAGCACGCTGCCACGCGGCCGGGATTCGCTGTCTGTTTGTGACCAACCGCGCCAATCGCACGCCGGCAGAGGTGGCGGAACAGTTGCGCGGCTATGGCATGCCTTGTGGCCCGGCTGATGTGCTGACCTCCGCGCAGGCCACGGCGCGCGTGCTGCCGCCCGGCCGCGCCTTCTGCATTGGCGAGGCTGCGCTGCTGCAGGCGCTGACCGAGGCTGGCTTCACGATCTGTGAAGAGCGGCCGGACTATGTGATCGTCGGGCTGGATCGCAACTTCACTTACGAGAAACTCGCCCGCGCCTGCTCGCTGATTGGTGCGGGCGCCCGTTTTGTCGCCACCAACCCGGATCGGGCGCTCAAGCTCGCCACGGGTGTGATGCCTGGCACCGGCGCGATCGTGGCTGCGGTCGAGGCCGGCAGCGGGCAAGCCCCCCTAGTCATCGGCAAACCGGGGCGGCTGATTATGGACATGGCGCTCGCCATGCTGGGTACGCGCCCTGAGGAGACCCTCGCCGTCGGCGATAACCTCGTCACCGACATCCCGGCCGGCGCGACCGCCGGTATGCCTACGGCGCTGATCCTTACAGGCGTCTCGCGGCGCGAGGATCTCGCCGCCGCGTCGGTGGCGCCGACTTGGGTGGTGGAGGGGTTTGAGGAGCTGTGGCAAATCATTTCGCCGACTTCGAACTAGCCGCCTGCCAGGCCCTGACGACGGCCTTGCCGGAACAGCGGGCACGCCTCGCCCGCGTAATCGCTCGGTAGTAGCCCCGGCCCGCCCCCGGGCCGAGGGCCGCGATTATAACGCCACATGCGCAACGTCCAACGTCAGTGATCACCAGCGGCCATCTGATTTAGGCTTCTATTGTCACACCTTTGGGCGCTTCCGGGTTTGTGAGGGGAAATTGTATGAGTCTGGATGTGATCGGGATGGGTTGAGAAGCCGGGTATCGGGTATAGCGCGGGCAGGAAAGCCCCTTTTGTGCTGAGGTATGGCTGGCCGAGAGCATTCTCGACAAAGTCTTGCGACGAAGCGTAGACGACAACGTGTGGGAC
>CAIOST010000297.1 GCA_903861045.1 uncultured bacterium | reverse complement strand
TGACAAGCAAAAGGAATGGCGCGAGGTCAGGCCGAACCGGCCACGCCTCGCGCCGCACTTTTTCTTTGATTTTTTCGCTGCTCACGCTGAACTTCCCGTTCCGGCGGCACAAGGCCGCCGGGGACGGCAGGCAGACGCTCACCGGCAGAACGCCTGAAACCGGCAATCATCTATATCTCCGTGCATCGCGTGCTTAAGGCGCGTTCGTCAAAAGGAGAATGACTGTGCAACAGATCAGCACGGACAGTTCCAAATGGCTTTGCGGTCCCACGTTATAACAAGTTGCCCACGCGTGGATTATAGGCCAATGGGAAGTTCAAGTTACGGGTCGAGGATGAATCGTCCGGCAAGAGGGAGCGAACGGTGGACAATTGCGGACGACGCTGATGCGCCGCGTCTCACACTTTCGAAAGTGTGAGACACGTTTCTGTCGCTTTTGTCTTTCCGGTGGCTAGCTTCAGCGTGGCGTCCCCGCCGCGTGCGTCCTCGGCGCCCCCGGCATGCAGCGTGCGGTGGCGCCGGTATGGCAGCGGAGCACGGCCGACGATCTTCTTGAACTGGCGGGAGAAGTAGAACTCATCGTCGAACCCCACGCGGCTGGCGATCTGCTTGACCGGCAGTTCCGTAAACCAGAGCAACTCCTGCGCCTTCGCCACGCGCAGACGGATCAAGTACGGCATCGGCGGCAGCCCCATCACCTGCGTGAAGAGGTTGGAAAAGTAGGTGGGGTGCAGGTGGATCCGGGCGGCTAGCTGGGCCAGCGTGAGCGGTTGTGCCAACTGCTCGCGCATGTACGCCACCACCGGATCAAAGCGGCGCAACCGCGCAAAGCGGGCATCCTGTTCCTGCGCCGGAATATGCTCGAAGAAGCGTGAGAGCAAATAGGTGGCCAGCCCTTCGGCCTGGAGCTGATTGCCGATCCCCGGACGGCGCGCTGCGGCGAGCAACGGCCGGAAGAGCGTGCCGAAATCGTCCGTCTTACCCGGCGCACACACATAGCCGGGGTGCAAGACGGAAAAGAGGTCCAGGCTGCGGTTGACCATGGCCGTAACATGTAGCCAATTCAGGTCCATGCGGAAGGGGCAGCGATAGTGCGAGAGCGTATGGGGCGGGATCAGATAGAGCGGACCGGGCTCCAGGACCACGGTCTGCCCGTGATGCTCAACCATGCCGCGTCCGCTGATAACGTGATAAATGCGTGCAAACGGGCTATTAATGTCGCGGTAGTGCCAGCTCGTCCGGCACAAGGTCCGGGCACCCTCCACGATGGAGACTTGTACATGGGGCGTTGGATCCATAGGCACCTCACGCGCGTTCCCGTCTGCGGCGACATCTCGCCACCTGTGAATAATCCATGTGAAACTTTATGGCGTGCATGCCCAAACCGCAAGGTAAAACGTAGCATGGTGGCGATGGGACAGTTACGGGATGGCGGCGGGCGATGGCAAGTAGCCCCGGCCCGCCCCGGGCCGAGGGCGGAGTGAGGCGTTGGGCTTGTATGGGCCTTGCGTGCGCTGGGCTCGAGGGCGAGCCCGCGCTACTGACCGCAACCGCCCGCCGCCATCCCATAACTGCCCCTTTATGCATCAACCCCCAGGAGACCCGCATGAGCCACAAGATCGCCATGGACAGCATCAACCTGAAACCCACGCCGCGCCCCGGGCATACGGAATACTCGCTGGAGTATTCGCTGGCCGCGCCGCAGATCGCCGCGTTCATGGGCCCGGAGGGGGACCCCAACCGCTGGCGCACGTTCTACAACAATCTGAATATTGATTTTGCGTGGTGTACGAATGAAGGCCCGGATCCGTGGGGCCAAGGGCGCATCACGAATATGGGGCATGCGGAGTACGCCAAGGACGGCACAGACATGACCGCGGCCTCCCTTTGCCCCTTCCAGGATGTAGAGGAGGTGCTCAACTTTGACGCCTGCCGGGAGTATGGGCTACCGGATCACGAGGCGCTGGTGGCTTTCTACGAAAAGAACTACCAGGATGGCATGGCGGCTCTGCCGGATCAGGTGCGCACCGGCGGCTTCTACAACACCGTGATCTCCGGCGCGCTGCAGGCCTTTGGCTGGGATATGCTGCTGATGGCGGCCGCGGATCGGGAGCGTTTTGCCAAGGTGCTGCAGAGCTTCGGCCGGCGGACCCTGCACTACATGACGGCGCAGGCTGAGACTTCCGCCGAGGTCTTTATTCAGCATGATGATTTTGTCTGGACCGAGGGTCCGTTCCTGGATCCGCCGTTCTACCGCAACGTGATCATTCCGCTCTACCGGGAGATCTGGAGCATGCTGCATAAGAAGGGGAAGAAGGTGCTCTTCTGCAGCGATGGCAAGTGGGAGATGTTCATGGAGGACATCCGCGCGGCCGGGGCCGACGGGTTCATCTTCGAGCCTTGTAATGACTTTGAGTGGGTCGTGAACAACTTTGGTGCCACCACCTGCCTCGTGGGCAGCGCCGTGGATTGCCGCACCATGACCTTTGGTACCTGGGCGCAGGTGCAGGCCGAGATCGACAAGACCATCGCCCTGATCCCCAAGTGCCGCGGTCTGATCTGGGCGGTTGGCAATCACATCCCGGCCAACATCAATCCTGATATGATCGTGCAGTACCTGGAGTACACGCGCAAACATTGGGCGCGCAAGTAGTGCTCCGCAGCATGGCGGAGGGCGGCACGCCGAAGCGCCGTTTAAACTCGCGGCTAAGGTGAAAGGGGCTGGAGAAGCCGAGCAGGCTGGCGAGATCCTTGATGCTGGCCTGCCCGAGGCGCAGATGTTCCTTGGCTGCATCCAACCGCAGGCGCCAATAGAAGAGCTTGGGCGGAATGCCGGTGACGGCGGCAAAGGCGTTGCGAAAGAGGCGCTCGCTCATGCCGGCGCTGGTGGCCATGGCTGGAATCGTCCAACTGCCGTCCAGCCGCGTGTGCATGGTTTGCACCACGCGCTCAATGGTTTCGCGCCGTTGCAGGGGCAGCCCTTTTGCCGCTGGCGGATTGGAGCGGTTGGCCAGCCAGCCGGTCATCAGCCACCCCAGTCCGGCGGAGGCCTGCATGCGCCGCAGGGTGTTGGGGCTGCGCAGCGCAGTCATGATCTCCCCGATGGCGGCCGACTCCGACGGCCTCTGGAGCGGGCTGCGGATGAGCTCTTCCAGTCCGCAGGGGAGCGACCCGTTGGCGCTGAACTCAAACCACCAGAACGCCCACACCTTTGCGGCGCAGTGATAGCGCTGGATGGCGGAGTTGCGCACCAGCAGAAAAGTGCCGGGTTCGAGATCCAGCGTCCGGTGGCGCAGCACGAGGCGTCCCAGTCCGCGGTGCGTGCGGATGGCGATCAGGAGGTCGGCCACCGGACCGGTGCGCCAGATATCATAAGCAGGCCCCTGTTCGACATTCCAGACGGTGCGCAGCGTCAGGCCAGCCAGGCCGGTCGCATCCCGGGTTCCAGAATATTCGTTACGCATAGGTGTGCCGAAATATATATGATTTTTGCCGCTGGGGCCATGGCAATATTTCAGCAACTGCCATATATTTGAGGCCGTTGACAGCATAATCAGGCAAACTGAATTGCCGTAATCAACCAAAATTAGGCAAGGGGCGATAACCATGACACGACGAGAAAACCTGCTGGGCATGTACAAGCGCACGGGGTATCAGCACGCGCCGGTTAGCCTTCCCATGTGTCCCTCGCTTCAGGAGACCTACCGGAAGATCGCCGGCGACACGCCGATCGAGGATTACTTCGACTACCCCGAGGGGTTCTGTCTGAGGTGGGTACCATGGCCGGAATTCAAGCAGCGCCCCGATATTGATTGGTCGCGCTACTTCGACACCCCCTTGAAGCCGGGGACCACCTTCAACGTGTACGGCGTGGCGAATGAACCGGGGAGCGAGGAGGCCAAGCACATGACCTACATGCGGCATCCGCTGGGCCGGGCCACCTCGCTCGAGGAGCTGCAGGCCTACCCCTTCCCGGAGATTAACACCGTCGACACCGGCCACATCCGCCAGGCCGTGGCCGACGCCCATGCCAAGGGGTTGGCCGCCTTTGCCGGCATGGCCTGTACGATCTGGGAGACCGCCTGGTACATCCGCGACATGACCCAACTGATGATGGACATGACGATGGAGGATGAGAAGGCCACGTTCATGCTCGACAAGATTACGGAGATCTCCTGCCGGCACGCGGCGCTTTATGCGGAGGCGGGGGTAGACATTTTGGAGCTCGGCGACGACGTCGGCATGCAGAGCACGATCATGATGTCGCAGGAGATGTACCGCACCTGGCTGCAGCCGCGCCTGACCAAAGTGATCGCCACCGTCAAGCGCATCAAGCCGGACATCCTGGTTTTTTACCACACCTGCGGGTACGTGGAGCCGTTGATCCCCAACCTGATCGAGGCAGGCATCGACATCCTCAATCCGGTCCAGCCCGAGTGTATGCCCTTCGACAGAATCCACAAGAAATACGGCCGCCAGCTCTCCTTCAACGGCACGCTTGGCACGCAGACCACCATGCCGTTCGGCACGCCCAAGGATGTGCGCGCGACGGTGCTCAAGAACCTGGAGCTGGCCGGAGCGTCCGGCGGGCTGTACTGCTGCCCCACGCACCTGCTCGAACCGGAAGTGCCGTGGGCGAACATCGAGGCCTACGTGAAGGCCTGCAAGGAGTTCCGGACTGCCGGGGGGTGAGCGGGAAGCGTGTTTCTTAGCATGGACTCGCTGCGCTCGCCTATGCTATAGGCCGACAGGTGGCGGACAGAACCCGAACAATCGCAATTTCGCCGCGAGCAGGCTATCCAGCCGCGGGAGATCGTGCGGATAGACCGAAATCAAGCGCTTGCCTTCCTGCTGATAGAGCGTCTGCTTCTTGTACATGCTCATCTTGTACTGTGGTGTATCCAGCCCCCAATACTCGATATACACGTCCAGCTCGGGCAGGTAGAAGTCCGGCCGGATCTGAAACTCCGCGATGATACGAAACTTGGCATCGTACCGGTAGGCGATGCCCTGCGTGGTCAGCCACTCCGCGATGCGGCGTTCGCCCCCGGACTGCACAATCGTGCCATCGCGCGCCTCGATGGTCTTGTTGATCTCGACCTGCGTCTCGAAATTGCGGCGCTCCAGAAAGACCTCGTCGAAGCAGCGGTCGCAATAGACGCGCTGAAAGGCTTGCTGCGCGCGGGCGTGCTCTGCTGCCGAAACCTGCGCGTGGCAGCGTTGGCAGCGGTGTGCTACGCCGGCCGACGCATCGGCGGCGGCCTGCTCGATGGCATCGGCCGTGGTGGCGGCGGCGGCGCGCACATAGTCGCGCTGGGCGGGGTTGCGGGCCAGATCGCGCAAGTCCTGCACGTGCGCCCCGGCCGATGCCGCATACTTCTTCAGGGCGCGAATCGCGTACTGCTGCGTCTGCGGGTGGCGGGCGGTCAGGGCCAGCGGTGCCAGCGCAGCCACGGCAGCGGCCGCATCCGCCCCAAAGTCGGCCAGCTTCCCGATGGCCGAGGCCGCCAGGCGCTGCACCTCGTGCGAGGGCGTGCGCAGCATGGCGATCAGTTCGGGCAGCACGGCAGGGTCGCCACCGCGCCCCAAGGCCAGCACGCGCCGCATGGCGGCCTGGTGGTCGGCTGGCAGCATGGGGCTCTGCATGGCGTGGCGTCCCTCTATGGCTGGTATTGACTCGCTGCGCTCGCCAATACCAGTGGCTACGCAATCGCAAATACACAGCCGGACGCTGCGCTGGCCGACCGACCACGGACCGTCAGGAGCGCTTTGCCCGCGTCCCAGGCCCAGGTGCCGGGCGCGGTGCCGCCATCGGCGCGCGTCAGCACTTCTGCGCCACACCGCACCTGCTGCGGTGCGGCCGCCAGGGCGCGTACCTCCAGGTTCCAGGTACGCTGCGCCGGCATGCCACGATAGGCCCCCGCCGTCGGGCCGACCTCGATGCGCAGGCCGGCCGCGTCGACCACGCTGATAATCGGCGTGATCGCGACCTCGTCCTGCTGGTAGCGCAGCGAGGTGCCATCGTCTTCCCGCAGCTCAAAGCGCGCGTGCTGGCCGCCTGCCGGCGGGAAGATCGTCAGGCACAACGCCTCCGGCGCTGCGCCGCTCTCGATCCACTGGCACTCCGGCTGCATGGGCAGCACGCCGCCTGCGCGCAGGAAGAGCGGCAGCACGTTCACATCGGAGACGTCGTGGTTAATGACCTGCCCGCCCTCGTAGACGCGGCCGGTCCACCAGTCCAGCCAGCGTCCGCCGGCCGGGAGGTAGATGGGCAGAGTGGTCACGTCGGCGCAGACCGGCACCACCAACAGTTCGCTGCCGAAGAGGTACTGGTATGGCCACTGGTCGGCGTTGCAGTTGGCGTCGTTGGGGAACGCCAGGAGCATCGGCCGGCAGATCGGCAGGCCGGTGCGGTAGTTCAGGAGGGCGTGCGTGTAGAGATACGGCAGCAGGCGATAGCGCAGCAGGTGGTGTTTGCGGATACTCTCTTCTGCGGTCGGCCGGTCGGTCGGGCCGAGGTTGTCGATCACGTGCGTCTTCTCCACCACCTTATCGTAGCGGATCAGGTCGGCCATGTTCCACGACGGCATGCCGCCATCCCAGGGCTTGGCGGTGTGCGAGCGGGAGAAAGCCAGGAAGTCGGTGAACTGCAGCCAGCGCGCCTGGATCTTCCAGTCGAGCCCCATGGAGTCGGTGGTGATGTAGCTGTAGCCGCGCATGCTGCCGTAGGTATTGGTGATGGCGCGCACCTGCCACTTCAGCTCATCCCAGTCGTAGGCGCAGTCGCCGACCCAGTCCATCGGGTAGCGCCGGGCGCCGATCAGGTGGTCCCACGGCCGGCGCTTGATGGGGAGGTTGTCCCAGCAGCGGACGCGGAACATCTCGTAGGCGCCGAGCATCAGGGCGCGGCGCTCGGGGCCCAAGTCCTTCTGCATGCCGGTGTAGATCACGGAGTCGGTGATGTCGTTGCGGCGGGTGTCTTGCCAGACGCCGCGGACGCCTTCGGCCATGCGCTCGCGCAGCTTGGACCACCAGACCTCCTCCATGTACTCCTTCTGCGTCCAGGCCTGATGCGCGCGGTTGGGGAACTTGGGTGCGCTGTGGTAGATCAACATGACGTCGAAGTGCATGGCGCGCAGCTCTGCGACCATGGCCTCTGGCGTCAGGGGGGTCTTGTACTTGGGCGCCCAGTCGAGGCTTTCGCCCATGCGCCCCCCCTTGTCCGTGAAGACGGCGTCGCCCCACTCGAAGTCCAGGATCAGCGTGTCGCACGGGATGCCGCGCGCGCGCATTTCACGCGCCACGGTCATCAGCCGCTGCTGCGAGCCGTGCTCGGCGAAGTGCTGCGTCTGGAAGAAGCCGAAGGCCTTCTTCTCCGGCAGCGGTTCCGGACCGACGAGTTCATTCATCTGCGCGAAGAGCGTCGGGTAATCCGGCCCATAGATAAAGAACTGGTCGTGGATCTCGTCCCAGCGGTGCTCCGAGTTCTCGGACGCTGGCGCGAGGTAGGTGTCGCAGTAGCGACCGGTCTCGGGTTTGAAGAACCAGTGGGCGTTGGGGTCGTTCAGGTTCTCCTCGTTAAAGGCGCTGGCAGAGTCGAAGAGCGTGTAGCCGTCCTTGAACATGCCATAGACAGGGCCGCCCGAGGGGTAGATGCGCTGACTGCCGTCGGCCGACCAGACCGTAAACCGGAAGTCGAACTTGGCGATACGGATGCGCAGGGCGGCGGTCGTGATGACCACCTCCTCGTCATCTTCGGTGCGGGTGAACGGCACAGGTGCCCAGTTCACATGCTTGCCCACGGCGAAAGGGATCTCGTAGGCGGGTGGGAACGGATCGTCGCCCTGCATGCGCGACAGGCGCAGGCGGAAGGCGCGCTCGGTAAAGAGGTCCAGGCGCAGACGCGCCATCACCGGCACATGGGTGCAATACGACGACAAATCCAGCGCAACGCTCATGGCAAAATCCTTTGACGTTTTGGGGCTGCCAAACGCAGGGTAAGATGCCAAGAAACGGGGACGATGTACAGAACAGGATGGCCCATGCGAAACGGGCGAGGCCGTGGTGACGCCCGTTTGCTGCGGCGGCGTCGTCCAGTCACGCCGTCATCGCGTCACCCATACACCTGCGCCCTGGCGGCCTTCATCAACGCCACCCAACGCGTCAGGCGCTGTGGCTCATGCTGCACGGTGTGCAAATCCTTGAGGATCACTTCCACACGGCAATCGTGCTGTTTCGTTTTCGTCAGCGTCTCGACCATGTTCCGCATAATCGCGGCCTCATCCATCTGATCGGTCGCCACAGCGGCCGGATGCGGCTTGCAGCAGAAGACATAGTCAGGACCGAGTTGCGCAGCGCTCTTCTCGATATCCGCCCAGGGCGAGATCGATACGCGGCAGTTACGGGCCCGCTTCAGCAGCGGAATCCAGTCGTGTAGCGGCTCGCAGCAGCCGTAGCAACCAAAGCCGAAACGCTCAATGATCGGCTTGAGATGGGGGAAGAACAACTCTTCGAACATGGCCGGCGAGATGCCCACCAAGTCCTGGCTCTCCTGCCCGCCCCACAGATCGCGGCACCGCACCCGCGCCGGATCAAAGCCGTCCGACGGCAGGGCATCCGTATAGCCGATCCCGCCATTATTGATCCACTCACACCCGTTGTTCAGCGAAAGGAAGTTACCGGCTTCCAGCTGATCCAGCACCGCCTGGTGATTGGCGGCCAACCGGGCCAGCAACTCATGTACCCAGCCCGGCTCATCGAGCATGTCCAGCATCAGGGTATCCATACCGCGCAACATCACCGCCGTCTGGCAGACGCCGCCAACGGCATGAGGCCCTAGACAGTACCGGGTGCAAGGCGGGATCCTGCCAGGTTACCACGGCAGGCGTGTTGTTGAAGTTCATGAGGAAGACGAAGTCGCGCCCGCCGGCGGTGCGCTTGCGTACGCCCACGCCCTCCGGCCACTGGCCGTCCAGATCGCGCGGGATGCTGAGTTTGCGGCTGAGTGCGCCGTAGAAGTCTGCCAGGAGATCGCCATCCGTGCGCGTACCGATGTAGTAGGCCTGCCCCTGGCCCACGTCGTGGCAGGTGAGGCACGGCCAGCCAATCCAGGGTATAGACGCCTTCTTCCGGCTCCAGCATGGCCCAGGAGAAGATCCCCAGGCTGACGACATTGACATTCGCCAGCGGCATCAGGCGCATGTCCTGGTCGATGATCTCGGGCATCTCGAGCCACTGGTCGGGGTTGTAGTCGCCGCCGTGGAGGAAGTGCTTCACGCGGGGGTGGAGGGGGTTCATGGGGTGTTCCTTCTTGGGGACGCAGGACGCAAGGACTCCGGACTCAGGTTGCCGGGTCCTGGGTCTTGCGTCCTGAGTCCTGAAGCTTGCGCGTTCCTTTGCAATCGGGGTAGCCGGTGCACCCCCAGAACGACTGTCCTGCGTGCGGGCCGGTCTTGGCCTTGCGCTGGTGCATGGGCTTGCCGCACTCCGGGCAGGTTGGTGCGGGCTCCGCACCGGCGTCGCGGGCTTCAATGCGGCACTGGGTCAGGCGCTCGCGGAAGCCGCCTTCCTCGAGAAAGGCTTCGCCCTGATGGCGGATTTGCCCGCCGAGCATGGCCATGGTGCGCCGGATCAGAATGATCAGCGCGTTGGCAACCACGGCCGGCTGGGCATGCTCCAGCCACGGGTCAAAGGCTTGCTTCTCGCGATGGAAGTAAACCCAGTAGTCGTGCATCACGTCGTCGGTGTATTCAAACGCGGCCGGGTTGAGCCGGCTCACGGCTTGGTGCTCGGCCGAATGCAGACTCCAGGGGATCTCGCCGGCATAGGCGAGAAACATCTCGAAGTCGCCCAGGAGTTCGCCCAGGCTGGCGCGGGCGACATCCGTGAGCTTCATCTCGGTCTCTTTCGACGTGGCGGCCCGCTCCGACCCCTCGATGATGTTCTGCCGCCCGGAACGCGCGGCATCCACCATCTGCCCGGTACGCTTGCCCAGCGGATCTTCCTGATACGGGATGAACCGCTTGCAGAAGCGCATCGTCCCCAGGTGGATCAGCGTGGCAAAGGTAAAGGAGGTCAGTTTGCGGTAGCCGCCGCACTTGTCGAAGAGGGGTTTCATGGGGGGTGATCCTTTTTGAACTCAGGACGCAGGACACTCGCCGTAGACGATCTTTCCCGTGTCGCTCTTGCAGCCATTGGGCTTGGTCTGCCAGTACCAGCCGCCGTGCTTGGGATCCCAGAAGTTCTTCAGCATGAACTCGGCGCCGCCGCGCGCCAGCGCCGCACTCCCCTTGACCTTGGGCTGCTGCCGGCAGAGGTTCGAGAACCACCAGACCAGCCGCGCCTGGGTGTTGACGTACTTCTCCTTCATCGGCTGGGCCTCGCCCTGTTCGTTGAAACAGGTCAGATAGCCGCCGTGCTTTACGTCGCGGGCACGGGGTGCCAGAACGGGATCAGGCCGGTGGTCAGGTGCTGTGTGATCTCGCCTTCGAGGCGTTGCAGACGCTGGACGATTTTCTTGGATGCCTTGCTCACTTTTTATGCTCCTTTTTATTTACACTGCCATAAGGCGCACGTCTCTCACGTAGCACCTTGGCACAATAGCTGTTGAGACTCACCCCTTCGCGTAAGGCGTAGATGGACAACTCCTGATGAAGTTCCCGGCTGACCCGAACGACGAACTTGCCGGAGTAGGCCCTCCCGGCCGTGGCCGGCGGCAGCGGTGCGCCGTCCTGCTCGTGAATGGCAATCCAATCGTCGACCGCCTGGCACAATTCCGCGTAGACCTTGGCTTCGTCGTCGCCGTGAACGCCACCCAGCATGAGACTGGGACAGACACCAACGTAGCAATGGTCTTCCTTAGACCATTCCACAATCTTCAGATACCGGTCGCTTGTCTTCATGACTTCGCCTCCCGCAGAGCCGTCGCCGTGGCCTGCTCCTGATACCGCTTGGCATCGTCGCCCAACCCGCCGCTGAGCGTAATCCATACGCCGCGCGGATGCTGGTAGTTCCGATGGCTGCCTTTCCCGCTGCGGTTCACGAAACCCGCGCGTTCCAAGTCACGCAAAGTTCTCTGACTTTACGAGGCATATAGTACTACTGTGATACTATGCCGTCAAGCTACGCCGACATCAATTCCCGACAAACAAGATCCGCGGCGCCTTACGCGACGGCCATGCGATTGTGTACGGCTGACCGGGGAAGACGTCAAAGAAGTTATCCGCCAGCTTGCGGTCGCCATCCAGGTCCAGGCACACGCGCCATGCAAAGGTCTTGCTTGCGAATGTGGCTTTACCGTTGCGGCAGGTGACCCGCACCTGAGCCTTCGGCCAGCGCATCTCTTTGAACAGCGGGAGCAGCAGACGGTCGCGCGCGATGATTTCGCCGCCAGCGGTCAGCACCGCGAAGGCGGCGCTGGCGTTGGGCTTAGTCCACAAGCGCCGCGGGAACGTAGCAATCGGCACGGAGGTATTCGGCGGCAACACCACCTCCTGCTGCCGGTCCACCGGATACTGCCCTGCCAGCATGAACACGCCGAAGCGCAGGCTGGCTGTCACGGCCTCGCGCGTCTCGTTGATGCCATAGACGACCACGTCCATGGCGTCGTCCTCGGCCACCACCACCACCGTGACCGGCGCAAAGGCGCGGCGCACCGGATGGAAGGACGGCGTGCGGTTCAGGTTGTAGTCCAACGTGGCCCAACCGCGCACCATGGGCCAACAGTCGTTGAGCGCCCAGAAGACGGCGGCCGAGGAATCGAACATGCGCCGGTGGAAGTTGCGGATGTATTCGCTAAGCCCTTCGCCCTGCAACACGCCGCCCCAGTAGACGTACTCTGCGATGGAGAGCTTCTCGGCATCCATGCCTAGCCAGTCCTGGAAGATCTTGTACCCCTGCCACATGCCGATGGCGTTGTCGTGCGTATCCCAGGCCAGCGAGCCCAGCTTGCGCTGGTCCGGCGGCAGGCACCGCAGCACGGTGGGGAGTGACGTCGGGCCCAGCACCCCGCCTTCGTCCGGGAAGCGGCAGATCATCTTGCGATACTTGCGGAAGTCCATATCCGTGAAGCCGAGTTCCCAGGGGTGCTGATCACCCATGTCGTAGCGCGTCGGCGACTGTAGATCCGGCGACATCGGCGAGCTGGGCTGATAGTAGCGGGTACCGTCGTTTTCGCGGACGATCCGCGGCAGCACATCGTGGAACCATCCATGGTCCGGATACGACACGCCGCCCTCGTACCCCCACTCCCAGGCGGCCTGCTCCATCTCGTTGTTGCCGCACCAGACGATCAGGCTGGGGCGGTGCGCCAGACGGCGGATCTGATAGGCCGCTTCCTGCTTGAGGTCCGTCAGGAACGCGTGGTCGTTCGCCGGATACTTGCCGCAGGCAAAGATAAACTCCTGCCAGACCAGCACGCCGCACCGGTCACACTCGTCATAGAACTCATCGGCCGCATACAGCCCGCCGCCCCAGATGCGAATGAAGTTGCCGTTGGATTCGAGCGTGCGGTCCACGATCGTGCGATAGCGCGCGCGGTCCAGCCGCGCCGGGATCAGATCGGCGGGCACCAGATTGCCGCCCTTGCAGAAGATCTTGCGGCCATTGATCTCGATCGTAAAGTACCGGCCAGCTTGGGGGTGCGGGTCCTGGTTCACGCGCACGCGGCGGAAGCCGACCTTGCGGAGCGCCTCCACCTTGCCACCACGCGCGGACACGAGCGACACCTTCACGGTGTACTGGCGGGCTACGCCATGCCCGACCGGCCACCACAGGCGCGGCTGGGGCAGCGTCACCTTGGCCTCGACACACGACGCACCCTTGCGGATCTCGACGGGCGTCGCGGTTTTGACGCGCGCCTCCACGACTTCTACCCGCAGGACCGCCTTGATCGGTTGCTCCTCCAATCCTTCCAGGTGCATGCGGGCCGTCACCGTGCCCGTGGCGTAATCTTCCGAAACCTCGGCCAGCACCGAGCTCTGGTCGCAGCGGAAGGCCTCCACGATCTCCAGCCGGACCGCGCCATGGATGCCGACGTTCAGCATACGCGGCGCGTGGTCCCAGCCGCTGGAGTGCTGCGGCTTGCGCAACCAGGGGCGCTTGGTGAGCTGGCCGCTGACGTTCACGCAGAACCCTTCGTTGGAGCGATTGGCAGCGTGGAAGAGCCCGCTGTCGAGCTTCACGACGAGCACGTTCTCGCCCTTCACGAGCGCCGCGGTCACATCGAGGCGGCAGGGATAGAACGAGTTCGCGTGCTTGCCGACCAACTTGCCATTGAGGTGGAGCTCCGCGGCGAGGTCGAGCCCTTCGCAGACGAGGAAGGCCTTCTGATGCTTGCGCAGCGCCGGCGCCCGGAACGTGCGGCGGTAGTACCAGTAGCGCTCCTCGACCCAGCGGCACTCCAGCACATTCAGGCCGTCATGCGGGTCCTTGATGATCCCGGCGCGCATCAGGTCCAGGTGCACGGCGCCGGGCACGGTGGCCGGTATCGCGCGCCGCTGGTCGGCCGGATCCTCCAAACATTTTACTTCGCGTACCCCGCGGTCGCCATCGTACCAGCGCAGGGCCCAGTTGCCGTTGAGATCGAGGGTCATGCTACTTCTCCTTACGTTGATTGCTGCCGGGTGCTATCGGCAGCTATCGACACCCGGCTCGGCGCCTTACTGCAGCTCCACCACCGTGTAGATGCCGAGGTTCTCGACGACCAGCGTGTTTCCCTCGAGGCGCGCTTTTACATCCGCCGCCGGGAAGGAATGCACCGCCACCTTCTTCGCCTTCCACCCCAGCTCGCTGACCGCACAGCCGAAGCCTGTCCAGGCCTGGAACAACTGATCTGTGCAGATATCGATGCGCACATTCTGGTTATCCTGCAGCGGCTGGTTGGATTGATTCCACCAACTGACCGACTGCACGGACGTACGCGTGATCTCGGTTGGCAAACTCATGTGGGGAACGGGGGCACCTGGCGGCATCTAATGCGCTCCTATGGCTGGGCGTGGCACACCTGCGCCGGCTGGCACCGCTGGTGCGACCATGAAGCGGGTTATGGTTTTTCGATGTCAAAAACGAGTCCATACAAGGGTGCACCGCTCTTGGCATCGCGGAACGACAAGCCCATGTAGCCCAGTGAGCCGGCGGCATTATCCGCCGAACGGCACTCCACCAGCAGGGTGTTGCCGCTCTTGCGCAGCAGGAAGGGCTTCGCCTCCGTCTTGCGATTAGCGTCCAATTTAAACACAATCGTGTCGTTGACCCAGACAATAATTTCCAGTTGCACAGCGCCCTTCCCCCCGTACGGCACGTCGAGCAGTGCCTGTCGCTCCGCAGGTGGCACTACGCGTGTCGCCGCCTGAATGGTAGAACCCTGCGAGGGGAGGTTGCCGGCGCTGCCAAAGGCGAGGGACGCGCCGTAGGTAGCCGATGCCCAGTTTTTGGGCGGGGTCGCGGCCTTGAAGATGGCGCTGTCATAATTGGTCAGGTCAGCCATGCCGGGCGCGTTATCGAGCGCGTCCATGCCATCGCCGCCACCGGCCGGGCCGGTGTGGACCTTGCGGCTGATCCACCAGCGCGACGCGAGGCGCTGCTGCACAACGGCCGCGCCCTCCAGCGCCGTGCCCCCGGCGGCCACCACGCGATACGGAATCCGACAGACCCCTTCATTGGTGGGGGTCTGCCGCGGCGCCGAAAACGCCACCCGCCCAGCCGCGTTCGCCGCCAGTTCCACGCGCTGTTCTGCGGCACCGCTAATCACGAAATCCGCGGGCGGCAGAAGCGTAACCGTCAACGGTAGCGGCCGCTCCGTCAGATTGGTCAGCCGCAACGGCACCTCGCCATCCGTCAGCGGCCCGATGACCGGCAACTGCTCCGGCACAGGGTTGACTTGGAAGCGCGGGTCAAACGCCTGCTCCGCGAGCACGTCCCCGCTCCCGCACAGCCTGACCCGTACCGGCATGGTCTGCCCCCCCTGTGCGGCACGCAGGAACGCCTCCCGGGTGAGTAACAGCCGGATCTTAAAGGGCGCCACCGCGCGCGGGGCGGCGGTGAAGCGGCGGGACGCCGCGCCATCGAGGAAGGCTGCCTCCGGCAGCGGCGTATCGAGCTCCACCTGCAGCGGCTGATCGCCATCATTACGAAAACTACCGGCGAGAGGGAGCAGCGCGAGATCCACGGCACGGAGGTCCGCCAGCCGGTCGAGCTGCAGCGGCGAACTGGCATCCGCCACTGACGGTGCGGTGCGCACGGCGCGCGCCCCATAGCGCCCGGTGTACATGAAGACCAGATTCTCCCCGAGGGTCACGACGCGATCGATGTCATCGGGTGACACCCAGGTCGCGACAGCACCGGCAGGAAAAGGAGCATCGCGAACGTGTAACGAGCAAGTCCCCGGCCAGTCCTTAGGCAGCACCGGCTGCCCTTCCCCATGCGTACCCTTGAACCCCTTGCCGCGCTCATTTTCAAAGATAATGCCCGGCCACTCATGCACGCAGCCGCTCAGGCTCAGTCCACGAATGCCCCAGTAGGATGCACCGGCGTCGATATCCGGCAGGCCAGGGAACAGCTCCTTACTGAGCCCCGCGGCCGGCGCACAGATCCCGGCGGCCCAGGCATCTTCGGCGCGCGCCACGGCACGCGGACCCCGGCAGGCCTTTTCATACTCCAGGTCCGTGAGCGGCCGCAACCCGGCCCAGGCTTCGTAGTTCAAGATCTGCGGCCAGCCCAGAAAATTGCAACCCCGATCCGGCACTTCGGCGACATAGACGCCTGCGTTCGTATCGCAGCGAATCATGTAGCGGCTGACGCCGTACAGGCCAGGGCCGCCGCGCGCCGGCCCCTGGGCGTTGAGATAATCGGCGTACTGCCCCTGGCTGATCGCGTATTTTGTGCTATAGAATGCGTTATAGCCGTTGGGGCATTCGGCATACACCGGCGTGTTGGTGAGGACGCGGCAGCCACCCTGCTTGGTCGCGTCACCCAGGCGGATCGTGGTCACCGTTTGCTCCCAGGGCACCCGGGACTGGAACTGTCCGCCCGGCACATACACCATCCCGATGGCATACGCGCGAAGCTGGCTATCCTTGAAGGTGGCCTGGTCGGGCACCTGGCCGGCGCCATGCAACCAGCGCAGCTTGATGTTCTTGAAATTGTTCGCGCCGCTGCCATCGGCGCTGCGGTAAATGAATACCCCTACGCCCTTGGAGCCGTCATCACTCAACCCGACGTCCAGTTTCGCGTCGGTCGGGACCCGGTGATCCTCCGCTTCGGGCGAAACCGTGGCATGCAATAACGCGTTTGTTACCGTCGGCCGGAACTTGATGAACACCCAGGCCGCATCCCAGTTTGCCAGGCGCAGCGGTTTGCCGGTGACGTTCTTATCCGCTGGCTCGGTCCACGTCGTCCGCCAGGAGTTGTTCCAGGCCAGGTCGAACGAAATGGTGCTGTAGTCCTTGGTGCCGGGCGCCCACTTGAGGTTGGCAATCGTGAGCGCGTCCGCGACGCGCCCGGCGGTAGCGGCGGCCGCGCTTGGGGCGCCAGAGGCTGGCGACGGCTTTGCCATGGCGGGCGCTGGTTGCGGCGCGGTTTTCTTGGTGCGGTTTCCCGCAGAGATCACGAGCCGGCCACGGTTCCAGACCCATCTTCCACTATAATACTCCCAGGTGCGCGTGGGCCAATCCGGGGGGGCGTCGAAAGGAGCCATGCCCCGCCCGGTCGAACCGCCCGGTTTACCGGCAGGCGTAGTGCCGTCACCGTGCGTCCCCTGATAGTCGCGATTCAGCAGCGATATCACCCGCGGCCCCGCACCCAATTCCAGAAGGCCCCAGTACGAGGCACCGGCCGCAACCTGGTCGCTGGTGGGCGTGGCAAAACAGCCAACCCGGAAAACCGTCAGCGGCGAACCGTAGCCGCCCGCGTGGTTTCCCCTGGCAAAACGTTCGGTAGGCAGGCCGACGTCCACCAGGTCCTTAAGCGAAGCCGCCGCCGCCGCCCAGTTGTCCGCCGCCGTCCCGTGGTTGGTGACCGTGTTGTTCTCGCACGCCCCCGGATTACGCGGGCCCTGGCCCGCTTTCCCACTCTCCAATTCCGTCATCGGCCGCAGGCCGGCCCAGACCGCATACGCGTACAAATCGTGCCGGCTGATGCCGGAACAGGCGCGAAACGGCAGACGCGCCGCATAGACCGGCGGCACTTTTACCAACTTCTTTTGCTTGGCCGCCTCGGCCTGGCGGTCCGTCTCGCCCAGCGCATTGTCCAGCAGATCGCCGCTTGCGGTGGGCTCCGTGGACACCTGGCCAACCTCCAGTTCCTTCGGTTTCAGTACACCCTTGCCCCGGCACTCTTCGGTCCGCGTCGACACGGTAATGGTAAGTCCGGCCCTCTCGTTGTAAAAGTAGGGCTTGTACTCGGGGCCGAGGTCCAGCTTGATCTTCACATCGCCCTCGCCGAGTGGATAGTCACAGCCGATTTCATCGGAGAGAAAAGCCCGGCCAGCCGCCACATCCGGCGGCAGAGAGTTGACGAAATCCACATACTGCCCCTGCGTGATATCGTACTTCATGCCATAGAACGCCTCGTAGCCGGTCGGATAATCGTCATTAAGGAAGCCGGTTGAACCGACGGAGGGCCTGTCCACCCAATACTCGGCAAAGGTCAGCACACTCCAGAGTTGGCCGGCTTTTGATCCGACGCGACGGCCCCGGGTACCTTCCACGACCGGACCGTTCCACTCCGCATCCACCAGGAACGGCACCACCGGGCCGCCCCGCCAGGAACCATCGGTACGACTGCCCAGTCCCACGTTCATGGCCCCCATGTAGTCCCCGTTTGCGATCGGCACCGTCGGCCCATCGGGAAATTTCGTGAACCCCGAGTCGGCGCCGGAGCCCACCTTGAACGGCCCCTCGGGAATGTAGACCATCGAGATCGGATAGACGCGGAGTCCGGCCTTGGCCGGATCGATCTTTTGGCCGGCCACGGCGCCATGCCGCCAGCGCAGCTTGATCCCCTTGAAATTATTGGGGCCATACCCAAGGGCATCGCGATAGATGAAGACGCCCATCCCCTGGCTGCCGCCATCAAACAAGCGCACGCTGTTCGTGGCACCGGCAGGCATGACATGCTGCCTTGGGTCAGGGTCGAGCGCCGCGTGTTGCCAATGGTTACGCTCGATGCTGTTCCGGTTCTCCTTGTCTGGCAGGAACTTCACGAAGACCCAGGCGGCATCCCAGCTCTCGACCTCCAGGTCCTTCCCCGTGACGCTGGTCGCGGCCGGCTCGACCCACTTCGCGCGCCAGGAGTGCCCCCAGGAGAGGTCGAAGGTCACGAAGCTGTACTCTTCCGTGCCGGCTTCCCAGTGCACGTTCGTCACCAGCAGGTCGTACGTTGGCGCGCCGCGAAAGCGCGCGGCCGGGAGATTCTCGGCACGTGCGGCTGGCACAGCGGCCAGCAGTGCCAACCCGGCCACGAAACACATCCACCTGTTGCTTGTCTGCTGCTGCATAACCGTCTCCTGTCGCGGGATTTGGCGGATCGGTCAGATCTGACAGATCTGTCGGATCCGCTCGATCATTATTCTCTCGGCGCCGTGCGCACGGCGCGAAACCGATAGGCGCGAGCCGGGTACGTCCCGGCCGCATGCAGGCGATCCGACGCGGGCGCGCCGAGCAGATCCGCACAGCGCACGCCGGTGCCCACGGCATCATCCTGCGGCCAGTCCGCCGGCAAGGTCACGCTGCCACTGCCGTGCGTCCCCTTGAACTTCCGGCCCGCGGCATTTCCGACTGTCACCGGATGCTCGCCCGAGAGTTCCCACCCCTTGATCGAATTCCACTGGATGGTATTGAACCCCATGGCATCCCAATAGGAGGGGCCACACTCACCCGGCAGCGGTTCGCGCGGACCGCGCACCACCTTCTCCAGCTCCAACTCTGTCATGGGTCGCAACCCGGCCCAGGCCGCCCAGGCCGCGCCATCGGCCCAGGCGAGGCGCTGCATTCCGGAGCCCGCCCGGGGGCCGCCGGGACTCCACGTGTACGTATAATTCGGCGCGGTCCCCGCCCGAACCACCTGCCAATCGAGCTTGGTGTCAGCGGGCGGATAGCGCGCTTCGGCCTGCTCCGAGGTCAGCATGCGCAGAAATTCGGCGTAGCGCCGGGGGGTGAGGTGCTGCTTCATGCAGTAGAAGCCGGCATAGCCGTTGGGGAATGTGGCAGGGATCTCCCCGCCATCCTCCGGTTGGGCATCGCTCCGCGCCCAGAGGCACCCGGCCTTGCGGCCGGTCGGAATGGCGCCGGGACCGGTCACCCGATACGGCCGCGGCTGCAGATGCTCGTCGGAATAGGTGTAGAAGGCATACGTTTCCTCCCCGCCCGTGCCCAGGCAGAACGCCCCTTCGGCCACATAGACCATCTCCACGCCAAACCCCATGAGCTGCGCCTTGGCCGGATCGCTAATCCCCGTGGCAGTGGATAAGTCCCAAACCACGGTGACGCCGCGCGCCACCATCCCGGCGCCAATCCCCGCGCGCTGCAGGAAGACGCCCGTGAAGCCGTCCGCCCCGGCCGGCACCAGAAACTCCAACGGCGTGTTGCCCGGCGGCGCGGGCGCAAAGAGCTCAGGGCGGGCCTCGACTTGTTCATTCTGGCACTTGGCATTTCCCAGGAATGCCCGCAAGGTCGCGTTGCTGGCAGGGGCGGCTGGCCGCGCCACTGCTTCCTGACTATAGCCGGTCGGGTTGCGCACCCGGTCGGCCGCCAGGCGCACATGCTGCCACGCCGCGCCCTCGTTCGCCCGTGCCTTAAAGAAAACCCAGGCCGCGTCGTGCGAGAGTTCATGACGCCAGGATCCTTCCCAGGTCACATCGAACCGGATCGTGGCGGTCTTGGCGTCGCGTGCCACGACCGTCAGGTTCGCAAACTGCACCTGCGGGTCAAAAAAGCCGGTCGCGCCGGCCGTGCCCGCAGCAAAGAGAAAGGCGCAGGCCGCGGCCGTGATGCGAAGGCAACTGCCAATGGGTACGTGTTTAGTTGTGTTCATGAGCATCGATTCCTGTCGATTCCTTTCGATTCCTGTCGAGCCCTTTCGGAACCAGTCTAAAATCATGAAGCAGCGCGTCTCAGCGTCTCGCGACATCCAGCACCAGGTCATCCATCCGCCGGCCATCCTTGGCGTCATAAAAGAGTACAAAGAAATTGCCCAGCAACTCAGCCGTGGCTTCGGTCGCCCGGCACTGCACCAGCAGTGTGTTCTCCCCCTTGCGCAGGCGCACCGGCTTGCGCAGGGTGTTGGCACCGGTGCGCGAGTCGTACACCACCTCGCCATTGACCCGCACCATCCCGATGAAACCGCTCCAACCCGGCGCCGCATAGCGGCCGTCGCTGCGGCGATCATCGACCAGCGTCGCATCCGTCCAGGCGCTGCTGCTGCATTCGCGCCCCATCTTGAGCAGCGCCTCGCGCTCCTCCGGCGCTAAGACCCGCGTCGCCGCCAGCGTAATGCTCTTGGCCTCCGGTAACGGCGTCAGCTTGCCAAGCCAGAAACCGGTGCCATGCGTGACTGTCGCCCACCCCTTGGGCTGCGCTTGGAAGAGCTCCGGCGGTACACCCCATTCCCCGCTATGGCCCGGCACCGCCTTATGCTTGCCACTATCGACCTCGCCCAGAATATCATCCCCGACATCCGGCACCTGCAAGTCTTCTTTCTTCCCCATCTGGCCGGTCCACCAGCGCGACTGCACACACAGATCCGCCAAGATCTCGCCAGCCTGCGGCAGACCTGTGGCCACGGTCACACGATAGGGCACCTGCCGGAAACCGGCCGCACGAAAAACCTGGCCCGGCAGCGCAAACGTACCCCGCCCCAGCGT
This sequence comes from uncultured bacterium, assembly GCA_903861045.1. Classification (GTDB taxonomy): domain Bacteria; phylum Verrucomicrobiota; class Kiritimatiellia; order RFP12; family CAIWXQ01; genus CAIWXQ01. The sequence goes on along the minus strand of CAIOST010000297.1, from coordinate 11,124 downwards.
GCCCGGCGCAACCTCCAGCCGCTGACTGGTGCCAGACGCGGCCATCCCGGCCGGCGGGAGCAGTTCCAGCGTCAGCGCGCAAGCCCGCTCCGTGCTGTTGGTCACGCGTAGCGTCAGCGCCCCGCCATCGAGCGAATACACCACCTGCGCGGCCAGCGCCTGGGGGTCAACCTGCGGTAACCGCCCCAACTGCTCAGCAAGGACCGCCCCGCCCGGCAGCGCAACCTGCACGGGCAGGAACTGCCCCTTGCGCTGCGTGCGCGCCGTCTGGCGCGTCAGCACCGTCAGGATCCGGAACGGCGTGACCGCGTTCGGCGTCGCGGTAAAGGTGCGCGACGCTGCACCGTCCGGGAAACAGACCTCTGGCAAGGGCGTCATCACTTCCACCTTCTGCGCCTGCTCGCTGCCGGAGCGGAAGCGTCCCGAGAGGTAGAAAACGCCCACATCCGCACTGCTCAGATCCGGCAGCGGATCAAGTTCCAGCACGCTGCCATCGCCCTTGCGGCCGTTGTTAGCCAACACCGGTGCCGTGCGCACACCGCGCCAACCATAGAAATAACCATCCACCCCGGTACTCTTCCCCTCGTCTTCCCACGCCGGGCGTTGGCGATACGAGATACGGGGAAATTCAAACGGACCGAAATAGCCGGATGACGAACTCAGCCCGGCAGCGCGCTTCGCTACCCCGCGCGCCAAGCGCGACGGCCAGTCCGCCCGCAGCGCGGGTGTGCCATTCCCATGCGAGCCCGTGAAGTTCCGACCGGCCGGCGTGGCCACCGACACCACGAACATGATCATCTCCCCCATGTTCAGATGCGGGATGCCCCAATACGAAGGCGCGGCCTCATCCGGCTGCGGTGCGCGCGGCCCGCGGCAGGCCTTCTCATACTCCAACTCGGTCATGGGGCGCAACCCGGCCCAGGCACCAAAGGCGGCCCCCATCTCCCAGGTTAACGACGCCCCACCCGACACATGCCGATAGACCACCGGCCCGTTGCCGCCCCGATACGCAAGCTCTGCGGACTGCACCGCCGACTGCATACCAAGGAACCCGGCGAACTGCCCCTGCTTGATACAATGCTTCATGCAATAGAACGCCCGATAGCCGTTGGGAAAAGCGGCCGGGAGCTCCCCGGCGTCACGCCCGTCCGGCTCCTGCTCCGTAGCCCAGAGGCGCCCGGCCTGCGGCCCGGTCGGCAGCGGCCCGGCATCCGCGACACGGTATGGCAAGTTGTTCTGGCTGCCATCCGTATACTGATAGAAACGGTTCGGCTCCGTCCCGCCCGACCCCAGATAGAACGGACCTTCCGGCACATAAACCATCTCGATGCCGAAGGCGTGTATGTCAGTGCTCGGTTGGCGGATTGTAGCGCTCGCGCTTGAATCTACAATTTTCAATTTTCCATCTTCAATCCGCTCGCACACCACCGTCACCCCCTTGGCTACCAGTGGCCCCGCACCGGGCGCGGCACGCTGCAGGAAGACGCCGGTGAAGCCATCCGGGCCGTCGGGCACGACAAATTCCAGTTGCGTGCCGCGCTCCTGCGCATAACCCGTCGGGTTCAGCACCTTGTCGGCCACCAATTTCACATGCTGCCAGTTCGTACTGCCGGCCGCCTGCGCCTTGAAGAAGACCCAGGCCGCATCGTAGTTGGTCGTGCTGCGCCAGGAATCATTCCAAGCCACGTCAAAACGCAGCAGGGCGCTCTTGGCATCGCGCGGTACCAGCGTCACATTCTCGATCCGTAACTGCTCGTTAAACAGACCGGACGGATCCTCCTCATCCACGCCGGGTGGCAATTTGACCGGCGCTGCGGTTGACGCCACCGCCGGCACCACCGCCGAACGCACACCACGAAACCCGACGAACGACATGGGGCTGCGCGGAGCCCCAGCCAACCCCGGCAACCGGCGATCCGACACACGCAGATCTCGCTTGCTCATACTGCCATGGGCATTGATGCCGCCGCCGCGGACCCGCAGCGAGGTCTCCAGCGCATACCAGCCGGCGGGCTGCGCCAGCGAGCCATCGCCATGCACCCCCACAAAGCGCCGCCCGCGATAATTGCCCACCGTCACCGCGTATTCGCACAGGCCGCCGCTCAACTCCATGATCCCCCAATACGAGGCACCCGCCGCCACGCGCCCGCTCTCGGGCGTGGCAAAGATCCCCACGCGCAGCGGCCGGCTGATGTCATTGAGTGCGTAGCCTGCGCCCCATTGATTCAACGGCACACCTACGATGCTGCCGATCCACGCCGCATTGCCGCGCGTCGCGTCCGGTCCATGCCCCCCCTCCCAGACCACCGTTTCGTCCGGTTTGCCGGCGTTGCGCAGCGCGTAGCCGCCGCGGGGCAAGTCCTTTTCGTTGGTGCCGGCGATTGCAGCCGTCCCCCAGGCATACTCATCCGGCACCGGTTTCAGCGGTCCGCGACAGGCCTTTTCAAACTCCAGCTCCGACATCGGCCGCAAGCCGGCCCAGGCCGCATACGCGGTCCCCTCGTTCCAGAGCATCCCGGCACACGGCAGATACGGCGTGGCGCTCGCATAGACCGCGGGCGAACCCTTGTTTGCCACGCCGAGCCCGTTCTTGCCGGCGCCGATCAGTTCCTTGAACCCCGCCTGCTGTCCGCTATCGAGCGTGTTGAGAAACTCCACCATCTCTCCCTGCGTGATTTCATACTTCATGCAGTAAAAGGCGTCGTACCCCTTCGGAAACTGGGGTGGCAGCCAGCGCACCTGGTCGGCGCTGAAGTCATCGGCACAGGCCATGCGATCCCGGTTGCCCAAATTGCCCTTGGCGCTGCCACCCAGGAGCACCCCCTGCTCGCTACCTATGCGTAACGGCTCGGTGGTGTTGCCGGCCGAGAACTGACCACCCACGAGGTTCGTGGTGCCATCACCGGCCCAGAAGGCGACTTGGGGCACATAGACCATCGGGATGACGCAGACGCGTAATTCCACCGTGCCCGTCTGTGCGTCAGCCTGGCGCTTCGCGCTGGCTGCGGCGCTCTGGCGCGCGGCATCGGCATCGTCCAGCAGATCCCCCAAGCCCCCCCCATCCGTGGCATCCGGATTCTCAGCGCTCGGACCGGACGGCTTGCGCGCCACCACCGCCTGGGTGCGCGCCATGGCGACCGTCACATTCCCCAGCTTGGCCAGGCCATCCGCCCCGTGCTGCCAGCGCAGCTTCACGCTCTTCCAATCGTTCGGTCCGCTGCCGGGGGCATTGCGATAGATGAAGACGCCGAGGCCGCGCTGGCCGTTGTCACTTAGGCCGAGTTCCAGCTTCGCGCCGACTGGCACCTGATGATCGTTAGTGGCTACGGAGAGCGTCGCATGCGACCACCCTTCGGCCCCGGGCTGGCGGAACTTAACAAAGACCCAGGCCGCGTCCCAGTTCTCCACGGCCAGCGTCCCCTGGCCGCCATGCTGCTCCGCGGGCACCGTCCAGGCCGCGCGCCAGGAGTGATCCCAGGCCAGATCGAAGGTGACCGCGCCCGCGCCCTCCGCCGGCTGGCAGGCCACATTGGTAATGCGAATGGGATCGGCCTTGCCTGTCCCCTGGAAGCGTGCGGCCGCTGGTTCCCCGGCCTGAACACCGGCCACCAGACACAGCCACACACCTGCCACTGCGCCGGCCCAGCCGCGTGCCCCTGTAGTCACCAACCCGGGTATTCGCATTCTGCTGCTCCTTGCTGCCAACCGGAGTGTCCGACACGCACCGCACCCACGTGGATTCCGGCCCGTTCCATCCACTGACCGCAGCACTGACAATGTCACAAAAGACGCCGAAAAATCAATCACAATACCGGCGGGCAGCGCTGCCAAACCGCCGGTTTGCGCAAGCGGAGGGTTCGGGGTGTGAGACGACGAACGTCATCGGTGGGGTTGCCTTCCTTTGCCAGGCACCCGGGATGTGGAGTCTACTATGTCGGCCGGGGGGCAGATCTGATATTCTCTGTTGCTCGGAATCATGGCAGGACGTTGGTAGGAATGGAACCGGGGGATACGGATATGCAGCGCGTGAGCAGCAGGAAATCGCAGGCCGATAGTCGTTCCGTGATCGAGGAGGTACTCTTCTGTCCCACGGGGGCGTGCAACTTGCGGTGTGCACCGTGCGCGGGGCACTGGGTGCAGGCGCGCCTGCCCAAGGCGGCGGCCTTACGTTTCCTCGACGGCTGCAGCCGGGCGGGCATTAAACGGGTCGGTTTTACTGGCGGCGAGCCATTCCTGGCGCTCGAGACCCTCGTGGCGCTCGTGCGCGGGGCGGTGAAACGGGAGATGCTTTTCGACCGGATCATGACCAACGGCGTCTGGTTCAAGGATGAGGCGCATCTCGAACGGGCCGTGCGCAAGGTCATGGATGCGGGGTTCGACGGGGAGTTCTGTGTCAGCGTGGACGCCTTTCACGAGCAGGACATGCAGCAGGTGGCGCAATTCGTGACGTGCGCGGTGACCCAGGCCGGCTGGCCGGATGTGGTCTCGATCGCGAGCATCTGGGATGTGCGGCGGCGCGAGACAGAGCAGAAGCTGAAGCAACTGGCGAAGCATCTCGGCGGTAAGATCGAACGCCACCCGAACACGTGGGCGATCCGGAGCCCCGACGCCTTCCTGCGCGTCAACCCGATCGATTTGTCGCCGATCGGGCCGGTGGCGCGGGAGAAGCAGCCGTGGGATGGCCGCTGGTTCAAAGAGGATTATTGTCAGGGACCGGGCCGGACCTTCTTCGTCCTCTCGAACGGCGACGTGAAGCCGTGCTGCGGGTATGCCACGCAGCTTGATGATTTTACCATCGGGAATATCAAGCGCGACACCTGCCGCACGCTGCTGGCGCGGGCCCGGAAGAACCGGCTCATGGCCACGGTGTATGCGGCCGGGCTCACCGCCATCCGGCAGCGGCTGGAGCGTCAGGGGGTTCGTTTCCCCGGCAAGACCAGCAACCACTGCTTCTTCTGCCACTACATTCTGACGGAGCTCCCGCGACCGCTGCTAGAGAGCTGCCTGGACGCCCCGGCTTGAGGGGGCGCCCTTGCGGCACCACCCGTGGCCGTTCCCACATCTTTTCAATTGCCACCCACACTCCCAATCCGCGCTATCCGTAGCTACAAAGGTTCTTCCGTCCTTCCGTCCCTTCCGTTCTTCACGCGCTCTGGCGCAGCACGCCATCCTGCAGCAGCAGGCTGCGCGACATGCAGGCCGCCAGTTCGCGCGAGTGCGTCACCGTGATCATGGTCAGCTTTTCCGTCTGGTTTAGCTCCACCAGCAGCTCGGCCAGGTCCGCCGCGCCGGCATGATCCAGCGAGCCGGTCGGCTCATCCGCCAGCAGCAAGGCCGGACGCAACAGCAGCGCGCGCACCAAGGCCACCCGCTGGCGCTCGCCGCCCGAGAGTTGCGCCGGGCGATGCTCGCTGCGCTCCGCCAGCCCCACGCGCGCCAGCAGCTCCTGCGCCCGCTCCTGATGCGCCGCCGTGCACCCCGTGGCCCAGGCCGGCACCAGCACATTCTCCAGCACCGTAAGCTGCGGCAACAGATGGTGCAACTGGAAGACAAAGCCGATGTATTCATTGCGCAGCAACTGCCGCGGCCCCTCGGCCAACGTCGCCACATCCTGCCCGGCAAACGAGACCTCCCCCTCATCCGGCAGATCCAACAGCCCGATCAGTTGCAGCAAGGTAGTCTTGCCGGAGCCCGACGGCCCGACAATCGCCACGCTCTCCCCCGCGGCCACGTCCAGATCCACCCGCCGCAAGACCTCCACCGCCGGCGCGTCCGGCCGCAGATAGCGCTTCGCCACACCATTCAACCGAAGAAAGGGAGCCTGCATATGCTTACCTCCGCCACCCGCTCACTTTGCCACCATCATCCGCCACCACCACTACCTGGCCATGCCAAACCGGCCCGGCCACCTTGTCGCCAATCGCCTGCTTCCAGGCGACGCGTCCATCGCTGGGCCGCATCCCGATCAAGCTACCACCTGCCACAGCAAAAAGCGTCTCTTCCGCCACACAGAGGGCGCTGATCTCATTGGAGAGCGCCACGCGCCAGCGCACGGCACCGGTCGCTTCGTCGCACGCCACCACGTCGCCAGCCGCATTGCCCATGAAGACCAGGCCATGACCTGCCACCGGTGTGACAAAGGCCTCTTCCCGCGAGACTTCTACCTGCCACAGCAGGTTGCTAGGCGCGGCCTGCACGCAGACCAGCACGCCATGGCGCGTGCCGCCATAGACACGTCCGTTAGCCACCAGCACGCCCCCGGCCATTTGCGACTCCGGCCCAAGCGGGACGCGTGCCACGGGCGCACCATCGGCCGCACGAAAAAGATGCACCGCCGCATCGCAGTTACCAAAGGCCAGGAAATGGCCGTCGCTCCCCGGCGCACCGTCGGACCGGTTGGTCGGTGGCGTACGCCAGCGCAGCCGGCCGTCTCTCACATCCACGCTGGTCAGCACACCGTCATCCGCCGCGAGCCAGACCACCTGCCACCCATCCTCCGTCTGCACCGCCAGCGGCCCATGTCGGAAAGCCCCCGGCACCCGCACCTGCCACACCGGCAGGCCGGAATCCGCCGCCACGGCCGTCAGCCAGCCATCCACGCTGCCCGCCACGACCAAACCACCCGCCACCGCCGGCGCGCCGGCCAAGAGGCCATTGGTGCACGACCATTCCCAGCTCGGTGCGCCCTGATGATCCAGCGCCACCAGCCGTTCCGGCCGCGTCGCCACGACCCACCCTTGGCTGAAAGGGACTGGTGGACCCACCAAGGGAGCACCGGCCGCATAAGACCAGGCCGGGTGCCAGAGGCGCGCCGCGTGGCTACCGGGCGGCACCGCTGGCTCAACCTGCGCCCGGCGACACCCCGCCAGCCACGCACCCGCCAGGACCGCCAGCACCATCAACCCGCGTGCCACCACCCCCTGAAACCTGAAACCTGAAACCTGAAACCTAACACCTATCACCTGTCGCCTGTATCCTGGGCTCATACGCCCCCTTAATGCTGCCCGGGGGTCCAGACCATGGACTCGCGCCGCCGGGCCTGCTTCCCGTGGATCTCCTGGTAATAGGCCACGGTCTCGCGCGCCATGCGATCCAGATTGAAGTGGTTTACGACCGCTTCGCGTCCGCGCCGGCCTTCGTCCGCCATGCGTGCGGGATCCGACAGCACGGTGGCCCAGGTGGCCGCCAGCGCTTTGGCATTGGACTCCGGGCAGAGCACGCCGCAGCCGGCCTCCTGAAAGATCTCCGGGTAGGCCCCCTCGTTCGGCTCCACCACCGGCAAACCGGTGGCCATGGCCTCAATCACATAGGTGCCAAAGGCCTCCCCATCTGGCACGGGGGTCGAAAGGAGCGAGAGTGAGGTCAGAAACCGTGGCCTATCATCGCGAAACGCCTCTGGCAGAATCTCCACCCGGTCAGCCAGCCCGGCGGCCTGCAGCCGCTGCATCTGGCGCGCCACATACTCTGGATTCGTCACCCCACCGGTGGCCCGCAGTCGCACATCGGCAAAGCGCCGGTTCCGGCTCAATTCGCGGAAAGCATCCACCGCCAGCGTAAACCCCTCGCTTTCCGCCAAGCGAGAGACAAACCCGATCACCCGCGGGCGCCGGGAGAGGTCCGCCGGCGCAAACGCAGCCGGATCCACCCCAAGATGGATGGTGCGGATGCGGCTGGGAACCAGCGCCATGGCTGCGCTCATGCGCTGGGCATACGTGCGGCTCACCGCGACAAACCCATCCACATCCGCCGCCCGCGCACACAAGACCTGCCAGACGCGCGAGGACTCCTCCGGCGGCAGGGCATCCACCCAGCGATGTTCATCCTGCAGCCAGCAGACCACCGGCACGCGCAACTCTTCCTTGATACGCCGTGCCAGCCCCAGCAACAGGGCATTGGAAAGGACAATCAGCTCCGGTTTGACATCCTCGCAGAGCCAGGAGACCAAACGCTCCAGCTCCTCGGCCTGCTGGCCCTGCTCGCCTTGCAACATGGAGAGTGTGATATCGCCCATCCCGATGGCGGAGGTGCTGCCGGCACGACGCGCGGCATAGCGCAAGACTGGCATCCCTTCCAGCCAGCGCCAGACCGCTGCCGGCAGCCAGCGTGCCAACCCGGGGCGGGTATGCCGCAAATAGAGCGACACGGCACTGTAGAAATCCGGTTTGGACTGGGGCGAGGCGTCGTGCAGGTCGATGGGCAGATAGAGTGGCACGACCACGACATCGTGCCCCTGCTGCCGTAACGTCCGCACCAGCGCCAGATCCCGCAAGCAGTTCTGGCAGTAGAAGGTACCGCCGGTACCAGGGATGATCTGCACAATCCGCATGAAAGTCGCTCTCTCCCTTTTCGGGTGGCATTATAGCGGGAAGATCCGTAAGAGGAAATTGCTTTTTACAGCCCCCTGCCCGCCGGGCGCAACCCTGATTCATTATGGCTATATTCCGCTGGGCGGGGCCGACGGCCCCGGCCAGGCCTACCCCCTGCGCTAGGACTACGTCTCATGTTGTGTCTCATGTCCGAGATACGAGACACTAGGGACACTTGAGAAGCCACAAGCCAGGCAATTATGGCCGTAAAACCGCGAGTATCAGAGGCGCTGGCAGCCCATGGCAATTGCCAAGGAAATTTTTCATGATATGGCGTTGTGTCGCCACAACTGGCACACACAGTGCTTTATACATAGGCAGAACTCGAGGTTGGTGGGGCGAATAGGATTAGCCTATGGCAAAAAATCCTGCTCTTCTGACTGATCAGCTCGCGCCCGATACTCCTGAGTGTCGGGTGACTTTTTTTATATTCGAATTGCACCTCCCGAAAAACCCTGCAACAATGGCCGGCGCTACCAAACCCGTGCTTGTTTCGCACACGCCGACCATAACGGTAGTGCGGCCATCAGCCACGAACACTCACACTTGACCCCTTACAAACTGTACGCGCCTATGCCATCGTTTAACGCCAACCGCTTCGCCCCTCCCTCCCATCGCCCCCCGCCGACCGATCCCTTTGATGGGGTGATACTTGTGGACAAACCCGTCGGGCCGACCTCACATGATCTGGTCGCAGGCTTCCGCCGGGTCTTCCGCCTCGACAAGGTTGGCCACGGCGGTACGCTCGACCCCAACGCCACCGGCCTGCTGGTAATCCTGCTGGGGCGCGGCACCCGTCTCTCTGCCCAGATCATGGGCGGCGACAAGAGCTATGAAGGGGTCATGCGCCTGGGCCGTACGACCAACACCCAGGATATCGAGGGGGCCACCTTGGAGGAGAAGCCCTGCGAAGGGATTACGGCCGAGCAGATTCAGGCGCAAATGGATGCGCGCCTGGGCGACAGCTTCCAGACCCCCCCCATGGTCTCCGCCGTCAAGATCAATGGCACACCACTCTATAAACTGGCGCGCAAAGGCGAAGAGATTGCCCGCGAACCACGTTTCATTCATCTCTACCGCTTCCGGCTGCTACGCTGGGAATCGCCACTGGCTACCCTAGATGTAGTCTGCACCAAAGGGACCTATATCCGCACGCTCTGCCATGACATCGGTCAGTCGCTCGGCTGCGGCGCGTGTCTGGACGCCTTGCGGCGCACCGCCTCCGGCTCCTTCCGCATCGAAGACGCCCTGCCGTTCGACGACCTGTTGAAGCTCCCCAAGGATCAACTGGCCGCGCGCGTGATCCCGTATCAGAAGCTCCTGAACACCCAGCCGGCCGCGGCGCATACCCCCTAGACCAGCTTCCATGCTGAAAAGTGCGGCATGACCACCGATCCCTGACCAGCCACGCGCCATGCACACACTCATCCAACCCCGCCGCTTCCGTACCATCGCCGGCCCCGTGGTCCTGGCGGCCGGGTTCTTTGACGGCGTCCACCGCGGGCACCGCCTCGTCCTGGATGGCGCCATGCGCGCGGCACGCCGTCTCGGCGGCCAGGCCTGGGCGCTCACCTTCGATCAGCACCCGCTCTCTATCCTGGCACCCGACCGCCGTCCGCCGCTGCTGACCCCCCTCGAAGTACGCCTTGAACGACTGGCCGCCACCGGCATGGACGGCTGCCTGGTCCTCCCCTTCACCAAGACGCTCGCCGCACTCTCCCCGGCCGCCTTCCTCAACCAGCTTTGCGGTCACACCCGCCACGTGGTGAATATCCGCTGCGGCAGCAACTGGCGGTTTGGCGCCAGAGCCGCCGGCGATGTGGCGGAACTGCGCCGCCTCGGCCGCGAACTCGGCTTCCGCGTCACCGTGGCGCGCGCGGCCACCTATCAGGGCAAGCCGGTCTCCAGCACACGCATCCGCGAAGCCATCCAGCACGGCAAACTAGCGGATGCCACGGCCATGCTTGGTCGCCCGTATTCGATCCGGGAGTCGGTGGTGCGCGGCCGCGGCGTGGGGCGCGTCCTGGGCATGGCCACCGCCAACGTCCACCCCGCTGCCGAAGTCCTCCCTCCCATTGGCGTCTACGCCGTGCGCACCTGGGTCGGTGACCGTCCGGTGCAAGGCGTGGCCAGCCTGGGCTTCCGCCCCACCTTTGCCGACGCCCGCCCGGAGACGCCGATCCTCGAGACGCACTTCCTCGATTTTGAAGGCGACCTCTACGGCGCCACGCTGGATATCGCCTTTATTGCCCGGCTGCGGCCGGAACATAAGTACCCCTCGGCCGACGCCCTGATGGCCCAAGTCCGCCGCGATATCGCCGCCGCCCGCCGCATCTTTGCACGCTAGTTCAGGGCGCAGGGTTCAGGGGCATGGTTTCAGTGTTCAGTGTTCAGGGTTCAGGTGGGCCGCTGGCGCGGGGCTGCCGGACCCGCCGCAGTGAATGGAACCGCGAATGCACGCGAATGGCCGCGAATGAGGCGTCTTCACCGTGAGGGTCGCGAAGGGCAGCGCCGTTAGTCCGGGCGGGGCCGCCGGACCCGCCGGATACCATAATGAGCATTGCTGCTTTTTTGATGGTGGCGTTGCTTTTCGACCCCGAAAGTCGTATCATTAGGACTGTTTTAGTTCGAGAAGGGATAGCCGCATGGGCGGGCGGGCGGCATGGTCTTTTCCTGAAGCGCCACCTAACGCAGGCGGTCGAAGGACAAAGTAAACGCGCCTTTGGCGGACTAAACGCGCCTTCAGGCGCGTTTAGTC
>CAIOST010000296.1 GCA_903861045.1 uncultured bacterium | reverse complement strand
CGCGGATAACGCGGATAACGCGGATAACGCGGATAACGCGGATAACGCGGATAACGCGGATAACGCGGATAACGCGGATAACGCGGATAACGCGGATAACGCGGATAACGCGGATTATGACCGTGCTGTCAAGGCCGTCGCGCATTTCGTGGGGAAAGCCGCGGTTTACTCCAAGGCAAATGGATGGGGCCGTTTATGGAACATGGGGTCGTGCCCCCGCTCCGCCCAAGGCCGTTTGTAGTGGCGCCGTCAGGCGCTTCCCACTTTAGCCTTCCCCGTTGTAAGGGGCCATGCTTCTTGACACGTCCGCAAACGCCCGTTTACCCTGCTGCATGCGAATGGGTGATTATCAACGTGGCGGGAATCCGGTGCAGGTTAATCCCGCGCCGCGTAAACGCGATGGCGACGGGCGCCGACGCGCCGATGGCGGGGGCTATGGCGCGAGGCTAAAAAGCGGGTTGTTCTGGTTCGTGATCCTCGCAATTGGCGTGTACTGCTACCTGCACCAGGCCGCGATCTGCAGTTTGCTGGACAAGGCAGGACTGGCCAAGATTCAGGCGGATGGAGGCACGGCACCGATCGCCGCCGGGGAGTCGGTCAAGATGGCGGCGCTTACTGGGGTAAAGGCTGTCAAGAGGACCAAGGACCCCGGCCTGATTCGACAGGAGCATCCGTGACACCGGATCAGGAAATCCAACGCTTTATCACAACCGGCGACCACGACGTCCTGAGCATTCTAACCGACGCTGTCGCTGCGCGGAACGGGTGGAAACAGATATTGCGGCGCTGCAGTGGACAGGCCGAACCATGAAGAATCGATTCCCCTCATCGATCTCTCTGCTGGTGGATGACGGCGCACCCATCAACCCGATGTTTTTTCATGACCCACCTTATGCGCACAACCTGTTGATGCCGAACACGCTGGCCCGTGATTTCGCCAGTTTGTGCGAAAAGTTCGAGGTGCGGGGCAAGTTCAGCGTCCTGCCCATTCCTTGCTGCTTGGGTGCTATCGACGAGAAGCTCAACCGCGTACCCCAGCGGCACCTTACGGGATTTCTCAAGATCATCCGCGACCGCATTGCACCGCGGTTTGATATCACGCCGGAAATCCTGACGCACCTTCTGGGATACCCAGCGCCCCATGTCCAATACCCGACGTGCCGCTCGTGCTGCGGCCCGGGCTGGTGTGGATAGGCTCCTGTCCAATGACGGTACTGGTAGGATTACGGAGATTATCACACAGAACTGCCCTGTCACCATCCTAACGCACTGGCAGTCTCTCTACTCGGACGGCACCTGCGCCGGCCTGTGGGGGCTGGAACTGCTACTCGGACGCCTGCGCAAGCATTATGGCGATGATCTTGAGTGGGCTACCTGTAGCGAAATGGCCGAGCGCACAATGGAAGCCGTTGCGAACTGATCCGACCAAGGCCGTTTGTAGTGGCGCTGGCAGGCGCCAGTTTCCCGCACTGCGAAGATCTATTTCGTCTTCAGATAGTCGATGAGCGGGTCGAATCCGGTGTCTTTGGAGATAATGTGAAAGAAGGCGGTAGGGTCGGCGGCCGCCAGTTGACCGATGAAGAAGGCGATATGGCAGTCAAGGGCGTTCGGTCCATGGCCAGAGATTTCATTTTTGTTCTGAATCTAGAACGCAGGAAACCCGGAATCTCCCGGGCTTGCCGCTCGCCTAGGGAGATCCTTCGCTGCGCTCAGGATGACAGACGCCGTTTCCTTTTGCGATCCATGCACCTTTCGGCATGCCGTCTGCTCGCAACGGGCCTGAAAATGGACGGCGTAAAGCCGTCCCTACGATCGGCTCTCCCCAACCAGGAACCAAGAACGAAGAACCAAGAACGCATCCCCTCCCCTCTTTAGCCCTCAGCCGTCAGCATTACTGCGCACCCGGCGGCGTATGGTTCTTGCGCAGGAAATCTTCGATGCGTGTGGCAATGTCGTTGGCGGAGAGGCCCGTCAGGTCGGCGCATCGCTCGGACGTGAGATGGCCGACCAGCGAGGCAATTTTGGCACCTAACCGGTTCCGACGCCTCCCCGGCTGGGATGAGGTCGATGCCTTTCAGGCCCAGGTGTCCTAGGACTGTGGCATGCCCATTGCGATGGACCAGCGAAGCACTTGGCGGCACGGACCAGTCATCTTCCAGCACGCGCCATTTCCACCCGATGCTTTCAACAATATCCGCCAACTCCCGTTGCAAGTCCCCCACCCGCCCCGGCTCATCCAACTTCCCGCGATAATGAATCGTTACGCCCATGTGCATCTCCAATTTCTTCCACCCGCTTACACATTCCCACATCATAATCGCATATCTGACGATAGCCCCCCCCATGCTCGACTGCCCGACTCGATTGCGTACAGCATGCGCACGGATTCCTGCTTTTCGATGGCCGCCAACCGCAATTCAATTTACCGGCGCCTCTCAGACGACACAAACTCAGTACTGTTGCTTGGTTTCATCGCAACGCCCTTGCTATTCAGTTGGGATCAGGTTACCGACGTTTCGAGAATACTCTCGTGCCCTTGGGCGTGCAAGTGTCTTCCTGCGCGCCCTTCAACTCTGTGCCCTCAGGACCACGAGGGCGGCCGACAACGATCGCGACGAGGATGGCGCTGCACGCGGGTCAGCTTTTCCAGTCGCCTCCATCTGCCGCTAAAGCGGCGTCGCACGGCATACCCTGAGCCTGCCGAAGGGCCGCCGCACTCCACACCTGCCGCGCGGTTGATATCGTCATCTACACCCCTTCTGCCATCCTGAACACTGGCACCTGAGAATCAATATTTAAGGTCTGGCCCCTCGGGCTGAGAAGATGCTGTGCGTTATGTTGGTGACCACGTAAGCATCCGTGATGTCGAGAGTAACGTAATGCAAGCGGTTCGACACCTGCCCCGGTTGGAGCCAGAGCGAGGCACCGATTTGCGCTAACCATTGGCCGCCGGGTTGGTAGGGCGACTCGTGTATGTGGCCGCTGCACCCGAGTAGGGGTTGGTTGTCGCGGATGAAGTGCAGTAGGGCGGGACTGCCGACCTGTGGACCACGTGCGCAGATGTCCATGCCGAGGCCGGCTGGCGGCTGGTGCACCATCCAGATGGAATGGGCCATCTCACCGGGATGAAGTTGTGTTTTGATGTCGTTAAGGTGCGTATGTATGCTGGGTTTCGCCAGTATGTACCGTCGCAGGTCCGGAATGGTCACTTGTTCGCCATGGTCGTTGAAGGTGCTGCCTTGGGAGCAAAACTGGACCGGATCGGTGATCCAGTCCCCGTCGGGTACGCAGTAGTGCTTGTAACCGAAAGGATAGTCCCGAACCTTGTTCATGCCGCAGAACACCAGGCCGCCCTCGCGGTAGACGCGCTGGTTCATATTCACGCAGAGGCTGTCGGCCTCCAGGTCGTTGACGAGTGGTTCCAGAAAATGACCGTCGTCATTGGCGAGGTACAGCAGGACGCACGCGCCGCTTTGGTTCTGTATGCCGATCAGCACTTCGCGAAGGTACGGGAAGAATGCTCCTTGTCGTGCGATTCCTCCGCCATTAGGCAGAATATCGCCCGTAATCAGCACAAACTGCGGTCGTTCTTCGGCCGCAGCCTTTGCCAGTAGGTTCCACTTAGCAGGGTGCTGATGAAGATCAGTTGTAATCAAGAGGTGCATGCTTTGACGGCTAGATTATAGCAAGGCCAATGTTCCTCAGGTATTCAAATGTCGGGTCGTAGAACTCCGGCTGGCCCGGCTGACGGGCGGTGGGATGCGCGGGGATTAGGGGGTGAAACCGCCAATGAACACGAATGGACGCGAATGGGCGCTTTTTCACCGCGGAGGGAAAAGAACATGAAGGGGGGCGGCGGGGGAAGGTGGCAGGTGTTAGGTGCAACGCCATCACTCCACTTCGAGTGTTGCGCGGATTTGCCACGCGGTGCGGCCAGG
>CAIOST010000295.1 GCA_903861045.1 uncultured bacterium | reverse complement strand
CTTGCGCTCTCGCGGGTCGTCGCCAAACGTACACGCACACGCTCCAGTACGGTCTTTGCCATGCGCCTCAGAATGGCAAAATGCGTTGCGCAAGTCTAGCAAATTCGAGTTAACCGCCTACCCGCCAGCCGCTTGCCCGCGAGCATAAGACGGCCATGTTCTGCGGGGCGCATCCGGGTTTCATTACAGGCTTGAGTTCGGGGAGGTCGGATAGGGAAGTCCGGCCTACTTCAAGCGTGGCGTGCAATACGGAAGTAGGCCGGAACTCCGGTTCCGGCCCGGGAGACGCCGGGGATGACCGGATAGGGAAGTCCGGCCTACTTCGAGCGTGGCGTGCAATACGGAAGTAGGCCGGAACTCCGGTTCCGGCCCGGGAGACGCCGGGGAGGCCGGATAGGGAAGTCCGGCCTACTTCAATCGTGGCGTGCAATACGGAAGTAGGCCGGAACTCCGGTTCCGGCCCGGGAGACGCCGGGGATGGCCGGATAGGGAAATCCGGCCTACTTCAAGGGTGGCGTCCACAACGGAAGTGGGCCGGAACTCCGATTGCGGCCTACCGTACAACCGCGCAAGGGCAAGCAAACAGGGTTGCGCCCCGTTCTGCGGGCATAGCCTTTGCCTGAACGCAGTTTGGGGTCGGCGCACCGTGCGCTTGCACCTTCCGCCCAAAGTCCGTATAATACACAACCTTGTAACAACGATTGGAACGCGTATGCCCAGTGATGAAGCCATAGAAGTGATTGGTACGGTGGTCAAGGTTCTGCCGGCTACCATGTATAAGGTCAAACTCGAAAACGGTCATGAAGTGCTGGCGCACATCTCAGGAAAGATGCGCAAGTTCTTCATTAAGATCGCCGCCGGTGACAAGGTCACCATCGAAATTTCACCCTACGACCTCTCCAAAGGGCGTATCATCTACCGGCACAAGTCGTAACACGCCGGAAGCCTGGCCATGCTCCCCTCCCCCCTGCTGCTGCCCGGGCGCACCTTGGCGGCGGAGCACGCCATCCGTACGCTCGGGCGAGAGGCTCGCCTGTTCGGCACGCGCGGTTTGCTTGTGCACGGCCGATCTTTGGCCGTATCCGGCGAACTCGCCGCCATCCTCGCCGCCGCCCCGGCGGATGTCACCATCGACTGCTGGGAACACCGCGGCGGCGAACCAACCACGGCTGACGTGGAACAGTTGCGCGCGGCCATCCGTGCCGCCCACGTGGCTTGGGTGGCAGCCATCGGCGGTGGCAGCGTGATGGATCTGGCCAAGGCGGCCGCCGGACTGTGCGATGCCCCGGCGACCGTCGCCGCCTATCAGGCTGGCCTGCCGATCCCCCCCGCCACCCTGCCGTTCCTTGCAGCCCCCACCACCGCGGGCACAGGTTCGGAAACTACGATTGTGGCCGTTTTGACGGACGCCGCGCGCCCGTGGAAGCAATCCATCCGACACCCGAGCTTCCTGCCGCGCCTGGTGATTCTGGACCCTGTGCTGCTGCGCGCCTGCCCGCCGGCCACCATCGCCGCCGCTGGCATGGATGCCTTTATTCAGGCCTTCGAATCGTTCACCAGTCGCTACGCCACCGCTTTTACCCGCGCGCTCTCCGAACTGGCCCTGCAACGCATCACCCGCGCCCTGCCCGCCGTATACGCCGGTGACTGGAGCTTGGCCCCCGACTTACTGCAAGGGAGCTATGTGGCCGGCCTGGCCCTCTCCCACGCCCGTTTGGGTGTCGTGCATGGGTTGGCACACCCCCTCGGCGCACGCTGGCATGTTGCCCACGGCCTGGCCTGCGCTGCCTGCTTCCCCGCCGCCCTGCGCTGGAACCGCCCCGCCATCGCCAACGATCTGGCCCACCTGCGCACCATCCTGGGGCACGACGTCGAGGATCTCATGGCCGACTGGATGACACAGATGCAGCTCGCCTCGCCCTTCACCGGCGCCACCCTTACCGACCGCGAAACCATTGTCCAGGAAGTTTTGGCCTCCGGCTCCACGACCGCCAACCCGCGCCCGGTCGCCGCCGCGGATGTCCACTCCCTGTTGGACGAAATCTTCGGCAGCACACTTGGCCAACCGCACAGAAGCTGATAGAATACTGACGTTTGGTAGCAAGGAGTTTGTCATGCAAAAGTACGTCTGCAATACCTGTGGTTATGTGTACGATCCCGCCAAGGGCGATCCGGACAACGGCGTCATCCCCCACACGCCGTTTGACCAGGTGCCGGATAGTTGGGTTTGCCCGGAGTGCGGCGCAGGCAAAGACGATTTCTCGCCTGTAGCCTAATATGCCGGCACTAGACGAGCGGCGGGATCTGACCATTGAGTCCGTAGCCTACCGCGGCCGTGGCATCGCACGGCTGGATGGCTGGGCGTGCTTTGTGGACGGCGTGGCGCCCGGCGAGCTGGTGCGCGTGCGGGTGGAAAAGCTGCACCGTAATTTTGTTGAGGCGCGGCTGCTGGACGTGTTGCAGCCATCCGCGGACCGTATCGCACCGTGCTGCCGTCTGCCGGATGGCACACGCGTCCCCGGTTGCGTCTACGACCATCTCGCCTACGCCGCTGAACTAGCGGTAAAACAGCGGCAGCTAGACGATTTTCTGCGCCGCCTGCCGGGTGCCGCGCAGGTGACGATGGCGCCGCCCTGCCCCTCGCCGCTGGACCGGCACTACCGCAACAAGCTCGTCCTACATGCCCAACGCCAGGCGCGCGAACCGCAGCCGCGCCTGGGGTATTACGGTGACGACAACCGCACCGTGATCGACATCCCGGCCTGTCCGCTGGCACGCGCCGAAATCAACACCGCCCTAGCCGCCTTCCGCCAAAGCGTCGAATTCCGCCGTCTGCGGCAGGCAGAGTCCGTCACCTTCCGCTGGACCGCCACGGATGGCGTGGTGGTGTGGCGCGACGACCACGCACCCACTCGGCGGCACCTCACCGAACTGGCGCCTTGCGGTGCTATGGCCGTGCCCGTGGATGGTTTTTATCAAGTCAACCCGGAAGTGGCCGCCGCGCTGATGCGACAGGTGATGGCTTGGTATGCCGGTGACGCCAGCGGCGCCGCGCCAGACGCACCACGACCACCCTCGGCCTCAGCGCCAAACCTGTTGGATCTGTATTGCGGCGTAGGCGTGTTCGCGCTGGCCTGTGGTAAAATGGGCGCGCCGCAGGTCGCAGGGATCGAGGCGCACCCGGCCGCCCTGGCCGCCGCCCAAGCCAATGCCGTCAGCCAGGCCGTCGCGGCAACCTTCCACTGCCAAGCGATGAGCGCGGCGGCCCAACAGCGGTTTGGCGGCCTGGATCTCACGGAGACCACCGTGATCGTAGATCCGCCGCGTCAGGGTCTGGAACCGGTCGTGGCCCAGGCGCTGGCAGCCGCCCAACCACCCCGCATTTTCTACATTTCGTGCGATCCCGCCACGCTGACACGCGACCTGAAGATCCTGCTGCCTGCCGGCTATGCGATCCGCCAGGCCCGTCTATTCGACATGTTCCCCCGCACCGCACATTTCGAAACTGCCGTGTGGCTGGAGCGGGGGAGAGACAGGTGCTAGGTGCCAGGTGGTAGGTGGTAGGTGGTCCCAATCGCCCACCGTAATCGTCGCCGTAGTCGTCGACCGAAAGCAGATACGCGGCGGACGAGGCTCGCCAGAGTCGTTGTCGCTATCGTTGTCGCGATCTTTGTCGATTGGCATCGTTGTCTCGATCATTGTCCCGATCTTCGTCAGACAATGATCGCGACAACGATTGCGCCGCAGACCGGCCCAAAGCTACCTGGCGCCGGAGGCTTCCGCAGCACATGCGCTACTGCCGCGGCAACCGCGGGCCTGACAGGCTCGTCGCTCGCTTCGCCAAAAAATTCACAAACGTTTGTGATTTTTTGCCATGGCTCCCTACCCGCGCCGCCGGCCAGGAACTGCCGGCGGCCCCGCCTGGACGGCTGGCGCGGCCCTTCGCTCACACCTACCACCAACTCTCTCGCCTTCGTCCCCTTCGACGCCATTTTGCGCGGGCTACGCGGCGCATTCTCAAAGTATTGCGGATTTTCGAGTGGCTGATTGACAAGTCGTATTCGCCCACGCAATCTTCAATCTTCCGTCTTCAATCAGCAATCAGCAATCAACAATCAGCAATCAACAATCAGCCATCAGCCATCAGCCATCAGCCATGTCCCGCTTCCGCCGGCCCATTGCCGCTGCCGCGGCTGGGCCGGCTTTTCTGCCTTCCCAGGCAGGCTCATGGCAGGGTCCTCGCGGCGCGGAAGCCGAGGCCGCCGTACCGGTAGCCTGGGAAGCCGCTGAGGCGATGAGCCGAACGGCAGTAGTACGCGTAGTCGTTCCAACTCCCGCCCCGAATCACGCGGAACGACCCCGACGCCGCACCCAACGGATCGGCCACCGGGCCAGGATACGCAGCGTACCAATCCAAACACCACTCCCAGACGTTACCGTGCATGTCGAACAAACCCCAGGCATTCGGCAGATAACTGCCT
>CAIOST010000294.1 GCA_903861045.1 uncultured bacterium | reverse complement strand
CGCCCTACCTGCCACAATTCGTCGATTTCACACGGGTATTGGTAGGGCGGGGCCGCCGGACCCGCCGCCACAAGTCCATAATGAGAATTGCTGACGGGCCCTGTGTCGTTACCTTTCGCTTTCTGTTTCCTGGAAGAGTGCATGCTCAAGATTCTTCGTCTGCCTGGGTCCAGACAGGCAGCAGTTCTGCAATCTTATCCTTGATCACACGTGCCTGTCGGCAGGAGCGGCCGCCGGTGGCCACGGTGATGACCAGACCGTTCTTGCGGCAGGTGGCGGGCAGGATGAAATCGCCGTCCGGCCAGTTGCTGTCCGCCGCGCTGCAGAGGATCCCCTTTTTGCGGCAGGCCTGGAGCACCTGCTGGTTGACGGTGGTGTTGTCCGTGGCGGCAAAAACGAGGTATTGGCCGGTGACGTCGCGGGCGGTAAAGGGGCGTTCGACGAGGCGGAGCTTGCCGGCCTCGGCTAGCTTTTGCAATTCCGGCGTGCAGGCTGGGGCGACGACGGTGACGGCTGCGGCCGCGTCGAGCAGGTGGCCGATCTTGCGGCTGGCAATGGTGCCGCCGCCCACCACGAGGCACGGCTTGTCCGCCACCAGCAGGCAGATGGGGAGGATCGGAAGTGTGGGGGATGGTTTACGCATTAAGTCACCGCGTTGTTTGCTTCCCATTTCGTCAGGATCTGCGCTGCTGAGTCCAGCCAGAGCTGCACGATGCCGTCGTACTCGGCCAAGCCTCGGACAATGGGCACCACGTCCAGGCCGGCGCGGCGCAAGGCGCTGGCCCACGAGGTTTCGTCCGTCCCGGCGATCTCGTTCTGCGCCGAAAAACCCGGCAGGGCCAGGCAGGGGACTAGCCAGACGGTGCGCACGCCGGCTTCCTGGCAGCGACGCACGACCTGCGCTTGATCGGGCTGACCCAGTAGCATGCCGAGCATCAGGCGCGGGTCAACGGTGCGGCAGAGTTCGGCAGCATGTTGGAGTGTTTGGCTGCCGCAGGGGTCGGTGCTGCCATGCGCCACGAGCACCATGCGGTGCGGCGTGGTAGCGTCGGGCGTGGCAGGTGGTGGCTGGGGCAGGGCGTAGAGCGCTGCGAGGATCATACGCAGGGCCTGTTGCCAGGCGGCGTCGGAGGTAAGCAGCGGCGCCCCCAGCGCCAGTTGCGGCGCGTGACCAGCGCGGTTTTGCCAGGCGGTCACGACCTCGGCCAGCTCGCGGAACTCCATGCCGTCTGTGAGGTGCAGGGGGATGACGGCGATACGGGTGAACCCCTCGGCTTGCAGGGCAGCGAGCGCTTCGGTCGGGTCAGGCGCGGGAATCCCCTGTGCCGTCAGTTTGCGGCGGATGGGGGCGGAGGTAAAGCACCAGCGCGGCTCTACGCCGGGGAAACGCAGCGTGGCTGCGGCATTGATCCGTTCGAGCACCTGCCGCGCGCTGTGGCAGGTGGACCCGGCAATAGCAAAGAGGATGGCGGTGCGCACGATCATGCGGGGGTTGGGCCTTCCAGCGTGGGCGGCGGCGCGCCGAAAAAGATGGGGCTGGCTTTTTTGAACTCACGCATGGACCAGAGCATGCGGCCGTTGGTCAGGCCGGCGTCGCCTTGCAACTGCTCGAAGAGCGCCACCGCGGCCTCGCGCGAGGGGGCATGGATCATGGCGTAGAGGTTGTACGGGAAGGCGGCAAAGCATGGCCGCTCGTAGCAGTGCGAGACATGCGGGCTGCGTGCCAGCGAGGTGCCAGCGGCCTCGATGCGCTCCGGTGGGACTGGCCAGACGCACATGCTGTTGGCAGAGAGCCCTAGTTGGCGATGGCGCAGCACCAAGCCGATGCGGCGGATGATGCCGCTCTGCTGCCAGCGCTGCAGCAGCGCGAGCAGTTCGGCGGAGTCATATGCCAGCTCCGCGGCGATGGTGCCAAAGGGGTTTTCGGTCACCGCGAGGTCGGCCTGCAGGCGACGCACCACCTGCTGCTCGCGCTCCGTGAGCGGTGCGGCGGGTGTGGTGGCGCGGGCAGCGGCGGGACGGGCCGCCGCTTCGGACTCCTTGCCGAAGACGGCTTCGATCTTGAAGAGGCGTAGGGCCGGGAGGCTCCAGACGGCTTGCGCCGCACCTAGGGCCGCAGCGACGCGCTCGATCTCGCGGGCGACCTCGCCGGCGGGCGCGGTCATGGTAAACCAGAGGTTGGGGTGGCCATCGCGTTCGTAGCAGTGGGTGATGCCGGGGTGCGAAACGATGCGGCGGGCGGCGGCCTCCATGGTGGTCGTGGGCAAATCTGTGGCGCAGAGGGTGCTTTCGTACCCGAGGCTGCGGGCATCGAAGACGGCGCCGAAGCGCCGCGCCACGCCGCTGGCAAAGAGCGCATGCACCTTTTCCAGCACGGCGGCTTCGGTCAGGCCGAGCGGTGCGCTGAGGCGGGCAAACGGGCGCGGCTCCAGCGGGAGCCCTTTTTGCAGCGCGACCAGGAGTTGTTTGTCAGCAGTTTCTGCGGAAGTTGTCATGGGGTGGGTTTTGCGGGCGGGCGTAGTCCGGCGAGGGTGTGTTGCAGGGCCATCATTGGGTGGCGCAGGAGCATGCGCGGGCCGGCGTAGGCCATGACCGCGCGGATGGCCGCGCGCTGGGCGGGTTGGTAGCAGTGGATGGGGCAGTTGGCACAGGTGGGCTTCTGCGCGCCGAACGGGCACTTGGCCAATTTTTTCCTGAGCATACGCCAGCAACGCGTGGCATTCGGCACAGAGCGCGCCGGTGCTGGCGTGCTGGCCGCGGCAATAGATCGCCAGCATGGCCTGCAGCGTCCGGGAATCGCCGGCGCTGGTATCATCTTGCTCCCGGCGACCCAAGGTCGCCGGGGCGTCGGCTTCTTTTCTTTCAAGCGGGCTAGTTGCCGGGGCGCTGGGCTCTTTTGCTCCCCGGCGGGCTTGCCCGCCGGTAGCCAAGATAGATTTTTCGTTCCTGCCGGCAAGCCGGCAGGGAACGGCGTTTTCTTTTTTGTAAGCGTTGTAGGCATCGGTGGTCTCTTGCTCCCCGGCGGGCTTGCCCGCCGGTAGCCAAGATTCTCTGCATCGTCAGTCAGCCAGGCGTCGAACCGTATCGAGATCATACTCGCTGAATGTTCCTGCATAATAGCTGTCTTGCCAAACGCGGCAGCCTGCCGCATGTGCCAGACTGTTCTGAAAAGCCAGAGCGATCTCTTGTGGTGTGCGCTCCAGGTTGCCTCGTAGCGACAGGTGAACGTGGTCAGGCATCAGAGCGCATGCCGCGATGCGATGGCCTTCGGTTTCTGCGGTTGCGAATACGGCGTCGCGCATGACGGTTAATATCGCGGGATTTGTGATGCGGTCGCGTCCCGCTACGACTAGCACAACGTGTAGATTGTACCAATAGCGGCCGCTGTTGGTTTCCGACGCTTCCTCCAATCGCACGGTCGCGGGTCGCACGGTGAACTGCTTCAGGATCTCCCGGTACCGTGGATCGGCCCAGTCTTCTTTGCCAACCTGGCCGCGAATATACTGCGCCACGATTTCCGAGGTGTTTTCGCCCAGACTGCGGAACGCAACTTTACGACTGAATGTTATGGGCGCACCTGCCTGATGCAACGCGTGCTGTAATCTGCCTTTTACGCGTTGCGTGAAAAAGATTGGGCTGACTTGCGGCGTGACACTAAAGAGCATCTGGATGCGGTCCAGGTGCGCACGCAGTTCGAGCAAGTGAAGACCA
This sequence comes from uncultured bacterium, assembly GCA_903861045.1. Taxonomy (GTDB): domain Bacteria; phylum Verrucomicrobiota; class Kiritimatiellia; order RFP12; family CAIWXQ01; genus CAIWXQ01. The sequence goes on along the minus strand of CAIOST010000294.1, from coordinate 39,261 downwards.
TCAGCCTCCCAGGCGGGGGCGGTGGCATGTGCGAGGTCGCTGGCGTTCGGCGGCAGGCAGGTGCCAGCGGTCGGCCAACCGGTCCAGTCGTAACGTAGCGCGTACGCGGAGTGGACGTTGTGGCCGGTGTACAGGGCGTGGGGGGGGGCAAAGGCAGTGGCAGCCGGCGGGGTGGCTGCGCCGGAGCGGGCATCTTGCTCCCGGCGACCCAAGGTCGCCGGGGCGCCGTTGTCAGTGGTTTCTGGCATCTTGCTTGCTTTGCTGTGTGCTGGCGCCGTTGCTGTCAGAGTCTTGCTTCCGGCGACCAAGGTCGCCGGGGAGCTGGTGTCGGTTGTTTTCTTTTGCTCCCCGGCGGGCTTGCCCGCCGGAAGCCAAGATCGATTTTTCGTTCCTGCCGGCAAGCCGGCAGGGAACGGCGTTTTCTTTTCCTTTATGGTTTGCTGGTAGTCAGCCCATACGCGCAATCCGGATCGGCGGACATGAAGTCGGAGGTGGCGGCGTAGGCGCGGGCGCGGCACCCTTCGCAGACCGTGCGGTAGCCACAGCTGCCACATTTCCCCTTGAGTTGGCCCGGGTCGCGCAGCGCGGCAAATTCCGCGGAGTCGCGCCAGATCTCGCCGAACGGCTTTTGCAGCACATTCCCCACCCGCAGCGGGAGGTAGCCGCACGGCTGTACATCACCAATGCGCGAGAGGAAGCAGACCGCGGAACCGGCCAGGCAGCCACGCGTCATGGCTTCCATGCCGTTGGCCGCGCCATGCCCGGCAGCGGGGTGCCCGGCAGCGGGGTGCCCGGCGCCCGGCGCGCCGTGGGCCGCGTGCCCGTGCGGGGCCCCGGGGAGCGGAATCCCTTTTTCCTTCGAAATCTCGCGCATAATCCGGTAGTACTGCGGCGCACAGGTGGCCTTGATGTGGATGCGGTCGCGCAGCTCAATCGACTTGGTGAAGAGCCAGCGCAGGAACTCCTCCATCTGTGCGGACGAGAGGCGTGACTCTTCGCTGATCTGCGCGCCGCACCCCACCGGCACCAGCGCGAAGACGTGGAACGCGGCGGCCTTGCGCTCCAGTAGAAATTTCAGCAGGGCGTCGACTTCGCCAATATTGTTGCGGGCCACGGTGGCGTTGACCTGCACCGGGACGCCGGCCCGCATCAGCGCGTCGTAGCCGCGCACGGTGGCCTCAAAACTGCCGGGTACGCCGCGGAAGGCGTCGTGCGTGGCGGGTGTGGCGCCGTCGAGGCTGACGCTGACGCGCTGGATACCGGCGCGTTGGATGCGGCGGGCCATCTCATCGTCCACCATGGTGCCGTTGGTTGCCAGCGCCACGCGGCTGAACAGGCCGGAGCAGGCCGCGGCGATGTCGAAGAAATCCTGGCGCACCAGCGGTTCCCCGCCGGTGAGGATCATGATCGGATCGCCGGTGGCGCGGATATCGCGCGCCACCGCGAGAATCTGCGCGGTGGTCAGTTCGCCGGCGACAAAGGCGTCCTGTGCCTCGGCGCGGCAGTGGCAGCACTTCAGGTTGCAGCGCGCGGTCAACTCCCAGAAGACCAGCCGAAGCGCGTCCTTCATAGCACGATCTCCTGGTCGGTCAGGTAGCAATCCGGTTCCGGGGCCCAGAGGTCGCCGGTGACGGCCTCAGCGCGTACGCGGAAGTTGCCGTTGCAGATGTCGACAAACTTGCAGGCGCCGCAGCGCCCTTTGAGGTGCGGCTTGCGGTTGCGCAGCTTGGAAAGCAGTGGATCGTTGGGGTCCGACCAGATGGCGCTGAAGGGGCGCTCCTGGACATTGCCCAGCGTGTGGTGGCGCCAGAACTGGTCCGGATGCACGGAACCATCCCAGCTCACGCAGCCGATGCCGACGCCGCTGCTATTGCCGCCGTTCATTTTCAGAAGTTCCAGCACTTGTGCGGCGCGGGCCGGATCTTCTTTCAGGAGTCGCAGGTAGAGGTAGGGACCGTCGGTGTGGTTATCCACGGTCAGCACTTCCACCGGTTGGCCGCCGGCATGCAGGGCGCGGGTGCGGTCCATGATCAGGTCCACGGTGGCGCGGGTCTCGGCGTGGGACATGCGGCTGTCGTCAATCATCTTGCTGCCGCGGCCGGTGTAGACGAGGTGGTAGAAGCAGACGCGCGGGATGCCTTCGGCGCGGACCAGGTCGAGGATGCCGCCGACGTCGCGGTAGTTCATGCGCGTCACGGTGAAGCGCAGGCCGACCTTGACTCCCTGGGCCAGGCAGTTGCGTACGCCGTCGAGGGCGCGCTGGAAGGCGCCGGGGAGGCCGCGGAAGCGGTCGTTCATCGGCTCGAGGCCGTCGAGGCTGATGCCGACATAGGAGAGGCCGGCGTCCTTGAGGCGGGCCGCCACGTCGGCGGTGATCAGGGTGCCGTTGGTGGAGACCACAGCGCGCATCTTGCGGTTGACGGCGTGGCCGATCAGGTCGAACAGGTCCGGGCGCATGAGCGGTTCGCCGCCGGAGAAGAGCATGACCGGCGCGCCGAAGTCGGCGAGGTCTTCGATCAGCCGTTTCCCTTGGGCCTGGTCGAGTTCGCCGGTGTAGGTCTGGTCCTTGGAGTGGGAGTAGCAGTGCACGCAGTGCAGGTTGCAGCGGCGACCGACGTTCCACACCACCACCGGTTTTTTGTCCTGGGAGAATTGCAGCAAGTGCGAAGGGAGATCCTTGGAGCGCCGTCCGTAGCGGAGCGGGTCGGATTGTTCGACGGTGCCGCAGTAGAGTTTGGAGATGCCGATCATGGGGATCCTTTTTTTAGTTCGGTGTCAGGTGCGCGTGTCGCGGGTGCGGGTGTGGTTGTTAGGTTATCGATCGTCCGTTGTCTGAAGCGGGTGTTTTCAGGCGGGGGGCCCACCGTCTGTGGCTGGTTACTTGTCTTGGTGTGGTGTCGGCGGGGTACCCTTGCGGTCCAGTCCGAAGATGCGTGTGGTCATCTGTTCGTAAGCGGTCAATTCGCCGTTTTTGGCGGCGTGTCGCAGGGATTCCTTGGGGGCGGCCAGCATCTTATTCACGATTTTCTGGGCCAGTTCGCGAATCTCATCTTTACAGGGTTCGGGCAGCGCGGCCAGTTTCTCCTTGGCCAGGTAGCGCTGGAGGATGGTCTCGCAGACCTCGCGGCCATGCGCATCGAGCTGTTGCATGACGTTGCCGACGCCGCGCACCTTAAAGAGCTCGCTCCACTCGGCGCAGACTTCGCGGACAATGAGCCACGCCTGTTCGACGGCACTCTGGCGGCGGGCCAGGTTTTCCGCGGCTACGCGCTGCAGGTCGTCGAGGTGGTAGAGGTAGACATCTTTGATCTCGCCGGCCGCGGGTTCAATGTCGCGCGGCATGGCGATATCCACCAGCAACACGGGGCGTCCGCGGCGCAGCTCCATGGCGCGGCGCATGGCCGCGGCCCGCACGACGGCGTGCGGGGCGCTGGTGGAGCTGATGACGATGTCGGCCTGCGGCAAATAGTCGTCGAGCAGGTCGAAGGGGATGGCGCGGCCGCCGTGGCGCTCGGCCAGGGCCTGTCCCTTATCCATCGAGCGGTTCAGCACGAGCACTTCGCGCGCACCGTGTTCGACGAGGCTTTTGAGCGCGAGCTCGGCCATTTCGCCGGCCCCGACGATCATGACGGTCTTGGCGCTGAGATCCTCGAAGACTTTCTCGGCAAACTCCACGGCCACGGAGCTTACGGAGACGCGGCCGCGCGACAGGTCCGTTTCGGCATGCACCCGTTTGGCGCAGCGGAAGGCGTGGTGGAAGAGGGTCGGCAGGCGCGGGCCATGCGTGCCGGCCTCTCCGGCCACCGCAAAGGCCTGCTTGACCTGCCCGAGGATTTCGGTTTCGCCCACGACCATCGAGTCCAGGCTGGAGGCCACGGTCAACAGGTGTTCGACGGCGGCGAGACCGGTCTTTACATAAAAATGTGGATCGGCGGCGGGTGCCGCCGCGGTCTCGGTTTGCTTCAGCAGCGCCTGGGCTAGCGCGGGCCGGTGCGCGGCCATGTCCAGCCCGGAGAGGTAGAGTTCCGTGCGGTTGCAGGTCGACAGCAGCACAAACCCGGCGCCGGGAAAGGCGGCGGCCATGCGCTGCAGCGCGCGGGGTATCTCGTGCGCGCGGAACGAGGCCTGCTCCCGGATCTCCATGGGAGCGGTCTTAAAGTTAATTCCTAGTACGGCCAGATCCATGACGTTAATTCGCTGGAAGAATGCCGACAAAACTGTGCACGCTGTTGGTTACGAGGTGCACGCCAATAAAGGCAAACAGCAGGCAGAGCAGCCCTGCGACGGTGACCACGGCCATGGAGCGGCCATGGCGGCCCGCGCTGGCCCGCATGTGGACCAGCACGGCGAACAGAATCCAGGTTACGGCGGTGGCGCCGACTTTCGGATCCGTGAGCCACTCTTCGCCGCCGCTGTGGCGCCAGATTTGCGTAATGCCCAGCAGGATGGCGCCGGTCAGCAGCAGGAACCCCAGTCCGAGGAGCCACCCCATGTGGTGGTCGAGTTTTTCTAGCGAGGGGAGTCGTTCCCAAACCCGGCCGAACAGCTTGTGCTTCAGGTTGCGGTCCTGTACGAGGTAGGCGGCGGCCAGCACGCTGGCGAGGCTGAGCAGCGCATACGCCGCAAACGCCAGGAGCACATGCAACGCCAGCCAGACGTCCTGGATAGCGGGCGGAGCGCCGGCTTGGACGTGCAGGCCGGGCAGTCCGCCCAGGAGCACCACCGAAACATACGGAATCAGCAGGCTGCCAATGCCGCGGATGGGCCGTGTGAGCATTAACAGCAGATAGGCGGCGGAAAGCGCCAGGGCATAGCAGGTCAGCGCTTCAAAGGCGTTGAAGGCTGGGATGCCGTCGGATTGCACGGCGCGGCCCGTGAGCACGCCGGCAAAGGCCACCCAGCCCGCGGCCAGACAGGCCAGGGAGGTGCGTTCACTGCGCGGCCGCTCGCCCAGCAATGCGCGCAGGGCCAGTAGCGACGAGGCGGCATAGCATGCGAGCCCCAGCGCGGCCATGATTCGTTCCGTATCCACGTTCCGATCCTCCGCACGGCCGCCGGGCCCAGCCTGCCGTAGGAGCCTGTCGGGCTTGGCTCCCCGATGCGCACCAGGTTTGTGCCGACAGGATCCTACCGCATAGGGCGCCGTTCAACCGGCAAATATGGTACTCCGGCGCTTGCTGCGGTTCAAGGAAGCATTGCCCCTGGTAACCTGCCGTTCAAGTATCCGTAGATTTGTCCGGTTTGCGCCAAATCAGGAAATATGCCATAGTATTTCGCACGCAACCATGGGTCTGGCGCCGTGCATGGGTACGGCTGGGTCGCCGGACCGGGTGCAGGTTCCACGATGGGCACGCAGTGGTGCATAAGGATCTATCAATCCATGAAGAACGGTTTTAGCCTGATGAAGTTGTGGCGTCGGCCTGCGCATTGTGCGCGAGATCAGCGCGGCCCTTGGGCGCTCGCCTTGGCGCTGGCCCTGCTGGGGGCCGGGAGCGCGCACGCGGCGTACGCGGACATCGATCCGCGGATCACGACCCAGCCGCAAAACACCACCGCGTACGTGGGCTATCATGCGACCTTCTCCGTGGCGGCGCTCAGCAGCGCCACGCTACAGTACCAATGGCGGACCAATGGCATCCCCGTTGCCAGTGTGGTCGCGACGAATGCCACCTGCACGCTCTCCAACCTGACGCTAAGCGCTAACGGTACGCTCGTCAGCGTGATTGTGTCTAACGCGGTCGGCTGGTTGACCAGCAGCACCGTGACCCTGACCGTGCTACCGACGCTCGCCCCGGTGATCGTCGCGCAGCCGATGAATACGACCGGCTATAGCGGCTATACCACGACCTTTACGGTGACGGCCTCCAACGCGCCGCTGACGTATCAGTGGTACACGAATGGTATCAAAATATCGGGTGCGGGTACGACGAGCGCCTCCTACACCACGCCGCGCTTGACGCCGGCGTTCCAGGGTCGGAACTATAGTGTAATCGTGAGCAACAGCCAAGGCATGGCGACCAGCACCGTTGCCGTGCTTACCGTAGCGACGGCGGTGGCGCCGGCTATCACTACGCAGCCAGCGGACCAGATTGTGGTCGCGGGGACGAAAGCGACCTTTACGGTGGCGGCCAGTGGTGCACCCCTGTTGTATCAATGGCGCAAGAACGGTGTAAATGTTTCCGGCGCGACCGCTGCGGCGTACACCACGGGCAATGCAGTACTGAGTGACAACGGCGCCAGATATAGCGTGATTGTCAGTAATTCGGCGGGCAGTGTAACCAGTGCGGTGGCGAAGCTGAGCGTGCTTGGGGCGTTCAGGATTGCGTTCCGTCCGGTGACTCCGGTTGATGTTGCGCAGTACGGCCTGCCGTCTACCACGCAGCGGTCGCCCGGCGGGCCGAACGTGGGGCTCGGTGAACCGGCCTATCTGGAAGCGCTGATCACGAAAGGCGCGAGCAACTATTTCGGCAGCGTTACGTGGACATTGAGTCATTGGGCGAACGGATCGGCCGGCCCGAGCGTGCTCAAGGCCAGCCCGCTGACCGCCAATGTCCCCTGTGCCGACTATGGCGACACGCTCGCCTATGACATTGCCGGACGGCGCATGCTGGTGCCGGATGCGGTGGGTACCAACAATAACGGTGATTACGTGGTGGTCGCGACGCTTACGTGGACGAATAGCGTGCTGCCGGCACCTGGCGTGGTGGTCACAGCCACGCAGACGGTCTACGGCTCGCTCTATAAGGGGAAGGATACCTGTTACCTGTGTCACCCTGACAAGGCTAGCAAGTTCGAGAGTACGGCACACGCCACCGACCTCCATAACTTGAAGACGATACCGGCCGCGCTGAAGCCGCTGACCAACGTGCAGTGCGAAAATTGTCACGGGGCCGGATGGCGGCACATCATGAGCAGTGGCAACACCAACATGATCACCATTTCGCTGAGCGCGAACAACTGCGGCCAATGCCACACGAACCAGGTGGCCGAGTGGGGCCAGACCTGGCACGCCCGCGGCAAGGCCGGGGCTTCGGCCGGGGGCGGATCGTTCCGCTCTGGCAATACGCTCAACTCCTGCGGCCAATGCCATTCCACCAAGGGGTTCCTCGACGTGAATGACCCCGGGATTTCCTATTCCAATGCGGTCGTCACTACGCGTGGTACGTATAACGAGGGGGTCACCTGCGCGGCCTGCCACGACCCGCACAGCATGGGGATGGGCTCGCACCAGTTGCGGAACATTCCGAGCTATACGCTCATGAATGGGTACGTTGTGACCAACGCGGGTGACGGGATGATTTGCGTCTCCTGCCACCATGAACGCAACTCGGCGACGAACGTCGTTTCGATCACGATTCCAACATCTCGCGGCGCGCATCATAGCACGCAGGCAGATTTGCTCTTCGGGCAGAATGCCTACGAGTTCGGCCTCAAGATGCCGTCGCCGTCGCCCCATGCGCAGGTGCCGGATACGTGCGTCGGGTGTCACATGCCGGCTACGCCGGCCGGGTTGGTCTCGGATAAGGTGGGGCATGTGGGCGGGCATACATTTACGCTCGGCTGGATGGATCCGACGGATGGGACGGTGCCGCCCGGCCGCGGTTCCGCCCCCTTCCTGACGGAGCGCTGCGCGCCCTGCCACGGCACGGTGACCAATTTCACCTTTGGCGGCCAGATCTTTACCACCAACCTGGTGAGCTGCCAGGAGGAAGTCAGCAACCTGCTCTATCAGGTGGCCAAGTTGTTGGACCCGACGAATACCGGCTTCCGCATCAATACGGCCCTGATTACCAATGCCGTTACACGGGCGGGCTTGGCGCAACGCGCCGCGTATTTCAACTGGACCTATTTCAGTGAGGACGCCAGCCTGGGCGTGCATAATCCGAACTATACGAAGTCCGTCTTGCGCGCCACCATTGCGGCGCTGGGTGGCGCTACGCCCTCGCCCTACGGCTCGGGTCTGGTGCCGGCTGGCATGTCGAGCCCGTCGTCCGCGTCTGGTGTCGCGGGATCCAGTGGTGGCGGGGGTGGCGGTGACGCGGCCAGCGGCGCGGCCGGTAGCAGTTCGATGGCTGATGGTGCGAGTGGCAGTAGTGGGACCCGGCAGCCTGCGGTGGGTGGGTCGTCGCCGTTGCAGGTCGGCGCGGGCCCGGTGGATGTGAGTGCGCAGACGGGGGATGGGAATCAGATCGTCCTACTGCCGGCTCTCGAACTGGCGTATCGCCCCACAAACGCCGTGAACAGCGTCAAGTTCCAAGCCGTTTCGGCGTTGGGGGATACTTGGACGGATCTGGAGGCGCCGGTGATTTCCACGAATGGCTGGAACTATCAGTTGATTTCGTATCGCGACGCCACGCAGCGATTCTTCCGGGCGACTACGCCGTGAGGGATGTGCAGGTGGTGCGGTACGGGTTGCCGTGGCGCACGGCAGGTTTTTGTAATGCATGGAGCACCGAAAGGGCTGCCGGCCGATGAGAGAGTTGCCAAGTTTGGGACGGGGGTTTCAACAGGGACGGGCTGGCGCGGTGCGTAGCCGGTGGTTGGGGTTGGCGCTGCTGGCGGCGTCGGCTTGCCTGTTCCCGGTTGCGGGCCGCAGCGCGGAGGCGGCGGTCGCGCCTACGAATACACTGGTCGCGCCCACGAACACGCTGGCGGTACCTGCAGCCGCAGGGGCCGCGCTATCTGCGGAGAAGCCCGCGTCGTACAGCGGACGCGTACGCGTGGAGTACGACTACCGCAGCCTCGGCGATGAACACAACTCAAATCTGTACGGGTCCTGGTCGGCGGCCGGTCACAACCTGCAGCAAGGGCTGGCTGATTTCTATTTCTCCGGGCGCATGCGCCAGGGGCTGGAAGATTCTGCGACCTTCCACGGTCTGAATGATGGCGCGGGGGTAACGGAAAGTCGCATCCTGCAAGGGTATTTGGATGTTCATGATAAGCCGGACGATCTGAAGTTGCGGTTGGGACGACAGTATGTCGATGTGGCCGATTATCTGACGATTGATGGTGCCCAGGCCATCCTGTTTGAGAACCGGGACTTGGGCGGGCGGGTTTATGTGGGCGCGCCGGTCAGTCACTATGCGACGGAGGCCAGCACGGTCGCCTTGGGTGCGTCACTGGTTGGCACCCCGTGGGAGGGGAACCGGACCCGCTTCACGTATGCGCAATACGGCGGCAATAGCGAGGAGAGCGGCTGTGACCGCAACTACTTTGCGGATATGCGCCAGGAGCTCATCACCGGGGTGCAGGCGCGCGGTCGACTTTCCGTGCTCAACGACCAGTTCCGCAATGGCAGCCTCGATCTGTCCGGCATGACACCTGATGGCGATACGTCGCTGTTTGTGGGCGGCAGCCGCTGGGGTGCGTGCGATGCGTCGACCCGGGCCTATTCGCCGCTGGCGCAGCTGCTGGGCAAAGAAGATCCCTACTCGATGTACTATGCCCGGCTCTCGCAGGCCATCACGCGCACGGTTTCGCTTTCGCCCGGCGTTTCGTATCGCATGGCGGATGGCGGCGGCAATGGTCCCGACGATTTCAGCAATCGCAGCTATAGCGATTATGACTTGACCCTGATGTATGACCCTAACCGCGTGCTCAGTTCCTCGCTTTCGCTGCAGTACTGGGATGTGTCGGGCGGAGACAAGTTTGTGGGGCTGAGCGGGGAAGTGACCTACCGCAAACCGAAAGTCTGGGAAATTGGCACCGGCTGTGAGTATGCGGCCTACTCGTATAATTACAACACGGACTTCACGTACATTGCCGATGGCGGACATGCCAAGATTGGCCCGGATGGCACCAGCGAGACTTCGCCCTACGCCGTGACCTACTTCGTGCGGGCAAAGTGGAGTGTAACGAGGTGTCTGACGCTACGGGCGCAGTGTGACCTTGAGAACGACAAAGCGGTTTCGGCGCTGGGCGTCTGGGCTCGTGCATCGGCTGAGGTGAAGTTTTGAACATGACACAAGCAAGAACAGTTCTACGGTCTGCGGCGGGTCTGCTGCTGGTATGGGCCCTGGTGTCCGGGTGTGACAAGGAGAACGGCTACACGCTCAAGTTTAGCCACAACCTGCACGTCAAGGATAGTGGCATGGCGTGTGGGGATTGCCATGGCAAGATCAAGGACGGAAACTTTTCCGGCCTGACCCACGCTGAATGTAAGGAGTGCCACGGCGATTGGGTGGAGACCACGACCATTGCCGCCACGACCTGTGGCAAGTGCCATCTGAAGAATCTGAAGGAACTAGGGCCCGTGACATCGTCCAATGCCCCGACCGTGCCAGCCATAAGCCTGTTCGTGCATACCGCCGCGACGTCGAATCGCTGCGCCGATTGCCATGGCGCATTTCTGGCCAAGGGGTTGGACTATGTGCCGGAGATGACGCGCAAGGTCAATGTCGGGATCCGCGAGCAGGCGCATCGTTGGGGGTTGGAGTGCAGCGCTTGTCATACGGACCTCGACCGGCGGACGCCGCCTCCCAGCCATCGTGGAAATTGGAAGAAACTGCATGGCCCGCTCGGCACGCAACCGGACAACGCCTGCACGGTTTGCCACACCCCGGATAGTTGTCGGGAGTGTCATGAGACCGAGAAGCCTCGGACGCACAACACCATGTGGCGCCTAAAAACGCACGGCAGTCAGGCGGCCTTTGATCGGGAGCGGTGCCTCGTGTGTCACCAGCAGGATTCCTGTGTCGCCTGCCACGAGGAGACCAGACCGCGTACTCACAACGCCAGCTGGCGCCGCAACCATTGCTACTCCTGCCATGAAGGGCCGGCGGTCCAGAATAGCTGCGCCGCGTGTCATGAGGGCGGCAACATCCTTTCGCAGCATCAGGCCAACCGTTCGAGTCTGCATGACCGGTTCAGCAACAACTGTTCGGATTGTCATTATCCGGGTTCACCGATTGATTGATGTGGCGGCGACGGTTTTGCTTCTGATAGGTTGACCTGACCGGTGGTAGCCGATGATCGATCAGTGTGTGTTCAAAAAAGGGACTGGTGCACGTTATGCGTACTGTGATCAAAGCTTCTTTGGCGGCGGGTATGGTTCTATGGGTGGGCGTAGGCGTCGCGGGCGCAGCGGAGGAGGCCGCCTATGTCGGGACCAAGATGTGCATGATGTGCCATAAGAAGCCGGAGAACGGTGATCAGGCGGGTAAGTGGCAGGCCAGTGGACATGCCAAGTCGTTTGAGGTGCTGGGTTCGGCGGAAGCCAAAGCCGTCGGTGCCAAGGTGGGCGTGGATGATCCGCAGAAGAGTGGCAAGTGCTTGAAGTGTCACGCCACGGCGTATGCCGGGACGGAGGGCGTAAAGTCTGAGAAAGTGGCGGTGGCCGACGGCGTCTCGTGCGAGTCCTGTCATGGTGCCGGGGCGAATTACAAGGCGATGGCGGTGATGAAGGACAAGGCCAAGGCCGTGGCTGCGGGCATGGTGGATCCGGCGACTAAGAGCTGCGCGCAGTGTCACAATGAGCAGTCCCCCACCTGGAAGGCCGATCGCTACACGACCAAGGATGGCAAGAAGGTGGGCTTTGACGTGGAGCAGGCTTCTGAGAAGATCAAGCACAGCAATCCGAATGCGAAGAAGTAAGGAGACAGTAGAAAGGCGCAAGGGGCGCGCAAGGGGCGGACCCGCTGAGCCGCTGGGTGCGATTTTAGTTTGTGGCGAAGCGAAAGCATGCGTTTCCACCACGCAGAGCACGAAGGGCACGAAGTTGGCTTTGTTTGTTGGAGAATCTGCAAGTACAGCGCTGGCAGGCATGGCCTATAAAACACGGACGGCGCACGGTTCATGTCTCCCGCGTTACGTAGGGAACGGGATGCGTGACGAGAGGCAGCATGGCAACCACTACTGAGAATACAAGCCAGGGGCAGGGCTCGGCCGGCGGGGCACAGGCGGGCCTGCGGGATCTGTTGGCCGGACTGGCTTCGTTCCGCTTTGCCTTGACGGTGGTATTGTTACTGGCCGTGGCGTGCATCGTGGGGTCTGTGTTGCCGCAGGGCGAACAGGTGGATCGTTATCTGGCGGTCAACCCCGGCGCGCAGGGGCGTATGCAGGTGCTGGCGGTGCTGGGGCTGACGCACGTTTTTTCCTCCTGGTGGTTTGTGGGGCTGCTGGTGGCTTTTGCGGCCAGCCTGCTGGCTTGTACGGCGCGACGCTTCGGTGCCATCCGGCGCGCCACGGGCCCGGCCCGTCTGCGGGTGCTGGGCTCGTTCGTCACCCACGTGAGCATTCTGCTGGTGCTGCTGGGCGGGGTGATGCGGGTGCTCTGGGGCGAGAAGGGGGTCTTGGGAATCCGGGAGCATCAGTTGGTTTCTCAGTACGAGGGACCCAAGGGTTTACGGCCGCTGCCGTTTTCCGTGCACTTGCAGAAATTTGAGATTGAAATGCACACGGCGCCGGTCGTTGCGGGGACCATTGGCACGCTGCTGGTGGAGTGGCCGGAGCAGGCGCTGCGTCGCGAGTTTCCCGTCGCGCTGCACCAGACGTGGGAGGTGGCACCCGCCGGTGAGGTGGCGACGACTGGGAATACGTGCCGTATTCAAGTCTTGCGCTATTTGCCGGACCTGGTGGTTGGGGGCGCTGTGCAGGAGGCGGTCAGCCGCTCCGACGAGCCGAACAACCCTGCGCTCCAACTTCAGGTGGTCGTGGGGGGGACGACCAGCACCAATTGGGTCTTTGCGCGCTTTCCGGATTTTGGTGCGCATGGGGCGGGGGCGGCGGCGCATCCGTTGCGGTTCCGGTTTGTGTCGGCGGGCGCGAGCGCTGCGCCGCGGTCGCGGCAGATCAAAGCCTTTACAAGCACGCTGCAACTAGTGGAGGGCGGGGTCGTGGTGCGGGAAGCCGTGGTGCGCGTGAATGCGCCACTTTCCTATCGCGGCTATACGTTGTATCAGTCTGGGTATAATCCGCAGGATCCCGCCTGGACCTCGCTGCAGGTGGTACGGGATCCCGGCGTGGTGCTGGTGCTGACGGGGTTTGTGCTCATGCTGGTGGGGTTGACAGTGGTTTTCTGCGTGTCGCCCGGTATGGCCTCCCGTGCACAGGGGACAGGATTAAAGACATGACACTTACGCAGTTATTCAATCTGGCGTTGGCGTGCTATTTCGCCGCGCTGGTTAGTGCGGTGATCCAGCTCTTTGGCAAGCGGCGCTTCTTTGATGTGGTGGCGCTGGTGCTGCTGCTGGGGGGCTTCGTTGCGCAAACGGTCTATCTGGGCATGCGCTGGGCGGAAGCCGGGCGCGCCCCCTTTAGCAATATGTTTGAATCGCTGGTATTGTTTGCCTGGACGATTGCCGCGGTCTATCTGGTGCTGCGCATCCGGGTGCGGGTGCCGTGGTTGGGGGCGGCGTCGGCGGCGTTCTGCGCCCTGGCGCTGGCGCATGCCAGCAGCTTTGAGTCTGCGATCAACCCCCTGGTGCCGGCGTTGCAGAGCAACTGGTTGAGTTTTCATGTTATGACCTGTTTTCTGGGGTACGGCGCGTTTGCCGTGGCGTTCCTATCCGGCATCGGGTTTCTGGTGGCTGACCGGCGCGGGAGCGCGGCCGCGCCGGAGACGCGCGCCGCACTCGAAGGGATTGTCTCAGGGACGATCTCCTTTGGCTTCCTCTTCCTGACGCTGGGGATACTCACGGGCGCCGTCTGGGCTAATTCGGCCTGGGGGACCTATTGGTCTTGGGATCCAAAAGAGACGTGGTCGCTGGTGACGTGGTTCATCTACGCGATCTTCCTGCACTGCCGCTTTGTGCGCGGCTGGCGCGGGCAGCCTGCGTCTTGGCTTGCGATCCTGGGCTTCCTGTCGGTGTTGTTTACTTATTACGGTGTGAACTTTCTGTTGTCCGGTTTGCATAGCTATGGCTCCAAGTAAAGTGGGGCTTGGAGGACGAGCGATGCGGCGTAGTCGTGTATGGATGGTGGTGGCGGGTGTGGCCGTGGCGGGAACGGCATGGGTCCTTGCCGGGGATGGATGTGGCGCAGCGGCGGATGGTGCCCACGCGGAACCAAACGTGCTGGTAGGCAGCGTGGTCTTCACGACCAATGCCAGCCGATACACGTATGTGCAAGTAGATACCGGCAAGGGGCTGGTCTGGGTGGCTGGGCCGGCCATGTCGGTCAAGTCCGGTGACTGTGTGACCGTGAAGGCGGCCATCCCGAATAAGGACTTCTACAGCCCATCGCTGAAGCGTAAATTTGATGCGCTCTATTTTGCGGATGTCATCACGGTGGGGCGCGGCAGGGAGGCTGGGTGCGCGATGGGCGCGGGGGGCAGTTGTGGTCGGGGGCCGGGCGTGGCCGCAGCGGGCACGTGCACGAACCAGTCTGGTATCGTCGCCGGGGTGGTGCAGCCGGTGGCCGGCGGCAAAACGGTGGCGGAGATCTTTGCGCAGAAGAAGCAACTCGCTGGCAAAACCGTGCTGGTGCGCGGGTTGGTGGTGAAGGTGGTGCCCCATATTCTGGGGCGGACGTTCCTGCATCTGCGCGACGGCTCCGGCAGCGAAGGGTCCAACGACCTGGTGATCACAACGCAGGATGAGATCAAGGCACAGAGCACCCTTACCTTCCGTGGCACGGTGGTCACGGATAAGGATTTCGGCTCAGGCTACCAGTACGAGGTGCTGGTCGAGGAGGCGCACGTCGTGGCGCCGTGAGGCGACTGGTCAAAATGTATGCGCATTGCATCCCGGTGCGCCACCACGTGCCACGCGCAGTTACGCAGGGCCCGTCCCGGATGCGGCTTGGTCCGTCCCGGATGCGGCTTGGTCCGTCCCGGATGCGGGCTGGTCCGGCGCTGGCTCGGCTTGGTCTGGCGGTGGCTCAGCTTGGTCCGGCGGTGGCTCGGGCTGATGCGGCTGGGGTGCCGTTTTGCCGATCAGCCACGACGGGTTCATCGGGTACGCATGCGGATCGAAGATGACCCAGTACAGGTGCCAAACCAGAATCGCCAGAATGGCCAGCACGGCTTCGTAGAAGTGCACAACCTGCGCCACGTCGTGCCAGACTTTGGGTAGCAGCCGCAAAACGGTTTCCGTGAAAACCAGCATGGCGCCGGTAATGGTCATCACGACGGAGCCCCAAACCAGCGCCCAGTACTCGGCTTTTTCGGCATAGTTCCAGCGCCGGTGGGGCGGCGGTTGCTTACATAGCCCGATGTTATGCCCCACTACGCCCAGTGCATCGGTGGCATCCTGCCAGCCGGGGGTGAGATCCCGCAGGTGGCCGCGCCCCTTGCGGGTGCCGAATAACGCCGCCAGATGGATCAGGAAAAAGGCGACAAAAGCCCAGCCACAAATGTGGTGGATCAGGCTGCGCAGGTAACTGCCGTTGGCACAGGCGCGGAACGGCCAGCTCCAGATGGCGTCCGGATATTTGTGAACCAAGCCGGTATAGGCTAACAGCACGAACAGCACCACCAAGACGTGATGCTGGATGCGCATAGCCTTGGTCAAGCGTATTTCACCGTCCCCTGCTTTGGCCGCCTGCATATGGGCCCGGGCCTTGCGTAGATAGTCGAGGAAAATAAAGCCGGCCATCCCGCCGATGATGAGGACAATCGCGATCAGGTAGATTTGGGCGACCACGTTCGCTACCTGCGGCTGCCCGCTGCCGCTGCCGGCCGGCGCATGCACCTGGAAGAAATCTGCGCGCATCCGGGTGCCGATGCCGGGATGGCACTTGCCGCAGGTCTGCGGCAGGTTCTGCCGGTTGACAGTTGAGCGGTCGTCGCCGGATGGCAGAATGTCGTGTATGCCATGACAAGACGCACAGTTGGCCGCCATGGGGTTGCCGCCTTTGAGTTCCAAGCCATGAAAGCTCTGGGCGTATGTGGTAGTGACGTTGGGTGGTAGACGGTATAGGGACGCGATCCGCTGCGACGCATGACATTGGCTACAGGTCCCCGGGATGTTTTTGGAGGAGACCCGCGAGTCTTCGGTGCGCACGGCCGCGATGGTGTGCTCGCCATGGCAGTCGGTGCAAACCGGTGCATCGCGGACGCCCGCTTGGACGCCCTGCCCGTGGATGCTGCGCTGGTAGGTTTGGTAGACGTTCTCATGGCACTTGCCACAGGTGGCGGGCACGTTCTTCCAATAGAGCTTAGAATCAGCGGTGGTGGATTTGTGCAGGTTGTGCGAGCCATGGCAGTCCGCACAGTTGGCGGCGTTCATCTGCCCCTTTTTCAGCAAGGCCAGGCCGTGGACACTCTTCTCGTAGGATTGCCCCGGGTCGCTCTGGCGCAGGTTGAATTTATCCATTTTAGCTGTGTCGTTATGACAGCGTTCGCAGGTCTTGGGGAGATTCGTGCGATACACCGGTGAGGCCGGATTGCGCGACCCCAACAAATAATGGTTGTTGCCGTGACAATCCTTGCAGGAGGCCGCCTCGGACATGCCCTTGTGGACGGCCTTTCCGTGATCGCTCCCGCGGTAAATGTCGGTCTCGACGCGGTGACATTGGGCGCACGAGACGGCCTTGGCGGTAAACTGATCCGGATGTGGCAGTTCGGTGATGTCGGTATGGCAACTGACGCATAGGTGCTTGGCGTGAATGGAGTTCGTAAAGGCCGTGGGGTTGACGAACAACGAAACGGACTGCCCGGCCCCGTTGGTCTTAGCTAGGGTCTTGTCCGCATGGCAATCCAGGCATGCGCTATTGTCGAGCGCCCGCCCCGCCTGTGGCAGTAGCGCGGTCAGCATGGCGAACAGGAGTATCGGAGCCTTCACGGGAAGCGTCATGTGGAATCGCCCTTTCGCCCGGGTGCCTCCGGGTACGCAGTATCGTGCTACAAACGGATGAGTCGCTGGCCGTAGCGCCCACGCGCCGCGGTGCGGGCGTGCTACAAACGGTGCCCCCCCGTGCCTACGCCAGCAGTGGGGTGCAGCGGCCTACGGCTATCCGGCTAGGGGAAATAGAGTATATGCGGAATCGCTGCGCACAACCAGTGTGACAAAACTATGATTACTAGCACCTTACTAACAGCACGGGCGGTGGTGGCACGTTGCCGCCAGGAGAAATCGGTGGTTGCGCAGTGCACCTGCTTGCTGTTATTTTATTGGGCTCCGCGGGGTTGCCGCGGGACGGGTTCGCCTGTGCCATGCCTGGTGGCATGGAGCTACGCAGGCGGCAAGAGGTAACACTACGTAATGAATTCGACAGGCCTGCGCGCTGAGCGCAGGCTTCGGGCGGCTGATGGGGCTGGCTTCTGACGCGAGTGCTGGGGGGGTGTGGGTGGACCACGCGCCAAGTCCCGGCCAATAAGCCGCTTCCATGGCAGCCCTCTGTCGTCTCTGGATCCTTATCCCATGGCAGTTCGAAAACCCATGGCCGCAGTCGCCAAGACCGGTCCGATGTATGATGCAATGAACGCCGCCCTCGCGGCCACCATGAGCCAGTTCACGCCCGGCACAATCGTCAAGGGCACCATCAGCGCCATTCATGGCAATGAAGTACTGGTGGACATCGGCTACAAATCCGAGGGGGTGGTGCCGGCCAACGAATTTGAAGATATCACCAGCGTCAAGCCCGGTGATGTGATCGACGTGCTGCTGGTCGAACTGGAAGGCGAGACCGGCATGGTCTCGCTGAGCAAGCGCCAGGCCGATGACAAGCTGCGCTGGGATGCCGTGCTGACCAAGTATCATGAAGGCGCGGTGGTCAATGGCGTCATCCGTAGCCGGGTGCGCGGCGGCCTGATCGTCAACATGGACGGCATCGAAGCCTTCCTGCCGGGTTCGCAGGTGGACATCGCCCCGGTGCATGATGTCGAGCCGTATATCAACCAGACGTTTGAGTTCAAGGTCATCAAAATCAGCCCCGAGCGCCGCAATATCATCGTTTCGCGGCGCGAGCTGATGGAAGACCGCCTGGCGGACAAGAAGCGCGATCTGCTCACCTCCATCTCCAAGGGGCAGCGCCGCGTGGGCCGCGTGAAGAATATCACCGATTTTGGCGTGTTCGTGGACCTTGACGGTCTCGACGGCCTGCTGCATATCACGGACATGAGCTGGGGCCGCGTGAAGCACCCGTCCGAGCTCGTGAAGCCCGGTCAGCAGATCGAAGTCGTGATCCTCGATGTGGATCTGGATCGCGAACGCGTCTCCCTAGGGCTCAAGCAGGCACAGGCCAACCCCTGGGACAACGTCGAGCAGAAGTACCCGGTCGGCAGCCGCCTGCGCGGCAAGGTCGTCAACCTGGTCCCCTACGGTGCGTTTGTCGAGATCGAACCCGGCATCGAAGGGCTGGTCCACGTCTCCGAATTCTCCTGGACCAAGCGCGTGGCCCGCGCTTCGGATATGCTCTCCGTGGGCGACGAAGTCGACGTGGCGGTGCTCAGCATCAGCCCGTCGGACCAGAAGATCGCCTTGGGCATCCGCCAGACCTCCGCCAACCCCTGGGACACCGTGCAGGACCGTTACCCGGTCGGCAGCCGCGTGAAGGGCAAGGTCCGCAACTTCACCTCTTATGGCGCGTTCATCGAGCTGGAGGAGGGGATCGACGGCATGATCCACGTCACGGATATGTCCTGGACCCGCAAGATCAATCACCCCAGCGAAGTGCTGCAGAAGAGTCAGGAAGTAGATGCCATCGTGCTCGAGGTCGACTCGGCCGGACAGCGCATCAGCTTGGGCCTGAAGCAGGCGAGCGACGATCCGTGGAACACCATTTCCGCGCGCTATATCATCGGGCAAGTGGTCAAGGGGAAGGTCTCCAAGATCGCTTCCTTTGGCGCCTTCATCGAGCTCGAGGACGGCGTGGACGGTCTGGTGCACATCTCGCAGCTTAGCGACCAGCGCATCGAGAAGGTCAAGGACGCGATCAAGGTCGGCCAGGACGTCGAAGCGCGCATCGTCAAGATCGACCGCGAGGAGCGTCGCATCGGTCTGAGCATTCGCGCCATGACCATGGGCGATGCCGAGGTGGCGGAACTGACGCGCGAGCTGAGTCAGACGGACCTCAAGCCGGGCGAGAACATGGTGGGTCTGGCCTCGGCCTTCGACGACGCCTTCGCGCAGAGCGAAGAGTGGCGTCCGGGTGCCGGCAAGGGTCGCAAGGACGACGAATAAGGAGAGCCGCCGCGCCAGCCTCACCAGGCTGGCGCCCAGGCGACATGCAGGGCGCGTCAGGTGGGCGACCACCGGGCGCGCCCTGTTCTTTTTTTGCGGTCCACTCGGGTACCCAGGCGGAGCCCCGTTGCGGCGGCTATTGCGACTACGCGGTTCGACTACGTGTAAGCGGCTGGTGTATGTGTAGCCGTGTAAGAGTGGGTGTACGTGTGGGTGTAAGTGTCGGCATCCGCGATGGCCTACTGAAACACTTACCCGCACTCTTAAACCCTATCTTAAACGGCACACTTACACCACCCGCTTACACGTGCTCCTGCAAAGAAGAACCCCATCCCCTTCCAAATGGTGCTTTTACATGCAGCCATCGTGTAAGCAGGTGGAGCAAGTGTGCGCGTGTAAGGGTGGCGAGTAAGGAGGCGCTAAAGTGTAAGCTGCGGCGCATTCCCCACACGTACACCTACACCCACACACGACCCGCTTAAACGCTAGCCGGTCGAATGTGATAGCGCCCTCCACATAATGAGAATTACGGACCAAGATCTGCTTCAAATAGCCGCGGAACTGCGCTATCTTCTACCGCGCCATGCCTACTATTCTCGACACCCTGAAAGCCCGCGGCCTCTACGAGGCCCAGACCAGTCCGGAACTGGACACGCTCGTGCAGCAGCCGACCACGATCTATGCCGGTTTCGATCCCTCTAGTTCCAGCCTGCAGGCTGGCAACTTTGTGGCGATCATGGCCTTGGCGCACTGTCAGCGCGCCGGGCACCGCGTGATTGCCCTGGCCGGCGGCGCCACCGGCCTGATCGGCGACCCCTCCGGTAAGTCCGCCGAGCGCCAGCTCCTGAGCGAGGCCGAGGTGCAGCAGAATCTGGCAGGGATCCAGGAGAACCTCACGCGCTTCCTCGATTTCAACCATGCCACGGCGCCGGCCAAGCTGGTGAATAACTACGACTGGCACAAGAACTTCACCTTCATCACCTTCCTGCGCGATGTGGGGAAGCATTTCCGCATGACCCAGATGCTCGGCAAGGAGAGTGTCAAAAAGCGCATGCTCTCCGACGATGGCATGAGCTTTACGGAGTTCTGCTACCAGTTACTGCAGGCCTATGATTTTCTCTGGCTGCATGAACACGAAGGGTGCCGCGTACAACTCGGCGGTTCGGACCAGTGGGGGAATATCACGGCCGGTACGGAGCTGATCCGGCGGGTGCGGGGGGCCGAGGCCTATGGCTTGACGCTGCCGTTGGTCTGCGATAGCCAGGGGCGCAAGTTCGGCAAGAGCGAGGGGAATGCGGTCTATCTGGACCATCGCAAGACCTCCTACTATGACTTCTATCAGTTCTTCCTGCGCACCGCCGATGCGGATGCCGCGCGCTATCTGCGCATCTTCACCTTCCTGCCGTTGGAGCAGATTGCCCAGTTGGAGGAGCAGATGAATGGCGCACCCGAGAAGCGCGAGGCGCAGCGCGTGCTGGCGGAGGAGGTGACCCGCTGCGTGCATGGCGCCCACGGGCTGGCCGTGGCGCAGCGCGCCAGCGAGGTGCTCTTTGGCGGGTCGCTGGATGGCTTGCCGCTGGCCGACCTGCTGGGGATCTTTGCCAATGTGCCTTCCGCGGAACTGCCGCGCGCGGCCGTGGTTGGCAAGCCGGTGCTGGACGTGGTGGCCGCCGCAGGCCTGGTGGCCAGCAAGGGGGAGGCCCGCCGCCTGGCGCAACAGGGCGGTCTATACCTCAATAACCGGCGCGTGACGGATATTGCCCAGCTTTTTGTGGCCGACGATCTCATCGAGGGGCGCGTGGCGGTGCTGCGTGCCGGCAAGAAGAGCTTCCAACTGGTCAAGATCAGCGACTGAAGACCTAGGTCACGAAGCGGGGGGGAGAGAAGGCGGCAGGGTTCGGGGTTCAGGGTTCAGGGAATGCGACCTCGCCGGGCTGGTCGCCACTCTATAAAGTTATGCCGAAAGATTATTGATGACCAGAAATGAATTCAAAGTAGTTGCGGAGCAAGCGCTCGAACAACTCGTATTAACTGCTGAACGAGAGATCGGGCAATCGCTGCCTCGTAGCTTTTGCTTCAGTTGGATCCCAGGCAGGGACATCGTAGCTGACGGCGACGTTGCGGAATACCTTGTCGCATCAACATTCATTGATGAGACACACATTGCGCCTTGTTTCGATTTGTTCCTCGAAAAACTTCTTCCAGACGGCAGATTGCTTTTTGTCGGGTATAGAGCCGCATATCCGCCCTGTGAATATGGCAACCATAGGAATTACGAAAGCAAAGGACACGACGCTGGACGCGTCGGTCCATTCAAATTGGGGATGGCTCACATTGTTGAGCAACTCAAGAAGGACAGGATGGCATAACCACGACAGGCTCCGTCCCGGAATACCGGGCCGGAGATGCCGAACGTTGGCAGGCAAGCATGGACACGAGTTATTTAACACCGATGGCGCATGAGGTCATCTCGCTAGCCGGCGAGGTGCTCGACGTGTTGCGAAGCGAGATCGGTGCCTCCGCCACAGGAAAGAAGACCGAGGATGACTTTCTTCGTGGCGTTCAGTTGCACCTCCGCGGGATACTGAGATCCGCCCGGAAATACCTGGAAGACTGGAACTATCTCGATGATGGGAACGTCAGGGAGTTCAGAGTCGGCGTGAAGAAACTCCTCACCTATGTTGACAAGACCTTGGCCACGCCCTACGACCAGCGCGGGGAGCCGGAATTCAAATGAAATCAACGGCCAGCGACACAGGGCGTCCCCTCGCCCACCAGCGGCACCGCGCCATTGGTCGTGAACTTCACCGCAACCGGCGCTGACGTGGACGGCGATACGCTGACCTACGCCTGGACCTTCGGCGATGGCGGTACTGCGTCGGTCCAAAATCCAAGTCACACCTATGCGTCCGCTGGGTCCTATACGTCCTATGTTACCGTCTCCGACGGCAAGGGCGGGAGCGCCTCGGCGAGCGTTGTGGTTACGGTGACACCGGCAGTGGCGGGCTGGTCTGATTCGCTTGAGGCGTATGCCGTGGGCAGCCAACTTCGTTTACAGGGCGGCTGGAAAGGCTGGGACAATAAGGTCGCAGCCGGCGCTTTGGTGGCGGGGACACCGGTGCGCGGCGGCGCGAAGTCCATGGCGATCACGGGTGCCAGCGACTTGGTGCATGAATACAGCGGCGCGACCACGGGGCAGTGGATCTATACCGCCTGGCAGTATGTGCCGACGAATTATGTCGGCAAACAGTACTTCCTCATGCTGAACACCTACGTGGACGGCGGGGCCAAGAACTGGTCGGTGGAGGTGTATTTGGACTGGGTCAGCGGGAAAGTTCACTCGAATCCAGAAAATGCGGAGTTGGCACTGGTGAAGGGGCGTTGGGTGGAGTTGCGGGTCGAGATCAACCTGGACCTCGACGTGCAGAGCTTCTACTACGATGGCCAGAAGTTGTACACGAAGAGCTGGACTGCAGGACGAAGCGGCGGCGGCGTGCGGAATATCGCTGCCGTGGACCTGTATGCGGGTAACGCCAGCGCTGTGTACTACGACGACATGTCGCTGGTACCAGGCACGAGTCGGGAGCCTCAGGGCAAGCGGCTGTCAGTATCACCGTGACCGCGGTGAACGACGCACCCACAGTCACAGCCAGCGGCACGCCCACCAGCGGTATTGCGCCATTGGCCGTGAACTTCACCGCGACCGGCGCGGACGCGGACGGCGATACGCTGACCTACGTGATCGTGGCGAATCCGGCGCACGGCACGCTCTCCGGCGCAGCGCCAAGCGTGACTTACACGCCGGCCGCGAACTACAACGGCACGGACTCCTTCACGTTCCGGGCCAGCGACGGTAAGACGAACTCCAACGTGGCCACAGTCTCGATCACGGTCACGGCCGTGAATGATGCGCCGGCAGCCATGCTGGGCGTTGATCCGGCGACTGGCAGCGTGACCAACGAGTTCTACTTCTGGGCCACGGAGAGCTATGACGTGGACGGGACGATCGTTGGGAGCGAGTGGCGGATCAACGGCGCGCTGGTCACGACCAACGCGGAGTTCCTGTACACCTTCGCCACGGGCGGAACGTACACGGTGGTGCTGACGGTGTGGGACAACGCGGGCGCGTCGGGCAGCGACACCATGGTGGTGAACGTGAGCGATGCGACTACGCCGGTAGTGTCGGTTTCGGTGCTCGACGGCGTGGCTGGCGAGCCGGGCTTGGCGACGGGCAGCGGTCGGTTCCAGGTGCGCCGGATTGGCGACCTGACGCAGCCCCTCACCGTGAACTACGCCATGAGCGGCACAGCCAGCAACGGCGTGGACTACACGCTGGTGAGCGGCACGGCGACGTTGGCGGCGGGCGAGGCGTCGCGGACGGTGGTGGTTGATCCGCTGCCGGATGCCCTGGCGGAAGGGACGGAGATGGCGATCCTGACGCTGCTGCCCGGAACCGGGTATGCGGAGGACGAAGAGTTGTCCGCCGGCACCATCATCATCCAGGACCAGACCTACGGCACGCCCGTGGTGACGGCTGTGGCCACGGATGCCATTGCCACGGAGCCGAAGTCCGGGATTGCCACGGACAAAGGGGCGATCAAGATCAGCCGGACCGGCAGTTGCGAGGCCGCGCTGACCGTGCAGGTGACGGTGAGCGGCACAGCCGTGAACGGCGTGGACTACATGAAAGTGACCGTGCCGGTCGTGCTGGCTGTGGGGCAAAGCGCGAAGACCATCAGCATCGTGCCGTATGCCGACGCCGTCGTGGACCCGAACGAGACCGTGATCCTGACCGTCCAGTCCAATGCCGCCTACACCATCGGCGCGGGGCAGTCGACGGGCACGGTGACGATCAGGGAGTAGGTGGGTGGTGCGAGATGAACACAGCGAAAACACCGATCACGTTTATGGACGAGTTGCAGCAATTTGCGCCGGTAGTGGTGTTTGGTGTGCCATGTACAAGCCGCATCCTGTCTATTCTCGGTGCTCGCATAGCGCATGGCATGAGAATCGTCACGGCGGAGCAGCAGGCGCACAACAGCCTACGTACGTGATGGTTACGCGGAGACATGTTCTGTGTCCTGTTGAATGTGGCTATTGAACATCAGGGGAGGCTATGCGGTTGTGCAATCGGGAAGACAAAAAATCGGCCTGGCAGGCATCGCAATCCTACTGCTTGCCGCCTTGTTCTGGCAGTGCTGGCCGGAGAGTTGGTCGGGCCTTCCGGTGCGCTCCGACTCTGCTGGCTGCGGTTCCAAACGCGCCGGGCAGGCGGGTATGGCTGATCGGCGCGTTACGCGCCGCACGACCAGAGACGGGACGCTGCGCGCAGAGCTGGCAGTCAACGTGTTACCCATAGACGCGACGTCGAACGACACACCTGTCCTGACCAATGCGATGCAAACCCGCTGCCGCGAGGTGGCAGTCTTGGCCGAATCCGGCACCGATGCCGGCGTAGAGCAGGTAATCGAGGCAGCCAAGTCCGAGCCGGCCTTGCGGGAAATCGCGGTGCGGGCGCTGGGGCGGACGAAGTCCGACCGTGCCGCGCAGTATGTGGCGGCCGCGTTGCAAGATGAGGACCCGACTGTACAATGCGCGGCCATCGGCGCATGGGAAGCGATGAAGGGAGAGGAGGCGATTCCGGATATTGCGAAGCTTCTGGAGGAGAACCGGGAACGACCGGACGGCTGCCAGGTGGAAGTTGCGGAGGCCTGCGTGAAGGCGCTGGGCGCGACCCGATCCTCGGAAGCTCTGCCGACGCTGGCGAAGGAACTGCAATGGGTGGCACAGCACGCTGGGGCGCTAGCATCGATACAGTACGGAAACGTTGTGATCGACGCCGTGGCAGACATTGGTGACTCGCGCAGCGCCACGATGCTGGAAAACCATGCCGAGGCGTTGCAGGTAAAGTTGTCGGGCAAGCCCATGATCCGGCAGTAGCAGATGCTGCAGATGGCCGAGGCGTATGTGAAGGCTGACGAGTTGCGGTAAGCGAGGCATGCGAACCTTGAATTCCTTCCCCACACAAGTCCTGATGGCATTGGCCTGTCTGCTCGGCACAACCTGGCTGGCGCAGGGTGGACCTAACGACTGCTTTAGCGACGCGATACGCATACAAGGTCTGTCGGCACAGGTGTCGGGGAACAACTTCACCGGGATTATGCCGGATTGGCCTACTTTGACGTACCCGGATGCGAGCACGGAATCGTATTATTCTGTTTGGTGGAAATGGGAAGCACCGACGGATGGTATCGTGACGGTCGACACGCTGGGCAGCGACAGCGGCTACAACACGAAACTGATGGTTTATCAGGGAACGGCAAAGGACGCTTTGACGCCGGTTGAGAATGGTTCTAGTGACGATTATGGTGGGACGTACCAAAGGTGGGATCGACACGGTGATCGGGGTATACACGGGTGGCCTGGTGAATGCGCTGACCACGATCGCAACGACCAATTTTACGGGGCGTCTCTGGTGGACGGCGGAGGCGGGGAAGGAATATCAGATTGCGGTGGATGGGGTTAATCAAGCGTGGGGGGCTATCAGTCTGAACCTGCGGGAAGTCGCATTGCCGGTGATTGCCGGGGTAGGCGTGGGGAGTGTGCAATGGGGCAGTTTGACAGGGGAGAACTACCGGGTCTGGTGTTCGACCAATCTCAGCGACTGGGTTGTGGCGACGACCCGGGTGGCAAGCGCCACTGCGACAGTCATATCCTTTGCGAATGCGCCGCTGCCACAAGCCTTTTATCGGGTTGCACGGTACTTGCCCTAGGAGACTGTCGGACTTTCGGGCGAAACATCAAATATTGTCCGACCATGAGGTGGTCCGCCCCCCGCCCGGAAATGCCACCTAACACCTACCACCTTCTCCCAGGTGAGCTGCCAGTCAACGAAACAGGGCCATTTTCTGAACTGCCGCCGGATCCGGGGCGCATTCCTGTTCCCCTTGCTTTGCGGTGTAGTGTTGTAGGCCGCAACTCCGGTTGCGGCCTATTCCATGGCCGGAACCGGAGTTCCGGCCTACTGAACGCAACTCTGTAATGAAACAATGAAACAAGGATG
Organism: uncultured bacterium; assembly: GCA_903861045.1. Taxonomy (GTDB): domain Bacteria; phylum Verrucomicrobiota; class Kiritimatiellia; order RFP12; family CAIWXQ01; genus CAIWXQ01. The sequence continues at coordinate 13,137 of CAIOST010000294.1, read as the reverse complement.
CGCCCCCGGATCCGCAAGACGATTGACGAGACGTACATAGCGTGCGATAATGTACGTCATGCATACAAAGCTCACCTTGCGAATGGATGATGTGCTTGTGGAGCAGGCGAAAGCGGAGGCTGCACAACGTGGCAAGTCGGTTTCGCAGATGTTTGCCGAGTTCGTGGCATTGCTTGCGCCCAGCAGGCGCGAGCGCGCGCTGCCTCCGGTGACCGGATCACTCCGGGGCATCATGAAGGGCCGCCGGTTGTCCGAAGAGGACTACAAGAAGCATCTGCGGGGGAAGTACTCGTGAGGGTCTTGGTCGACACCAATGTGGTACTCGACGTTCTGCTTGACCGGCGACCCTTTGCCGATGCCGCCACCCAGGTGTTTGCACTCGTTGAGGAATCCAAGATTGAGGGGCTTCTGTGCGCAACAACGATTACGACCGTTGACTACCTGCTCGGACAGGCCCTTGCCCCGAAGCAGGCGCGCGGCGCGCTTCAGCGGCTTCTTGGCCTGTTCGAGATCGCCCCCGTGAATCGTTCGGTGCTTGAGCATGCGTTGCGGAGCGGGATCACCGACTTTGAGGATGCCGTCTTGGAGCAGGCGGGGATCCTGTCCGGGGTAGACGCGATCACGACGCGCAACGTCAGCGATTTCCGGAAGTCGAAGGTCACGGTCTTTGACCCCACCGAGTTGATTGCCGCCGTCCGGCTTGCTCCGGCCCGCCCTTTTCTGCGATGATGCCGGCATGCACGGTTCGGACGGCACATCGGCGGGGACGTGGCAGCACGGCTTCCTGCTCACCCAGGCGTGGCAGGATACCGCCGGCGGCTGCTTTGCCACCTACTGGGGCAAGGGGGACGAAGGGCCGTTTGTGCTGCGCGTGAGCCTGCGGCCGGTGCTGTTTGTGCCGCAAGGGGTGAGCCTGCCGGACGGGGTCTTGGTGGCGGAACGGCGCTCGTTGCCGCTGCGCAACTTCGCACGGCAGCCGGTGGAGGCCCTCTATTTCCTGCGCCAACATGATTTGCTGGAGGCGCGAGGCCTGCTGCGCGAGCATAGCGTGCCCACCTTTGAGAGCGATATCTGGCCATCTGACCGGCATTTGATGGAACGCTTTATCCATGTGGCATGTGCCTATGCTGGCACGCCGCAGGTGGTGGATGGCTATCGGTTATACGAGCAGCCCCGCATGCAGCGCGCGGATTACCGGCCGCGCCTCGCGCGCCTCGCCTTTGATATTGCGACCGGCTCGGCGGAGCAGCTCTACAGCATTGGCTGTCATTTTCGTGATGGTGAACGCGAGGAGCGCCAAGTCTTCGTAGCCGCCACCGGGCGCCGGCACAAAGGGTCGCCGGTGCATTACTGCGGCGATACCAGCGGCGCGCTCGAGGCCTTTTTTGGGCTCGTGCGCCGGCTCGATCCGGATCTGCTGTGCGGCTGGAACATTCTCGCTTTTGATCTGCCGTTCCTGCTGGAGCGCTGCAATGAATTGGAAATCCCCTTTGCGCTGGGGCGCGGCGGGGGGGTGCTACGAATTTCCGAGAGTTCGTCGCACGCCACGGTGCAGGTGCCGGGCCGTGTGGTGGTGGATGGCATTCCCGCGCTCAAAGGGGCCTTCTTCGACTTCGAAAACTTCCGCTTGGAGACCGTGGCGCAAGCGGTACTGGGTGAGGGTAAGTCGCACACCGTGGCGCAGGACGACAAGCAGGCGGCGATTGACCGGCTCTTTCGTGAGGACAAGGAACAGCTAGGCGCCTATAACCTGCGCGATGCCGAGCTGGTCAACGCGATCTTCGACAAGACCGGCTTGGTGGAGCTGCTGGTTAGCCGCAGTCTGGTGAGTGGGTTGCTCTTGGACCGGTTGGGACGGTCGGTGGCGGCCTTTGACCACTTCTTCCTGCCGCGCCTGCATCGCAAGGGGTTTGTGGCGCCGGACCGGGATGCCGTGGAGTTGGCCGAATCTTTGCCCGGCGGGCTGGTGCTCCCTTCCCAGCCGGGGTTGTATGAGCATGTGGCGATTCTGGATTTCCGTAGCCTCTACCCTTCGATCATCCGCACGTTCAAGATCTGCCCGTATGCCAGCCTGATGGCGGAGCAGGATCCGGTACGCACCCCGACAGGCGCCACCTTCTCGGGTACGGAGCATATCCTGCCGGAGTATATCGGAGAGTTGATGGCGGTACGGGCGCGGGCCCGCGCGGAGGGGCACCCCGACTTGGCGCAGGCCGTCAAAATCCTGATGAATAGTTTTTACGGGGTGCTGGGTGCGCCGGGGTGTCGCTTTTACAACCCCGTGCTGCCGGTCGGGATTACCGCCACCGGGCAATGGGTCTTGCGCACGGCGCGCGAGCAGCTCGAGCAGCAGGGGTATCACGTGCTGTATGGCGACACCGACAGCTTGTTTGTGCAGTTGCGGCCGGCCGACTGGGCGGCGCCACACGCGGCCGGTGAGCGCCTGGCCGGCAGCGTGAATGCGTTCCTGGCGGACAAGGTGCAGCGTGAGTGCCAGGTGGTGTCGGCGCTGGACCTGGAATTCCAACGGTATTGCCGGCATTTCTACCTCCCCACGGCGCGCAACGTCCATCATGGACCCGCAGACGAGTCCGACGGCGAGGTGCGGCATGATGGCGCCGCTAAGCGCTATGCGGGGCTGGTGGTGCTGCCGGACGGGCGCACCGAATTGCTGGTGGCCGGTTTGGAGTGTGTGCGGTCGGACTGGACGCCCCTGGCGCAACGCCTGTAGCGCGAACTCTTGACGCGGCTCTTTCACGGGGAACCGTACGAGGCCTGGTTGCGGCAGCAGGTACACGCGTTGCGCGCCGGGCAGCTCGATGCGGAACTGGTGTATCGGCGCCGGCTGCGCAAAGCGCCGACGGCCTATCTGCATAGCCACCCGCCACACGTCAAGGCGGCCCTGCTGTTGCCGCCCGAGCGGCAGCGCGGCGTGGTGGCGTATGTGGTGACGCGGCGCGGGCCGGTGCCGGTGGAACTGCCGCATGCCGACCTGGACTACGACTATTACGAGAGCAAGCAGGTGCGCCCGGTGGTGGAGGATCTCCTCGCCCTGAAGGGGAAGAGTTTTGCCGGCGTGGTCAGCGGGGAAGAGCAGTTGCGGTTGTTCTAGCCGTCAGCTTTGGGCCTGCGTGGCGAGCAGGCGGCGGATGATGCGCAGCAGCTCGGTTAGGGAGTACGGTTTCTGGAGGAAGAGATAGCCGCGCTCGATAATGGTGTTCAGGCGGGCGCGTTCATCGGTATAGCCGCTACAGAGCAGCACCGGGAGATTGGGCTGATAGGTGCGCAACTCATCGGCCAGGACCACGCCGGTACGGTCGGGCAGAACCACATCACTGAAGAGCAGGGCGAATTTGGGTTCCGCCTGATGGAAGAGTGTCAGCGCCTCTTGGGCCGTGGCGCAGACCACCGCCTCATAATTGGCGGCTTCCAGCATCTGAACGGTGATGCACCCCACGTTGGCTTCATCCTCCACCAGCAGGATGCGTTCCCCGTGACCGCGCAGTGCTGGATCCAGCGCGTGGCCTTCGGCCTCGTCGGCTAGATTGTCGCCCGTGCGGTTGCCGGCGTAGACGGGGAAATACAGGCGGAAGGTGGCGCCGGCACCCAGTCGCGAGTCCACCTGAATCCAACCATGGTACTGCTTAACAATGCCGTAGACGACGGACAATCCCAGTCCGGTCCCCTTGCCGGGGCCCTTGGTGGTAAAGAACGGTTCGAACAGGTGCGCGCGGATATTCTCGGGGATCCCGCACCCGGTGTCGGTCATCGTGAGGCAGATAAAGTCACCCGGTGTGGCGTCGGGGTATTGGAGTTGGGCGGTGTCTTGCGGCGAGAGGGTCACGGCCGAGGTGCTGATGGTCAGTCGCCCGCCCTGCGGCATGGCGTCGCGGGCGTTGACGGCGAGGTTCATGACCACCTGCGAGAGCTGCCCGGCATCGGCGTAGATGCGGTGCAGGTCGGTGCCGAACTGTGTGATGAGTTGCACATCCTCACCCAGGATGCTTTGGAGCATCTTGACGGTTTCGGTGACAATGGTGTTGAGGTTCAGCACGGTGGGCATCACGGTCTGCCGGCGGCTGAAGGCCAACAACTGGCCGGTGATCTCGCCGGCGCGCAAGGCGGCCGTGCGGATCTCCTGCAGATCCTGGTGGTGCGGGTGTTCGGGCAACAGGTCCATCAGGGTGATGTCAGAGAAGCCCAGGATGACTTGGATCAGGTTGTTGAAATCGTGGGCGATGCCGCCGGCCAGCCGGCCGATGGCGTCCATCTTTTGGACATGGAGGATCTGCTCTTCCATCTGCTTGAGCGCACGGATATCGGCCACGGTAGCCAGCAGGTGGTTGCGATCTTTGATCCGGATGGGGATGACCGTCTTGAGTACGGGGATCTGTCGACCATCGGCGGTCTGCAGGACGTCTTCGGCCGGGACGGCGGGGGTGGCATTGGCCGACAGAGTCAACGTCAGGTATTGGTGGTCGGGTTGGCCGAGGATGGCTTCCTTGGGCGCTCCGATCAGTTGGGCGGCGGCGGTATTGACGTCCACGATGCACCGGGTTTCGGCATCCACCATGAGGATCCCGGTCTGTACGGCTTCCAGAATGGCGCGTAGTCTCGTTTCGCTCTCATATTGGGCGGATTCGGCCTGGCGTCGCTCCAACACGGAGACGATGGCATCACCCAGCAGCCGGATGCGCAGGACATCCTCGGTCGCCCAAGCGATCGGTTTGGTATAGGTGCGCAGCCCTAAGCTGCCTTGTACTAGATTGCCCTTGCCGCGGAGGGGGAGCAGCAGCAGGGAGACGACGCCATCGCGTGCGAGTCGTTTATGCTCTTCCGCCGCCTCCGGGGGAAGGTCATCCAAGGTTTGGAGCTGAACGATCTGCCCGCTCTGTAAGATCGTGGTCATCCAGGGGGAATTGATATGGAGACAGTTCTGGTAGTGCTCGATGAGGCCGGCCATGTGTGGCGCATGCCAGGCAAAGCGTGCGCTCCAGGTGTTTAAATCGTGGAGCGCAATATAGGTTTCATCTACGTCGGCGAAGAACCCCAGCTCCTCGATGCTGGTCTGGATCAGCGCGTCCAAATCGGCGGGTGTGCTGCGGGCCGAGCGGGCCAGGAATTGGGTGGCAATCGCGTCAAACGACATTTGCCGGTAGAGGGCGCTCTCCGCCTTGCGGCGGTCCGTAATGTCGCGAAAGCACCAGACGCGGCCGATGGGTTCGTCCTGCACTAACTGCGGCCGGGAGGAACGCTCGAAGACCCGGCCGTCGAGGAACTCCACCAGGTCGCAGCAGGATTCTGCGGGGTGGGCATACAGGTTCCGGGTGCTGGCCATGAATTCTTCTGGATACTTGAGCTGTTTCTGGACGTAGGCCAGCGCCTGCGCGTCATCGTGCTGGTCGAGAATCTCCTGCGGGATACGCCAGAGCTGTGCGAACTGCCGGTTGTAATCCACAATGCGCCCTTGCCGGTCCACGACGACGATGCCATCCGTGGTCGCATCCAGGGTGGCGCGCAGCAGGGCGACGGTCTGCTGCAGGGCGGCTTCGTTGCGTTTCAGGCTGGTGATGTCGCGGGCGATATGGACGCTGCCGGTCAACTGGTCGTGTTCGTCGAAGAGGGGCGAAACGGTGACCAGGTAGTCGCTGCCCGTGCGGGCATCATGGACCTCGGCGGTGTGCTCGTTGTGGGTCGCCAGCATCTGGGCATGGGGGCATTCCGTCGCCGTGCTGGCCGAGCCATGAAAGGTGGCGCAACAGGCGAGCCCGACGCACTCTTCGGGGGTCAGACCGGTCCGATTGGCATGGGCCAGGTTGGCGTAGCGGATGCGCCGCTGGGTGTCGAGAATGGCGATGACGTCCGGAATGGCGTCCATCGCTTGATTCCATTCCGAGATGGCCGCGTCGGTATGTTTGCGTTCGCTTGGATTGGCCATGCCCGCTCCTGTCAAAGCATTACCCGTTTGCCATCAGCTTTGCCGCGGTAGCGCCTGCGGCTGGCAGGCCTGCAGCAAAGGCAACGAATCCGAATACATAAAGCCATACTCACGCGCATTTGTCAATAAAAGTTGGCCAGGTTGAATGGTCTGCGCCGTTCCTGCCCGTGGCAAACCCTCAGCCAACCAACACGGCACGCCACTCTCTGCCATCACGCTTCTTCGACTGTGGCCGGATTTGCCATGCTACGCCAGTTCCGTGCCGCCGTGTCTCCCGCGCAGCGGGTAGGGTGAATACAAGCGAGGTCGACGAACCAGAATCGCACCCCACGGTTGTCCGCGCGCTACCGGCTATTGTCTTCGGCCGGCTTTCGGTTATTATGTCGCCTTTGTTCCCTATCGGGAGGATTTCTTTATGAGCGCTCGTCTGTCGGCTGCCATTCGCGATGTCCCGGATTTCCCTAAGCCCGGTATTATGTTCAAGGATATCACGCCGATCCTGGGCCAGCCGGAGCTGTTCCGCGAAGCGGTGGAGATCTTTGTCGCCCGGCATCAGGGGCAAGGGCTGGGGAAGGTGGCGGCCATTGATGCTCGCGGTTTTATCTTCGGCGGTGCCGTGGCTCAGCGCCTCGATGTGGGGTTTGTGCCGATCCGCAAAAAGGGGAAGCTCCCCTTCCAGACCTATGACGAGAGCTACGACTTGGAATATGGTAGCAATACCATTTCTGTGCACGTGGATGCCTTTACCCCTGGCGAAAAGGTGTTGATCCTCGACGACCTGCTGGCCACCGGCGGTACGGCCGCGGCGGCGGCGCGTCTGGTGGAACGCGCCGGCGGCGTGGTGGTGGGGCTGGACTTTCTGATTGAACTGACGTTTCTGCCGGGGCGGCAGAAGCTGGCCGGCTATCCGGTCTTTGCGGCCATTGCGGTGGCCTGATGCGGCGGCCGCCACCAGACTCCCTCGAAACGCACGTGGCGGCCTGGGTGGTCCGCCAGCACTTGCTGGGGGGCGTGCGGCGGCTGGGGCTGGCCGTCTCCGGCGGTGCGGATTCCGTGGCGCTGCTACGCCTGCTGCTGCCGCTCTGCCGCTCGGCCGGTGTCGAGCCGGTGGTGTTGCATTTCGATCATCAATTGCGGGGCGCCGCCTCGGCGGCGGATGCCCGGTTCGTGGGGCGGCTCGCGCAACGCCTCGGCGTCGCCAGCCAACTGGGGCGTGCCGATGTGCCGCCCGCCCCCCCGGCCGGGGGGGCGCCGGCGCCGGTCGCACGGCCTTCGGTCGAGATGGCGGCCCGTGATGCCCGGCAGGCGTTCTTTCGCGCGGCGGCCCGCACGGCGCGCCTGGATGCCATCGCCACCGGCCACACGGCCGATGATGTAGCGGAGACGCTGCTGCTGCGCCTGGCGCGGGGGAGCGGCGCCACCGGACTCTCCGGCTTGCGCCCGGCGCATGCCGTGGCTGGTGTGTGCTATGTGCGGCCGCTGCTGGCGTGCACGCATCAGGCGCTATGCGACTGGTTGCGCGGCCAGCGGCAGGTGTGGCGCGAAGATGCTTCCAATGGTGATGAGTCTATTCCGCGGAACCGCGTGCGCCGCGTCGTGCTCCCCTGGCTGGAACAGCACTGGACGCCGGCCTTGCGCCCGATGCTGGTGCAGTCCGCCGCTATTTTGCGTGACGAGGATGCGCTGCTGGAGACGCTGACCAGGCAGGAACTGGCGCGCATCACGCTGCCAGCGGCGGAGGGTCCGCCCGCGCTGCACGTGCCGGCGGGGTGGAGCGCCGCCGTGCCCATGGCCTTGCAACGCCGGGTGCTGCGCCAGTGGTTGCTGCAGGCGGGTGGCGCCGCGGCCGCAGGGTGGGCCGAGGTCGAGGCGCTGGGTGCCCACCTGGCCGCGCCACGCGCCGCGTGGCAACTGTCGCTCCCCGGTGGCGCACGGGTGCAGGCGGCTGATGGTCTGCTACACTGGGTGCGCCCCGGCCAGACGGCGAAGGCGGGTGATGCGGCAGACGCCGGACCGGCACAACACCTGCCGCTGCCGGGCACGGTGGTGGTGGCCGGTGTACACGTGGTAGCCACGCGGTCGCGTGGCATTGTCCGGTCGCGTGGCGTGGTGGGCATGCTGCCGGCGGTCTGCTCGCTGGATGCCGCAGCCTTGCGTGGCAAGACCGTGCAGGTGCGCACCCGTCGCCCCGGCGACCGGATCGCGCCGCTGGGCATGACCGGCTCCAAGACGTTGCAGGACCTCTTCGTCGATGCCAAACTACCGGCCGCGGCACGAGCGCGCCTGCCCGTGCTGGTGGTGGATGACGAAGTGATCTGGGTGCCGGGCTACCGGGTGGCGCGCGCTTACGCAGTGCGCGCCCCGCACGCCGCGGCCGTGCGGGTCAGTATGGTGCCTGTCAGCAGTTCCTGCGCCGCAGCCGTGGGGGGGGAGTGAGATTTTGTTGTCAAGTTATGGCAGCTTGCGTTAACGGCATAGCCAGTTTGAGGAGTTATTTGCATGAAAATGACTGAAAAGACGTATTCACGCCCAACCATCCCCTTCCCGGCGACGGAATATACGGCGCGCCTGGCGCGTTTGCGGCGGCGGCTGGTGACGGAGAAGCTGGATGCGGTGCTCGTGGAGGATGCCGTGAACCGGTATTACCTTACCGGGTTTGAGGCTTCCAACGGGGTCTTGTGCGTCAGCGCCGCGGACGAACCGGTCTTCCTGACGGACTTCCGGTATCTTGAATCCGCGCGCCAGGCGATTCCGTTTGCCCGCTGTGCCCGCCTGGTGGCCGGTGTTTCGCGCTATGAGCCGCTGGCGGCGCAGGCGCGGCGGCAGCACTGGCGGCGTGTGGGCGTGGATGGCACAGCCGGCGGCGCGCCGCAGGCGAGTCGGAACCAGACGCTGCCAGCGGTGACCGCGTGGACCTCCTGCCAGGAGAGCCTCAACCGGTTGCGGCAGGTGAAGAGCCCGCGCGAGCTGGCTGCGCTACGCCGTGCCATTGCCATGAATGACCGGGTCTTTGCCACGGCTCTGCCACAGATTCGACCCGGCATGACGGAGTGGGCGATCCGCGTGCTGCTGCGGGCCGAGATGGATCGCGTCAGCCAGGGGGAGTCCTTTGATACGATTGTCGCCATCGGGACCCACGCTTCGCACTGCCATCACCACCCGTCCTTGCGGCCGTGGCGGCGCGGGCAGGGGCTGCTGCTCGACATGGGCGTGAAGGTGGATGGCTACTGCGCCGACATGACCCGCGTGGTCTTCTACGGCCCCCCCTCCCCGCGGCTGCGCGAGATTTACCAGGTGGTGCTGGCCGCCAATCGGCGGGCCATTGCCGGCGTGCGCGCGGGGCTCAGCGGCGATGCGGCCGACCGCTTGGCGCGGCAGGTGATCGAGAAGGCCGGCTATGGACGCTATTTTGGGCATGGGCTGGGACATGGGCTGGGGTTGCAGGTGCATGATCCCGGGTCGTTGCGCCCCAAGGGGGAGGAACGACTGGCGGAGGGGATGGTGGTCACCATCGAGCCGGGGATCTACCTCCCCGGCGTGGGGGGCGTGCGCATCGAGGATGTGGTGGTGCTGCGCCGGCACGGCTGCGAACTACTGACCCGCACGCCCAAGGAGTTGCTGGTGCTGTAGGCCGCCCTTGCCGTTTCCGGTCCACAGCCTGCGCCGTGGCCCTGTCCGCCTCTCAGCGGGGTGGTGGCCTTGACGTTCTTCCGCGCGTCTGCCATGCTCTTCGTCATCGCATGGCTACGCCAGACCTGGTTTGGCATGCGTTTGGCCCGTGTGGGCTGGTGCCGCCCCGATGGGCGATTTCTTGCAAAGGACGGGGAAGGCAGAGGCGCGCATGATTCGACTAGCCGAGGATCGTTTGTTCCGGTGGTACGCGATGGGTCTGGCCGCGGGTGCGGCGGTCAGCGGGATTCAACCGTATAGTTTCTGGCCCTGGGTGTTTGAGATTGTTCCCGTCGTGGCGATTCTGTCATTGCTGGTCCTGACCCGGTCGATGTTTGTCTTTACCCGCATGGCCTACCTCTTCCTGGCGGCCGGCCTCGTGATGATGATGGTCGGGGCGCATTACACGTATGCGCAGATGCCGTGGTTCAACGCCCTGCGCGAAACCTTGCATCTGGGCCGGAATCATTACGATCGCGTGGGGCATTTCATGCAGGGGTTGCTGCCGGCGATGGTCCTGCGCGAAATCTTTTTACGCTCAACCACGCTCTCGCGCGGGGTGATTATTGCGCTCGTGATCACCTTGTGCACCGGGGGCAGCGCCATCTTCGAGCTGATCGAATGGGCCGCGGTCATGATTACGCAGGCCGACGTGGCGCAGTTCCTGGGTACGCAAGGCGACTTTTGGGATGCCCAGCGCGACATGCTGTGCGCGCTCTGCGGCGCGGTGAGTTATTGTATCCTGCTGTCCGGCACGCACGACCGCGCCATCGCCGCCATCACGGCTCTGCCGGTCCCTTCCCCGGAACGTGCCGAGAGTCTACGCTACCGCTTTTGGTCACGGTTCTTGCAGTGGTTCGGGCTGGGCTATTGCGCCTTCGAACCCCCCCGGGTGCGTGCCGAACATATTCGGCAGTTATTGCGTGTGTTGGAACCCGGCTGCATCCTGTGCCATAACGACTTGTACTATTTCAGCCGACCGTTCATTCCAGGCCGCTATACGCACAGCGGCATTGTGATCGATGATCAGACCGTGATTCATGCGGTGCCCGGTGGCGTCGAATGCATGGACGTGATTGACTTCGTCAAGGACAGCGACGGGTTTGTCCTGCTGCGGCCTCCGTATGCCGCAGGCCACGCGAAACGGGTTGTGGAAGAAGCGCAGGCACTATTACGCCAGGGAACCCGGTACAACTTCAGCTTTCGCGATCGCCCCGCGGCCTTGTATTGCCACGAATTCACCAATCGTTGCCTGGCGACCGTCCATCTGGCGGTGCCACCTAAGCGCCATCGCAGCTTCGGGTTCATCGTGCGTGACATAGTCAACGCGGATCTGTTTATGCAGGCGTTCCAAACCGTTCTTGAAGTGAACCATCCGCCCCGGTTGACCGCTCGGCCGGCCGGAGAAAGGTCGGCGGTTTCTCACCCCGTGTGAGCCACTTATATGGGGCGAGCTACACCTGCTGCCGGGAAAGCTTCCGCCTTACGCGGTCACCTCGGCGGCGCAAGTGCGGGACCAGGCCAGCACCGCACGCATCGCGGCGGTGGCGTCGGGCCCATGGGCCGCCACGGTGAACCGCTCGCCTTGCGATACTTCCATGGAGAGCACGCCTAATACCTGTTTGGCCTGGTAGGCCATGCGGCCGTGCCCGATCACGATGTCGGACTTGAATTTGGCCATCTCCCTGGCCAACAAGGACGCAAACAGCAAGGTCAGCCCCCGCTCGCTCAATACCACGAACATGCGTTCCACGTGCTTCATGCCCATTGTGACTCCTTTTCCGTTTAGGGACGCATAGGCTTTGCGCACGCGGCATGCCAAACACGGTGCCGACTGCCATTGCAGCCAATAACCGTGTGGTTTTGCCCCGACACCCGCCATTTCCCTCGTCAATGAGGCCGCGACCAGGCGCGCCTGCGACATCTTGGCGCGTCTGCGGCCGCAAAGGTGCGTCGCGGCGGCGCATGGGTTGCAAGGGCCAGACAGAGAGAGGAGGTGCTGTGCCTGTGGCTTGGCCTTGCGTCGGGTAGAATGCACGATCAAAGAAGTCCTTCAGTCCTCCGCCCATGTAGCTGAAGGCATCGTAAGATCCCAAAGCCACGGCGTCGCACTTCAATAAATCGTCCGGCTGCGCAGCGGTGCCTTCCACCTAACACCTAACACCTTCTTCCCGGCGCGCCGCGCTGGCTTAGTCACGAGGCCACCACGGGCGCAGTTGTTGCGGGTCAAAGCGCTCGTGGTCCCAAAAGGCCCGAGGCTGGCCGCGTTGTAGCAGATAGAGTCGCGGCGGTTTCTCGGCAATGAACGCGAAGAATTGCTCGGGTTTGACACAAAGGTACGGGAAGTCGGCACCGGTGTCCTGGAAGAAGGCCGGGGCTGCGTTGGTCTCCCCCAGGCAGATCAGGTAGGTGGCCGGCAGCGCCTGCTGGCGGCCGGCTTCCGCGAGGCTGGTGACCAGGGCACGACAATGCTCGCAGTCGAGACTGACGAAGGCCGTCAGGCACGTCCCGGTTGTGAGGTCAGCCGTCTGCCCATGGAAGGCGCGGAAGTCCGCGAAGCGGCTCGGCGTCGTCGGCTGGGTTTCGTCGGATGCATGGATCGCAATCTGGCGGACGGGAGAGCCGAGGAAGACGAGCAGGACGCTGGCGGCCATGAGGCCCGCGGGCAGATACGAGGCGCCGGCCGGCCACCCCTTGGTTTGCCGGAAGAGGTAGAGGACCAGGCCGAGGAGCGCCAAGTTTTTGAGCAGCGCGGCCCGCGGCGACATGCGCAGCAGTTCGCCGAAGCAATGACAGGACCCGCTGTCGTGCCGCCAGAAAGCCAGATAGGCCAGGTACACACTGAAGAGCGCCAGGAGTCCTGCGATGGCCGGCAGCGTGAAGCGCCGCCACCAGGCCCGCTGCAGACAGCACAACCCGAGGCCGAGCTCCGCGGCGATCAGCAAGCGTACGGCGTACGCGGCCAGTTCGCGGGAGGGCAGCAGGTTCTGCTGCACCACATACAGCTCGACCGCCCCCAGCGCCGCGAGTTTTGCGACGGCCGAGACGATAAAAACGCCACCCAAGACCCACGCCGATAGCGTGATGGGTAGCGGCGAGAGACGTTGCCACCCCGAGTTCATCCGATTTGCCACACCCGATTCCTTCCTGTAACCATAAGGCCCGTAGGAAACAAGCATACCGGTTTCCGATGGCACTGCAACTGGATTCCCGCGCAGGGTTGGTTGGTGGTTGCTGTTGAGCGGCCCAGTGCGTGCCGGATGGAGCGGTGCGAGGTTTGCGAGAGGTGGCGACGAATCTGGGGCTCCGCACGGGCGTAGCCGTTAGTTGCCAGCTCAGAAAGTTAACCGAGTTGCTGTCATCCGATGCGGACTTGAGGCGCGAGGTAGGCGAAGTGGAAAGAAATCTCCAGCAGCAACAAGCGGAGACGCGAAAACACGGTAATCTTTCTTTTCATGAGTGACCCTATGCCTATATTTTCGAGTTATTTCGACGCCTCGCGCTTTAACTCTCGCAGAACGGGGACTTGG
>CAIOST010000293.1 GCA_903861045.1 uncultured bacterium | reverse complement strand
GGCCCAGGTTTGCCTCGCAAGCGCCGGGCAATTGCATGCTGCGAAAGGCCTGACAGACTATCGCGGATCCACCTAATCCTGTGATAAACCCGGGCAGTGGCTCATTCGACACTTCGTACGGAATCTTCCATTGCTTGGGCGAAGTGTGGCGCATGTGCCTATTTTTATCAATTACCAATTGATAAAATCAAGCAGAAAAATCGCCGCGTTGTCCTTTTCTTTTCGAGTAATTTCGACGCCTCGCGCTTTAACTCTCGCAGAACGGGGACCGACTTTCGCGCTTTGAACGGGTTGGCAATGCCGGTATACTGGCAACGTTTTGCATCGGGAGCAGGATCTTATGGAAAAGCTATTTGGTACCGATGGGATTCGGGGGCAGGCCAACCGCCACCCCATCACGGCGGATATGGCGCTGCAAGTCGGCAAGGCCATGGCCTGCGCCATGGGCGCGCGCGGGCATGGTAGCAAGCGCGCCGTAATCGGCAAGGATACGCGTCTCTCGGGCTATATGATCGAGACCGCCCTGACCAGCGGCCTGGTCTCCATGGGCGCGGACGTCTTCCTGGTCGGCCCGGTCCCCACGCCGGCCGTGGCTCACCTGACCAGGTCCCTGGCGGCGGATGCCGGCATCATGGTGACGGCCTCGCACAATCCGTTTGATGATAATGGCATCAAGCTCTTCAGCCCGGACGGCTACAAGCTGGATGATGCCATGGAGGCGGAGATCGCCCGGCACGTCCTCTCCGGTCCGATCAGCAGCGAGCATATCCGCAGCGACCAGATCGGCAAGGCCTACCGGATTGACGATGCCAGCGGCCGCTACATCGAGTTTGCCAAGAGCACCATCCGCAACCAGAAGCTCGATCCGCTCAAGATCGTGCTCGACTGCGCCAACGGCGCGGCCTACCACATCGCGCCGCTGATATTTCGCGAACTCGGCGCCGAGGTGGTCAAGATCAACGTCGCACCAGACGGCTATAACATCAACAACAACTGCGGCGCGCTGCACCCGAAGGTCGTTGCCGAAAAGGTCCGGGAGCAGAAGGCCGATCTCGGCATCGCCCTGGATGGCGACGCCGACCGCGTGATTTTCTGCGATGCACACGGACATACGGTGGACGGCGATCGCATTCTGGCGATGTGCGCGCTGGATTTTCATCGCCGGGGAGTGCTCACCAAGGACACGCTGGTCTGCACGACCATGAGTAACCTCGGGCTGCACGAGGCCATGACGCGGCACGGCATCCATGTGGTCACCACGGATGTGGGCGACCGGTATGTGATCGATGCCATGCGGATGCATGGCTATGCCATGGGCGGCGAAAAATCCGGCCATGTGATCTTCCACGATTATGTCACCACGGGCGATGGGATCATTACGGCGCTGCAGGTCATGCGGTTGATGCGCATGAAACAAGCGACCCTGGCATCCCTGGCGGAGTGCATGGTGGAGTATCCGCAGCGCCTGGTGAGTTTGCCGGTGTGCGAGAAGCGCCCGCTGGAGGAGTTGGCGCAGTTGTCCACCATCATCCAGCAGGCCGAGGCGCAGATGGGGTCGCACGGGCGTGTCGTGGTGCGCTATTCCGGCACCGAGAAAAAAATCCGCTTGCTGGTGGAGGCGCGGGAAGCCGAGATGGTGGAGCAGTGGATCGCCCGCCTGACGGAGGCGGTACACGCGGAGCTGGGTCAGGGGTAGCCCAGCAATTCTCATGCTAGACTTGTGGCGGCGGGTCCGGCGGCCCCGCCCTACCAATAACAGCGTGAAATCGAAGAATTGTGTAGGAAAGGAACTTGTACCATGTGTGGAATTGTTGGATATGTAGGCCAGGCGGACGCGTGCGAAGTGCTCTTGAACGGCTTGCGCCGCTTGGAATATCGGGGTTACGATTCCGCCGGGTTAGCATTCTTTGCTGATGGCGCGGTGCAGGTGGTGCGTAGTGTCGGCAAGGTGGCGCAGTTGGCGGAACGGGTGGCGGCCGAATGGCCGGCCGCCGTGCGCGCCCGCGCCACGGCCGGCATCGCCCACACCCGCTGGGCTACCCATGGCGCGCCGACCGAGATGAATGCCCATCCGCATGCCGACGAGTCCGGACGCATCTTCCTCGTGCACAACGGCATCATCGAGAATTATGCCTCGTTGCGACGCCAGATGGAGGGTCGCGGACATCACTTCCTTTCCCAGACCGACACCGAGGTGCTCGCTCATTTGGTGGGCGAGTGTTACCGCGGCCATCTGTTCGAGGCGGTGGCGCAAGCGCTGAAGCATGTGGAAGGCACCTACGGCATTGCGGTGTTTACCGCGGAGCACCCCGGCGAGATTGTGGTCGCGCGCAATGGCAGCCCGTTGCTTATCGGCGTGGGCACCGGCGCGACACTCGTGGCGAGCGATGCCTCGGCCATCATCTCCCACACCCGGCAGGTGATCTATCTGCAGGATGGTGATGTGGCGGTCGTGCGCGCCGATGGCGTGGATGTCCGCAATCTGGACCAGATCCCCGTGGATCGCGCCGTGTCGCACATTGACTGGGATGACACGGCGGTGGAAAAGGGCGGCCATGCCCACTTCATGCTCAAGGAGATCTTTGAGCAGCCGGAATCGCTGCAAAACACCATTCGCGGCCGGGTTGATCTGCGCGCGGGGTGTGCGCTGCTGGCCGGCTTGAACCTGACGCCGCGCGAAATGGCCGAGGTCAACCGCCTGGTGCTGGTAGCCTGTGGCACCTCGCTCTATGCCGGCATGACCGGCCAATATGCCATCGAGGATCTGGCTGGCATTCCGACGGATACCGAACAGGCTGCGGAGTTCCGCTATCGCAATCCGATCCTGGGGCCGGACAGCATGGTCGTGGCGGTCAGCCAGTCCGGCGAGACGGCCGATACGCTAGCGGCCGTGCGGGAGGCGCAGCGCAAGGGGGCGCTGGTGGCGGGGGTCTGCAACGTGGTGGGCTCCACCATTGCACGCGAAGCCGGGCGCGGCGTCTACTTGCATGCCGGCCCGGAGATCGGCGTAGCCTCCACCAAGGCTTTTACCTCCCAGGTGCTGGTGTTGTTGCTGCTGGCCCTGGCGCTGGGGCGCGGCCGGCGCTTGTCACGCGAAGAGGGGATCAAGCTCTGCCAGGAAATTAATGCGGTGCCGGCGCTGGTGCAGCGGGTGCTGGCGCAGGATGGCGCCATTGCCGCGCTAGCCGGGAAGCTGGTCGCCGCGCAGAGCGCCTTCTTCATTGGCCGCGGCGTGCTCTATCCGGCAGCCATGGAAGGCGCCCTGAAACTCAAGGAGATCAGCTATATTCACGCGGAGGGGTATCATGCGGCCGAGCTCAAGCATGGGCCGATCGCGCTGCTGGATGCCCAAACGCCCGTCGTGGCCCTGCTGCTGGATGTGCCGGGACGCGATAAGACCATGGGCAATGTGCAGGAGTGCCTGGCCCGCCATGCTCCGGTGATCGCGATTGCCACGGAGGGCGACACGGAAGTGGCGGCGCTGGTGCCGGATTGCCTCTTGGTGCCGCGCACGGGGACTTATACCGCCCCGATCCTGGCCGTGGTGGCGTTGCAACTGCTGGCCTACCATGTCGCCCGGCTGCGCGGCTGTCCGATTGACCAGCCCCGCAATTTGGCCAAGAGCGTGACCGTGGAGTAGAACGGTTTCACCACGTGATGCGCCTGCGCTAGGCTTCATGGTTCCACGGTAAATGAGAGCGCCCCGCTGGAGAGGCTCCCCAGCCACATATCTGCGTGGCGGTCGGTCTTGAATGTCTTGTCGATGCACGTGACATAGTGGGCGTCGGATGCTAGGCCTGCCTGGGATAGTCAAGGGAACCACTGTAGCTGGCTCCGCCGCTCTGGGCTGTTTGTGGAACTAGCGCCACGTGCCAACTCACTTTGCCGCTGGTGTTGAGGTGGAAGGGGGTGCTCCCGGTGTTGCGGAAATGCAGCGTGAGCGCCATTTCGGCGGGGGCACCGGTCACGGCGTGCGACAGCGTCAGGCCCAGTTGCAGGTTCTGCTGGGGGGTGCCCCAATGCGGTGTGGCATCGGACCTGACCACATACGAGGCACAGCCGCTGACGAGCAGTGCGGTTGCCAGGAGCAGCCCGCGCTAGAAATGCGGTGAGGTGAGCCCCTCTTGAATGGCATATTTGGTCAGATCTGGCACGCTGTGTAAATTCAGTTTCAGCATGATTTTACTACGTACGCCCTCGGCCGTTCTGGGGCTTATGCTTAACTTGGTGCCAATCTCCCTGGAGCAGTGCCCCTGGGCGAGGAGTTGCAGCACCTCCCGCTCCCGGGGGCTCAGGACGGCAACGGAAGTCTTCGCGCGGCCCGGCTTATGGCGCAGAAAGCCATCGACGACGGTGCCGGCAATATCGGCGCTCAAGAATATCTTGTCTTCCAGCACGGTCCGGATGGCGCGCACCAGGTCTTTATACGCGGTACACTTTGCGACATAGGCCGAGGCGCCGGCTTTCAGCATACCCCGCACCATAGCGCTCTCCAAATGTCCGGAGAGGGCCACCACCTTGCAGGCGGGGCGGATTTCCAGGAGCCGACGGGTGGCCTCAATCCCGTTCATGCCGGGCATGGATATGTCCATGATCACCACGTGGGCATGGAGCTGCTCGAGCAGTGCCAGGACCGCCTGACCGGTGCTGGCCTCGCCGACAACCTCCAGATCCGGCTCCTCGCGAATCAGCGCTTTGAGCCCGTCCCGCATAATAATATGATCGTCAGCAATAATGATTTGTACTGGCATGGTGACGTATTTCACTGGTTGCGGGAGTTCCGGCGACAGCCCCCGCGCGTTTCAGTTCCCCATAAGAGTAGCGCAAATGAGTGGGCCTGGATATCAGGGAAATACGCCATGAGGTCACAAAAAAATACGCGCGTAGGTTCGATGGCAAGGTAGCGGAGAAACGAGCCAAGCCAGCCTCACCACGCCGTGGCCAGTCTGGATAGGCGGCTCCTAGGCACAGCCCCGATGCCACACCGAAAACAGTTGCCACGCCGTGCCCCAACGGCCTATTGTTGCCGCCGTTGATGCCGGTAGCATCCCCGCTCGGGCGTCCCAGCCAAGGCAGGGGTGCAACCCAGCGGATCGCAGCTACAAGCCCGCCGGCTAAAAGCATAACGTACGTCTGGAGCGTGGAGTTGTGAAGAAGTGCCCTTTCTGTGCGGAAGAGATTCAGGATGCGGCGATCAAGTGCAAGCACTGCCATGAGTTTCTGAACGGAACCGTGTGCCCACCCTTGCCGGCCAATAGCTTGCCGTGGTATTTCCGCACCCCCTTCCTCATTCTGGCCGTTGGCAGTGTAGGCCCGCTGGCCTTGCCGCTGATCTGGTGGCGGCCGCGTACGTCACGACCCTGGAAGATCGGCCTTACCGTTGGCGTGTTGGGCCTCACAGCGATCCTCTACCTGCTGACCGTTAGCGCCCTGCACACGCTTGAGCAATACTATGAACTCATGCAGGGCTTTTAGCGCCACCAGCCTGAATGGCACCACCGCGGGGTTGAGCAGGCCGCCGGGGTATGCTACTATTCTTAGTCATGAGCAGTGACGTAGAGATTCGCATTACCTTTCAACCATCCGGCCGCACGGTCTTCGCCCTGCCGGGCACCACCATCCTGGAGGCGGCGGCCCGGGCCGGCATCGTGCTGCAGACCCCCTGCGGCGGCGGCGGAACCTGCGGTAAGTGCCTGGTGCGCGTCTGCTCCGGCCAGGCCAGCCGTGCCACCACGCACCACCACAAGTTGCAAGACGAGCAAATCAGCGCAGGGTGGCGGTTGGCCTGCGAAACCACGCTCGCCGGCGCCGCCGTGATCGAGATCCCGGCCTCCTCCCTGTTTGAAAGCTCGCAGCAGATTCTCACCGGCGACAGCGGCCACACGCTGGCCATTCACCCGGCGATCACGGTGACCAGCTTTCCCCTGCCGCCGCCCACCCAGCACGATACGCTCCCCGATCTGGAACGGGTGGAAGCCGCTTTGGACGAGAAGTTGGAGTTTGATACCGCGCGCCTCGCGGCCTTCCCGCGCCAGTTACGTGCCGCCAACTGGAACGTACATGTCATCCGCGAAGGACGCCGCCTGATCGCCATCCAGCCGGCCTGCGGCCCCGCCAGCGTCTTCGGCGTGGCCTTCGATCTCGGCACTACCACGGTGGTCGGCACACTCCTCAACCTCGTCACCGGCCAGGAGCATGGTGTCGCCTCGACCATGAATGGCCAGATCTCGTTTGGCGATGATGTGCTCACGCGCATCTTGCGCATCCGGGATGACCCATCCCGGTTGGCCGATCTGCAGGGTGCCGCGGTGCAGACCTTGAACGAAATCATCGCCGCCCTCTGTCGCCAGTCGGGCATTCCTTCGGACCAGCTCTGCAACGCCACCTTGGCCGGCAACAGCACGATGCAGCAGATCGTCTGCGGGCTGGATCCCTCCGCCCTCGGCGAACTCCCCTTTATTCCGGCCTTTGCCCGCAGTCTGGATATCTCGGCCGCCAACATCGGCCTCAAGATCAACCCGGCGGCGCGGCTCTACCTCTTTCCGCAGGTGGGCGGGTTCGTCGGTGGCGATACGGTGGCCGGCATGTTGGCCGCCGGCTTTGATCAAATCAATAAGCCCACGCTGCTGGTGGATATCGGCACCAATGGCGAGATTGCGCTCCTCCATGATCGCCGGATCCTCTGCGCCTCCACCGCCGCCGGCCCGGCCTTCGAGGGGGCCCGCATTGCCCAGGGGATGCGCGCTACCGCCGGCGCCATCGAGAAAGTACTCATCAAGGACGGCGATATCCACATCAACATCATTGGCAACGTGCCGGCCGCCGGACTCTGCGGCACGGCGCTGATTGACGCCGTGGCCGAGATGTTGCGCCACGGCTTGCTCGACGCCACCGGCCGCATGCTGTTGCCGGACGAACTGCCGGCCCACGTGCCGGAACCGTTGCGCCGCCGCCTGGAGCGCGACGGCGACGACGCCCGCCTCGTTCTGGCACCGGCCGATGGCCGTCATGCCGCCGTCTGCCTGACTCAGCGCGACATCCGCGAATTGCAACTCGCCTCGGGCGCCATCCGCGCCGGTGTGGATACCCTGCTGCAGCGCGCCGGTCTCGCGGCCACCGATCTCGATGCCGTGCTGCTGGCGGGCGGCTTCGGCAACTTCATCCGCCGCAGTAACGCCCAGCGTATCGGCCTCCTGCCGCCCCTGCCGCACGAGCGCATCCGCTTTATTGGCAACGCCTCCTCCATGGGGGCCAAGATGGCGCTGCTCTCCATTCAGGAACGGGCCTGTGCCGAGACCCTGCGGCAGCGCTCCGAGCATGTCGATATCAGCATGGACCCGGGCTTCCAAAGCGCTTTCAGCATGGCCATGATGTTCCCGGAGGAAGAGACCGGGGCATAGGGTTGGCGACAGGGTCAGGGGTCAGGGGGCAGGGGTCGGAGATCAGAGGTCAGAGGTCAGAGGTCATAGGTCATAGGTCAGAGGTCAGAGGTCAGAGGTCAGAGGTCAGAGGTCAGAGGTCAGAGGTCAGAGGTCAGAGGTCAGAGGTCAGTAAAACAGGCTTCGCGATCGAGTCGCAAACGTAATCTCAAGTTAAATCGCAACTATTCAGGACACGTCTTGCGACGGCAGAACCCGGTGGACGATTACGGCGACGACTACGGATAACGAGGGGAATGCCGAATTCATCCACCGTAGTCGTCCACCGCCCCGTACCACCTGAGCAGTTACGTTAAATCGCACCCTAACTCAGAAATCGGGTGTCACCTGAACACTGACCTCTGGCCTCTCGATCCGCTCACGTACCAACCTCCGCCGCATACTCCGTGGGATCCGCCACACCCGCCAACAGGAACGCCTCGTGCCGCTCCACACAGGTGCCGCAACGGCCGCAATGACGGCTTCCGCCCTGATAGCACGACCAGGTATGCCGGAAATCCACCCCCAGGGCCTGGCCGATCCTCACCAGCTCCTGCTTGCGACTCTGCACGAATGGGCGACACACCTGGATCCCTGCATACGTGCCGGCGCGGATCGCCTCGGCCATGGGGCCCAGGAACGACTCGCGGCAGTCCGGATAGATGGCATGATCCCCGCCATGCGCGGCTATGACCAGGGCCTGCGCGTCACGGCTCTCGGCGATGCCGGCGGCAATGGCCAGCATGATGCCGTTGCGGAACGGCACCACGGTCCGTCGCATGCTCACATCCTCGTAATGCCCTGCCGGAATCGCTCCGCCACTCTGCAGCAGGTCTGACCGGAAGAGGTCATTGATGAAATCCAGCCGCACCACCTGGTGCGGCACGCCGAGTTGCTGGCACTGCCAGGCCGCACAGGGCAGTTCGCAATCATTATGCTTGGAGCCATAATGGAAGCTCAACCCCAGCACGACCGTGCCGCGCTGCGCGGCCTCGTGCAAGGCCACCGTTGAATCCAGTCCGCCGCTGATAAGTACCACGCTTTGCATGCCGGGCATCATAGCGCACCAGCGTCCAGCGGCCAAGGGGAAGGAGCAAGTAGCGCGGGCTCGCCCCGAGCCCAGCGCACGTAAAGCGCGTACAAACCCAAGAGGGCTTTCCGCCCGCGGCCCGGGGCGGGCCGGGGCTACTGTCACCGATTCGCACCACCCTCATGGGTCACGCGGGCCAGGTCGCGCGGTTCTCACCCGTGCGGGTGCAGGTGGCGCAGGCTGTGCGGGCGCTCCAGCCCGTGGGCCAGCATGAGCGGTTCGTCGTTCAGGATCGCGCGCGTGGCACCCTGGGCGACGATCAGCCCGTGGTCGAGCACGATCACGCGCGGACAGACTTCCACCACCAGTTCCAGGTCGTGCGTGGCAATGATGCGGGTGTGCTCAAAGGAGCGGAGCAGCTCGATCAACCGGCGACGCGCGCGCGGGTCGAGGTTGGAGGAGGGTTCGTCCATTACCAGCACGTCTGGTGTCATCGCCAGGACCGTGGCAATGGCGACCGCACGCTTTTCGCCGGCCGATAGCTTGTACGGGGGGCGCTGGCGTAAATGTTCCATCCCCACGCGCTGCAGGGCGGCGGTGGCGCGCGCCTCCACGTCCGCCGCAGGGAGGCCGAAATTCAGCGGACCAAAGGCGACATCGTCAAAGACTGTGGGCATGAAGAGCTGGTCGTCGGCGTCCTGAAAGACCGAGCCCACCGAGCGGCGGATGGCGGTCACGGTCGTGGCTTTTACGGGAATCTCCCCGATCCGCACTTCGCCGCGCTGGGGCAGGTGGTAGCCGTTGAGGTGTTGCAGCAGGGTGGATTTGCCGGCGCCGTTGCCGCCAATGATGGCCATGGCTTCGCCATGCGTGAGGCGGAACGAGATGCCCCGCAGGGCCTCGGTGCCGTCGGGATAGGTGAAGTGCAGGTCGCGAACTTCTACGACGTGATGGCTCATTCCAATGCCCTTCCCAGTCTTAAGGCGAGATCGCCCTGCCGGACCGCGAGAAAATAGAGTGACCAGCCGGCGACAAAGAGCGCCTCGCGCCAGCCGAAGGTGGCCGGGCGCAGCAGCCGCACTTCGCCGTCAAAGCCGCGTGCCAGCATGCCGCGATAGATGCGTTGGGCGCGGTCAATGGAACGCAGCAGCAGGTTGCCGGCCAGCGTGGCGTACAGGCGCCAGGGGGGCGGTTGGTCACCGGTGGAGCGCATGGCCACACCCCGCAACATGCGCGCGCCTTCGGCACCAATCACGAAAAAGTAACGGTACAGAAAGAGGATCTGCACGGCTAGGATGCGGGGCAGGCCGAGCTGCTCGAGTCCGGCGCAGAGGCGATGGATGCCGGTGCAGGCGATTAGGATCAGTGCGGCCAGCACCGTGAGTAGGAAGCGCAGCAGGATGGAGGCGAAGGAGACCCAGCCGCCGATGAGCGTGAATGAGCCTATTTGGCCAATAGGCGTACGGTCCAGCAGCGGATTGCACAGCCCGACACAGATTGCGAAGGGGGCCGCGAGGGCTACTTTGCGCAGCAGGTAGCCGGTCGGCAGACCGGCCAACGCCAGCAGCACACACGGGAAGAGCAAGAGCGGCATCAGCGCAAAGGTCTCATAGCGCGGAAAGGACATCACAACCACCAGGAAGATCGCGACGGTGAGGATCTGGGCGCGCGCATCAAGGCGATGAATGGGCGAATCGGCACGTGCCAGTTCATCCATGCGTCCGATCTCGTAATAGTGCGTGGCCAGAGACATATCAGCAGCGTTTTTTGCGGGTACGGATTTGTAGCACCAAGCCTGTGAGTCCGGCTAGCGCGAGTGAGAGCACGCCGCCCAGCAGTCCGGCGACGGATGTGCCGGTCTGTGACGCAGGGGCGTCGGGTGGGGGCGTGGCGGGTGTAGTGGCGGTGGCTGGTGGCGTGGCCGTGGCAGGTGCGGGGGGGGCCGCGGGGAAGTTGTAATCTGGTAACAGGGCGGTTTGTTGTTGCAGGTGTGCGGCTTGGACGTGTGTGCGGTTGGCTGGCGAAGGGAGCTCCTCATGGCCGGTGAGCTTGGCGATGGACCATTCCAGTCCGTCCGGGCGCACGGAGGCCAGCCAGCTTACGAGGCCGCCGAGCAGGGCCGCCGCGAGCAGCAGACCGAGCAGCACAGGGCGCAGGGGGCGCGTGAAGGGGGTGGCAGGTGTATTGGCGGGGATGGTGAGCAAGGCTTCCGGGCGGGCCTGCGCCAGGAAGCCGACCAGGGCGGCGGTGGCCAGTCCTTCCACCGTGCCAATGGCCAGGTGGATCGGTTGCATCAGGAGCAGCATGGCACGGTACGGCAGGGCGGAGATGCCGGAACAGGTGGTCTCCAGGACGACGCTCAGCGCGCCGAGTTGCAGGCCGATGATGGCGGCCAGCACGGCCGCCAGGGCGGCCCGTCCGCCGTGGCAGGTGTGGCCGGCGAGCGGGCGGTAGAGCAGGGGGTAGGCCACAAACGCCGGCAAGAACCCGAGGTTGAAAATGTTGCACCCCAGCGCCAGCAGGCCGCCGTCCATGAAGAAGAGGGCCTGGATGGCCAGCACGGAGGTGATGACCAGGAAAGCGGCCGCCGGGCCGAGCAGGATGGCGAGCAACAGGCCGCCGCCCAGGTGGCCGCTGGAACCGGTGCCGGGGATGGCGAAGTTGATCATTTGCGCCGTAAAAACGAAGGCGCCGAGCACG
This sequence comes from uncultured bacterium, assembly GCA_903861045.1. Taxonomy (GTDB): domain Bacteria; phylum Verrucomicrobiota; class Kiritimatiellia; order RFP12; family CAIWXQ01; genus CAIWXQ01. The sequence continues at coordinate 20,255 of CAIOST010000293.1, read as the reverse complement.
CCCATGAGCGGTACAAGCCGGTCGTCACGCCGCCGCCGCAGGTGGCGGGCGCAGCCGGCGGTCACAGCCATGCTGGCCGCCCACATGGTCGCGCCCACCGTTGGGGAGAGTAAGGCATCCGCCATGTGCATACGTACGGTCCTTTTATCGAAAAGGCGGCGGGGGCGGGGGGCGGGAGGTGTGCCATTCGCTTAGCGGGTGGGAGCTGCCGCAGGTCATGCAGCGCGTGGTGGTGAAAGTCGTGTTACAGTTTGGGCATTGGGCGCGCGAGGCAAAGGTATCGAAGGGCGTGCGGCATTGGCTGCACATCCAGTAGTTACCGATATGCGGCGGGGTCTGGCAGCCAGGGCAGGCGAACCCCTTGCGATGCGGTAGATCATCGATGCGCGACATGGCCATGGCCTGGCGCAACCCTTGCCAGCAGTTGAGCAGCACAAAGCCACTGATCAGGCCCAGCCAGAGGTTCCGGCCGAGCACAGCTAGGACGAGCAGCACGGCCACGCCGGCGAAACCGATGACGGAGGCTGCCAGCAGGCTGCGCCCGCGCCCGATGACAAACCAGAGCAGGGAGCGCAGAATCTGTCCGCCGTCCAGCGGGTAAACGGGGATCAGGTTGAAGATCAGGATGCCATAGTTAATGTACGTAATGGCGTGCAGCATGATGTGGGCGTTGACGCCCGGCAGCCAACCAAAAGCATGGATCGCCCAGTTAATGGTTTCGAGCACTGGGATCAGGGCCACGTTGACCAGCGGGCCGGCGGCAATGCTCCAGAGGGTGGCGCCGGGGCGTTGCGGGGGTGAGACAAAGGCCACGCCGCCCAGCGGCCAGAGCACGATCTCGTGCGCTTCCCCGCCCACCTGCTTGCAAGCCAGCGCATGCCCGAGTTCGTGCAGCAGCACGATGCCAAACAGCGCTAGGTACTCCAGCACAAACCAGAGATAGGCGTCACCGCTATAGTGCCCCACGGGGTTTTGGATCAGGAGCATGGCCGCGACAAACCACGACCAGTGCACATGCACCCCGATCCCCTGGAAGGTAAAGAGTCGAAACGCTCCATTTCTGGCAAACATGAGCAGCACCTTTCTCTGGCAAGGGGGAATTGTAGCACGTCGCGCCGGTCTCTGCCATGGGTTCTGGGGGTTCCCTGGAGTTGACGGGCGTGCCTGCACCCGCCACAATACGGTGGCAGGGAGAACTAGCATGAGTGAGGCAGACGTGGGGGGGGGCGGTAGCCACCGGTGGAAATTTTTCCGGGCGTGCGGGCTGGATCAGGTGATGTTCCGCAACGGGCAGGATCTTGCGCGACTGGCAGAGTTGGACCAGAAGTTGTGGGTGGTGCTGAGCTGTCCGACGCGCGGGGTGATGTTCGATGCGCGGACGCTCGAGCTGATCGATACGGACCACGACGGGCGCATTCGCGTGCCGGAACTGCTCGACGCCGTCCAATGGGCCGTGGCACGCCTGCGTGATCCGGATGAGCTGATGCGTGGCGCGGTCGCGTTGCCGATCGCCGCCATTCAGCACGCCACACCGGAAGGGACCAAAATCCTCGCCGCAGCGCGCCGGATCCTGGCCAATGTCGGCAAACCGGAGGCGACGCAGATCACGTTGGAGGACATCGCCTCGCGCGTGGATGTGTTGAAACAGATGCGGCTCAACGGTGACGGGGTGGTGCCGCCCACCGCCACGGATGACCCCGAGGTGCGTCAGACGATCGTGGAGATGATCCGCGCCATGGGCGGGGAGACGGACCGCGATGGTACGCTGGGCGTGACGCTCCCGCGCACGACGACCTTCTTTCAGGCCGCAGAAGCGTATGTGGCGTGGTGGGCGCAGGCGGAGACCATGCCCGAGATCCTGCCGCTTGGACCGCAGACCGCGGCGGCGGTGACCTGCTGGCAGGTCGTGCGACAGAAGGTAGACGACTATTTCGCCCGCTGCCGCTTGGCCCGGTTCGCGCCCGAGGCGCAAGCCCCACTGAACTGCTCGGCTGACGATTTTGCGGCCATGGCTAGGCAGGCGCTCTGCTTGTCATCGCCGGCGATCGCGCAGTTGCCGCTGGCCGTCATTGCCGCAGATCGTCCCCTGCCGCTGGGCGAGGGGCTGAACCCGTACTGGGCGGCGGCGATGGAGGCCTTCCACCGGCAGACGGTGGCAGCGCTGCTGCAGCGGCCGACCCCGACGCTGACGGAGGCGGAGTGGCAGGCCCTGTGCGACCGCTTGCGCCCGTATGAGGCTTGGCTGACGCGCCAGGCGGGGGCGGAGGTGGCAACGCTGGGGGTGGCGCGCTTACGTCACCTGCTGGCATCCGGTGTGCGGGCCAGGATCGAGTCGTTGATTGCCCAGGACAGCGCGCAGGAGTGTGAGCATGCCCTGACCGAGGCGGTGGAGAAGCTGATCCTGCTGCATCGCGATCTGTTGCGGCTGCTGAATAACTTTGTGAGTTTCGCTGACTTCTACGACCCCAAACGGGCGGAGATTTTTCAGGCGGGGCGTCTGTACCTTGCCGGGCGGTATTGTGATCTGTGTGTGGCGGTGGACGATGTCGACCGGCATGCCATGCTGGCGGCCACAAGCAAGTTGTATCTGGCGTACTGTGAACTATCCCTGCCCGCCACGGGCGCTAAACGGCATATCTGTGCCGCGGTTACGGCCGGGTTTTCGGAGACGCTCTGGGTCGGGCGCAATGGCATCTTTTATGACCGCGAGCAGCGCTGTTGGGATGCGGTGATTGTCAAGCTCGTGGAAGGCCCCATCAGTCTGAAGGAGGCTTTCTGGGCCCCCTGGAAGAAGATGGCGACGATGGTCAGCGATCAGATCCGCAAGCTGGTAACAGCCCGGCAGGAGGCGGCCCTGGCCGCGGCGGCGCGTTCGGTGGAATACACGGCTGCCCATGCGGCGGGTGGTGTGGTGCCCCCGCCGCCGTCGCTGTCCCCGCCGCCGGCGGCGCTCCCGTCCAAGATGGATGGGGCGGCCATGGCGTCCTCGGTGGCGGCGTTGGGGATTGCGGTCGGGCTGCTCGGGTCCGCCGTGGGGGGGTTGCTGGGGACGGTCAGCAAGCTGCCGCTGTGGAAGTCGCTGCTGGGCGTGGTGCTGGTGATTTTATCGGTCTCCGGTCCCTCGGTGATCCTGGTCTATTTCAAGCTGCGCAGTCGCGACTTGGCGCCGGTGTTAAATGCCTGTCGCTGGGCCGTGAACCGGCGCATCCGCATGACCATGCTGCTCGGGCATGTCTTTACCCAGGAGGCCCGTTTGCCGGAGGGGGCCGAGCGGCAATTGACGGATCCGTACGCGGATAAGAACCAGGGGCGTCTGACCATGCTGCTGCTGCTGTTGGTGTTGGTGCTGGCACTGGTCGCATGGTTGTGGTGGCAGAACGGGCTGGATGTGTGTCTGCCGGCGATCCTGCAGCATGGGCCGGCCTTGCGCCGGCCGTAGCGGGGTGCGGCTGAACCGGTAAGGAGTTGTCTGATGGGCAGTTTTGTTCGTATAACGGGTTTGATTGCGCTGGTGACCGCGTTGCTGGTGGCGGGGGTTACGCGGGGCGATCTGGTGGAACTGCAAGGAGGCGACCGTTTTTCCGGCACGATCGAGCGCCTCACCACCGATACGGTGGTCGTGGTAACATCCTACGCCGGCACGATCACGGTGTCACGTGCGGCGGTGGTGGGGCTGCGCACGGAGGCGCCCGTCCATGCGGCCATGACCAATGGCGAACGCCTGACAGGGAAACTGGTACTGACCCCGGGCGGCATCCTGACCCTGCAGACGGCACCCGACAGGTTGCGTCAGACGAATGCCGCCGCGCTGTGCATGGTATGGCGCGCCGCCGCGCCGGATCCCATGCTGCCGCCGGCGCCGCCGGGCGCGGTTTGGAAGCATGCTCTGGCCTTTGACCTACTGGGCAAGCACGGCAACGCCCAGTCGCTACAGTATGGGGGCGGCGCCGAGAGCGTGCTGTCTGATCCGGCTACGGATTTGAAGCTGTTTATCAAGGGGGCCTATGGCAAGACGGACGGCAGTCTCTCCGAGGACCGTCTGCTGGGCGGGTTCGACTGGGAACACCGTTTTTCCGGACAGCATTCCTGGTATGTGCGCGATGATGTATGGAAGGATGATTTGCAGGGGGTGCGTTGGCGTAACATGCTGGCGGGTGGTTATGGCTATTACTTGTACAAGCAGGACAACCGCGATCTGCGTACACGTGCCGGTGTGGGCCATACCTATACGACGTACACGGATCAGCAGCGCGACAAGGAGGCGAGTCTCTCGCTGGATGCCGGGTTGCGCTATCGCGAGCAGCTCAGCGCGCAGGCTGTCTGGAGCACGGAGTTGGCTTGCCAGCCGTTGCTGGAAGACTTCTCCAATTATGCCGTCACGCACGAGAGCAAGCTTTCGATCCCGCTGGCCATACCGGGCCTCTCCCAGGAGTTTGGTGTGGCGAATCAGTATGGCAGCCAGCCTTCGGCAGGAAAGCAGAAGCTGGATACCACCTATTTCACGCGGACCCGGCTGGCGTGGTGAGGGTGCAAGTGGTCGGGGCGGAGGGATTTGAACCCTCGACTTTCAGCGCCCAAGGCTGACGCGCTACCAGGCTGCGCTACACCCCGAAAAGGAAAGAGCGGCTATCGTAGCACACTTTGGCGCGGATTCCAGCATGTAATTATTCGTCGTTATTCGTACGATCGTTCGCTTTGACAGGCGGGGCGGGTGTGGTATGCTTTCGAGCTATCCGCATGACAATTCAGGCCTTTCAGCAGGAACTGCGTATGACTGGCGCGTACACCACGCCGGCCCGGGAGGGCGTGGCGGTGGGTTGTGGTGGGTGGCGGGCTTCGGCGCGGTTCCACCTTACGGTAGCCGAGCGCGCCATCAGCGGGGGGTGTAAGGCCTGGCGGGGACGCTATAATTATGCCGTCTGGGCGCGGGATTCGCTGACGGTTTTACAGACGGTGGAGCAGTTGGGCGGGGCGGTGGCGTGCGAGGGGTTTGCGCCGCGGGCGGCCCATGCCGGTCCGGTGGTCTATGTCGCCAATCACATGAGCATGCTGGAGACCATGGTGCTGCCGTGTGTGCTGACCCCCTTCTCGCCGGTGGCGATTGTGCTCAAGGACTCGCTGATGCGCTATCCGTTCTTTGGCGCGCTGTGCCGAGCGATCGCGCCGATTGTGGTGTCGCGGACGAACGTGCGCGCCGATTTGCAGGCCGTGTTGGAGCAGGGGCGGGCCAAACTGGCGGCCGGTTCGTCGGTCTTGCTCTTTCCGCAGGGGACGCGCATGGCGGTATTCGAGCCGCGGCGGTTCAATTCCATGGGTGCCAAGCTGGCGCAGGCCGCGGGTGTGCCGGTGGTGCCCATTGCGTTGCAGACGGATTTCGTCGGGATCGGACGCTGGGTCAAGGATTTGGGGCCTGTTAATCCGGCGCGGACCGTGCGGGTTGCGGCTGGTCCGCTGCTGCTGCCGGATCTGCCGGCGCGTATTCTGCATCAGCAATGTCTGGCATTTATTACTGGCCGGTTCCGGGCGTGGGGCGTGCCGGTGCAGGAAGAGGTTGTGGCTGACGCCAGCGTGGCGGCTGTGGTGGCGGGTTGAACCTGGCGGGGGCGCTGGCAGGGGGCGTTGAAAAATCGGGTTGACTCCCTGTGAAGCGGTAGGATACAACGGTTAGGAATATACGATTTTAGCGATCGAAGCGGTTCGAGAGGAGCGCATGATGGTTACGAGCATCGTCAGAAGTCGCCAAGGGCAGGTGGTCTTGTCGCTGGTACTATTGCTGTTGCCGATCTGTACGGCGTTCGCCGGGGCGGAGGCGCCGGGCGAGATTATGAACACCGAAGGGAAGCCGTTCAAGGGGGTGCTGCGGTGGAAATCCCAGAACCGGGTCTATATTGTGAAAAGCGGGGGGCCCAACTCCGCCACGGCGGTGGAATTCGAAGTGCCGCTGAATATGGTGCAGACGTTACGAGTGGCGGAGCCTGCGGAACTCGCACAGGCTTACAAGCTGTTGCAGGAGAATAAGTTGACGCAGGCGATTGCGGTGCTCGACAAGCTGGCGCAGGATTACGCCATGCTTACCTATGATCTGCGCGCCACGCGGTGGCTGTCGGACGCCTATTTGCGGGATGGCAAGCCGCTGGAGGCCGTACGGGCTTGTGAGCGCGTGATGGATAAGCGCAAGGAGCTGGCGCTGAGTGGCGAGGTGGCGCCTAGCTATTGGCAGGCGTTGCTGGCGGCGGGTCGATTCAACAAGCTGGAGGAGTTGTTGGATCTGGCGGCCAAGTCTGCGGCACCCGAAGGGCTGGCACGCGCCTATGTCCTGCGTGGCGAACTGCTGCGCAAGCAGGGGAAGCAGAAGGACGCGCTGCGCGACGGCTATCTGCGCACGGTGGTGCTTTACAAGGAGGCGCGTGAGCCGGCGGTGCGGGAAGCCCGGGCTGAGGCGCTCTACAAAGCGGCGCAATGTCTGGATGAACTGGGACAGATCCAACGCGCTACCGAAATGCGCACAAAGTGCCTGAATGAACATGGCGAAAGTGCCTGGGCACAGCGGGTGAAGGCGGGCGAACGCAGCTAAGCGCGGAACGACGACGGAGCAGGCATCAGGCGAACAGCGTTTTTTGGGAACGACACCGTGAATATGAAAAAACAAGCATGTTGGCGCGGGTGGCTCGGCGTGGTGGCAGGCGCCGTTTGTCTGGCGGTTGGTGTGGCGGTCGCCCAGGAGGACGAAGCGGATCGTCCGGACGGCGCCAAGGAGCCTAAAGAAACCGAGCTGGAGCGGGAAGTACGATACGCCACCGGACTGCTTGAGCTGAAGTTCGCGGACTACGCCGCGGCGATCATGTCGGATGTGGAGAAGAAGTGGCCGGAGGCTAAGGCGGCGGCCGCGCGGTTGCGGGTTGATTCCTTTGCCTCCCAGAACAAGTTTGAGGAGGCGGAGAAGGAACTCGCCAAAATACCGTCCAACACGGTGGAAAGCATGTCGGCGAGGCTGTTGATTTCCGACCGCTATTACCAATACGGCAAGCTACCCAAGGCGCGTGAAGGGTATGATGCCGTGCTGAACGCTTATGCCAAGAACGGTCCGCCGCCGGAGATGCAGCGGTTTTATCAGGAGTCGGCCTACAAGTATTCACAGATGTTGCTGACGCGCGGGGATATCGTCGGCGCCATCCGGGCCATGCGCTATATTCTGCTGGCCAAGCCTGATGAAAATGACAAGCGCTCGGTCGAGACGGACCTGTCTGAGCTGCTGATCAAACGGGGCGAAATGCTGCCGGAAGGCGAAGAGCGCAAGAAGGCCATGGCAGAGGCTAAAGTGCTCTGCAGCAATGTATTGTGGGGTGAACCGGACACGCGTTACGGCCGCGCGATGGTGGTGCTGGTGCATTGCGTCAAGCTGACGGAGAGCGTGGAGAAGGCGCGCAAGGAGGTGGCATCGAAGTTGCCGATGCTCGAGCAGATGGAGCAGTCCATTAAGGATAGTGTGGTGGAACGCAATCCCAAGATCGCTCCTGCACAGTTGGAGAAGCTAGTGCGGGAGGCGTTGCGCGAGAGTCCCATGGCGCAGTGTAAATATCTGATCGGCACGCTGAATGAGGAGGCGGGGCGTGCGGCGCTGGCGGCGGACAAGGAGTCGGAGGCCAAGGAGCAGTTGGCCGGGGCGCTGGGCAATTTCTTCACGGTGGTTAAAAAGTATCCGGCCAGTGCTTGGGGGCCGGAGGCGTGCCAGCATATTGAGGGGATCCTCGCGATTGGCCGGGAGCGCAACTGGGGGATTGAGGTGCCGGAGGGCGTGAACATGGACGAGGTGCTGGCCACGCGCTTCAAGGATGCCTTCGCCCGGTTTGAAGAAAACAACTACGTCGAGGCGATCAAGTATGGCCTGCAGGCGTTGAACGTGGCGCCGGATGCCGATGGTGCTATTCCCAGTTTGGGGATGCTGGCGAAGTGCTACATCCATGAAAATAATGAGCGGAACGCGCGCGCCACAATCTCGTACCTGGCGGAACGGTATAGTCGCAGCGACGCCAAGCGCATGAATGTGGCCGGCTACGCGCTGCTGGGGGTTGCCAATGCGTTTGAGGGGCCGCGCCAGCGGGAGTTGCTGTTGTTGTTCACCGAGCGTTTTGCGGCGCACGACCAGGCCCCGGCGATGCTGATGAAGCTGGGCGATGCCGCGCTGCGTGTAACCAATTACGTCGAGGCCGCCAGCCAGTATCAGAAGGTGGTGGACAAGTACAACCGGCCGGGCAATGTCTATAAGGACGCCCTCAGCCGTCTGGCGATTTGCCAGACCGGCATGAATGACCCCTCCAACACGATCGCCACGCTGAAGATCTACCTGAACCTGCTGCCGGAGAATGCCGAGAAGCTCGCCGTGCTGGTGCGGATTGCGGATGCGTACCGCAAGCTGGAGAGCTGGGAGGTGGCTTCCTCCACCTACGAAAAGGTGCTGGAGCTGCTCGACAAACCCAACACCCCCTATTCGTCCTTGGCGGAGGACCGGGAGCGCAATCGCAAGTCCCGCGAAGCGGCGTTGTTCTTCCGCGGGTACTGTTATTCGCGCATGAAGCCGGCGCCGGAACAGGTGGCCGAGATCCAGGCCAAGGCCATTGACTGCTATAACCTCTTCCTCAAGGAGTATCCGAACTCGGATCTGGCGCCGTCGGTGCTGAGCAATATCGCAACCTTGCTGTTTCTGCAGGGGCGCACGGAAGAAGCCAACAAGGTTTTTGAAACCCTGGAGAAGAAATATCCCGGCAAGGTTTCCGGTATCCTCTATGTGCAGTTCATGAGCCTGATGGATCTGGGGCGTTTCGAGAAGGCCGGCGAGCTGGCGGCCAAGATGGTGCTGGAGGGAACGCCAAAGTACTCGCCGATGCAATTCCTGACGGTTGGGAACCGGTTGCTGCTGGAGGCGAAGCAACCGGCCGGCGCCCAGAAGGCGTTTGAACTGGCCCGGGCCAAGGCGGATCCGGACAAGGATCGCGGCCTCTGGGAGCAGTCCTCGATCGGTCTGGGCAAAGCACTCGCGGGGGCCAACCAGGCCGTGGCCGCCGCGGTGCCGGTGAATGAACTCCTTAAGAAATATGCGCGGGGGCCGTACACGGCGGAGGCCAACCAGGTGCTCAGTCGCGCTTATTTGGCGCAGGCGGAAGGGGCACCGGTCGGGCCGGGCCGCACCAACCTGTTCAAGCAGGCCATGGGCGCACTGGCCACCTACCGGCAGTACCTCAAAGAGTCCGGCGCGATTGCCGAGGCGGATATGCAGTTGGCCACCATCCAACTGACCATGGGGGATAAACGCAAAGCCATGGCCACCTATCAGCGTGTGTTCGACCTGCGCCCCACCGACGTGGCGACCATTGCCTGCATCGAGGACGCGTTCATGAAGATGCTCCCCATGCTGTTGGAGAGCAAACGATACGATGTGGCATTGGAGAGTATCGATTATTACCTGAAGGCGCTCCCCAAGGGGAAGAACGTGGTGGATGCGCGCATGTGGCGTGCGCAGCTCCCCAGTGAGCTGGTGACCAAGGCGGACGAAGCCGCCGCCACGGCACCGGCACCCGAAGTGCCACCGGCTGCGTCAGCTACGCCGGCGCCCGCGCCGGAAACGACGTCGGAGGCGGCCAAGCCGGTGGCTGCCACGACGAGTGCACCGGCCGCCACCGAGGCCACCAAGGCCCCTGCCGGCGCACCGTCCGCGCAGAAACCGACGCCTTGATCATCATGATGCCAGGCCTGGCCGGCAGGCCGGCCGTAAGGCTGGAAAAAGTGTGGTAACAAGGACCCTTCGCATGAAAACAAAAACTGCTGGCATGGGTGGTCTGGTGTTGGTCGTGGCGCTATGGAGTTCGTCGGCGGCGGCCGTCAATGTGTTGTACAAGGTGGATGGCAGCAAGCTCACTTTCAAATCCGTGCGCTGGGATGCCGCCAAGGAGGAGTACCTGGTCAAGCCGGTCAGCGGTGGCGAGGTCACCATTCCGGTGGCGAAGAAGGATGTGCGGCGGTTGGAGATGGACCCGCCCGCGGAGATGACGCAGGCGCTGCAGCTCTTGGCTGGCAACCGCCAGTCCGAGGCCGTGCCGTACCTGCAGGCGGTGGTGAGCAGTTGCCGCGGGCTCAACTGGGACAATGTTGCGCGCGAGAAGCTGGCGGCCATCTACGTGAAGGGGGGCGATCCCTCCAAGGCCATTCAGATGGTGGACGAATTGCTGGCGGCGGGGGCCGGTGCTTCGGTCTCGGCTAACATGCGGATCGAATACTGGAAGGCGCTGCTGGCGATTGACCCCAAGAGCAGCAAGGCGCTGAAGGATCTGGATGAGGCCATTGCCACCGGTCCGCGCGAAGCCGTGGCGATTGCCCAGGTGTTGCGCGGCGACCTGCGCCGGGCGGCCGGGCGCAAGGATGAGGCGCTGCAGGATTATATGCGGACCATCCTCTTCTTTGAGAACACGGGGGCGGTGCGCACCGAAGCGTTGACCAAAGCGATTGCGATCCTCGAGGAGAAGAACGATACGGCCGGCGTGGCGGAGCTGCGGCAAAAGCTGGCTGGCAAGTAGCACGCCGCCCCCCGCGCGACGCGGCGAAGTGGCCGACGGGGTGCGAGGGCACGACTACGGTTTTCCGTCGGGAAGTTTGTTGCCAAGGAAAAGCAAAAACAGGTATAGTAAGAGAACTGGGTTTTAAAATTTGTGCGCGCCTGCTTTCAGACGCGCGGTGCCAAGCAAGGAGAGCGAGTATGACGATCGTATCGACCATGCGTAGTCCTAAGAACATGTTGATGGCTGGCATCGTAGCGCTGGCGCTGGTTGGTAGTGCCTGGGCGGCGGACCCGGTACCTGCGACGGGCACCGCGGGGGCGGCCACGACGGCCACGACCGAGAAGAAGTCGTCGCATAACAATAACATGAACTTCGTGACGATCGTCTTCAATTCGGGCGTGTTCGGTTCCCTAGTTTGGCTCTCGCTGTTTGTCTGCTCCATTATCAGTGTCGCGCTGATCGTGGACTCCTACATCTCGATTCAGGAGAAGAAGATCGCCCCCAAGAAACTGGTGGACGACGTGCGCGACGCGCTCGGGCAGGGGGACTTGCTCAAGGCGCTGCAGCATTGTGAGAACACGCCCGTGCCGCTTTCGCGCATTCTGAAGGCCGGCTTCACCAATGCGGAAGAGGGGTTTGAAGTCGTGCAGGACGCCGTGGGCGTGGCGGCCGACATGGAGGGCGAAATGCTGATGGAGCGCGTGACCTACCTGAGCGTGATTTCCAACACGACCCCCATGTTGGGTCTGATCGGTACCGTGCAAGGTATGATCTACGCATTCTTCAACCTGGGTACGGCGGCGGCCGGTGCCGCCCAGACGAACATGCTGGCCGTTAACATTTCGCACGGGCTGTGGGCCACGGCCGTGGGTCTGGGTACGGCCGTGCCGGCCGGTATCTACTACTTCTTCTTCAAAATCCGCTGCACGCGCATCATCCTCCACCAGGAGGCCTTGACGCTGGACCTGATCAAGACGCTGCGCAACGTCGAAGTGGTGCATGATTAAGTAACCGGCGACACCGGCGCGGTACGCCGCGCCGGTACGGAGGTATTGATCATGCGCAAGAAGGAAGAACCCTATCTGACCGGCAATCTCACGGCGATGATTGACGTGGTGTTTCAGTTGATCATTTTCTTCGTGTGCGCCATCTCGATGCAGAATAACACGAACGACGAGTCCATCACGTTGGCGCTGGCGCCCAATGGCGTGGCCGAGACGGAGAAGAACCCGCGCGAGGTCCGCGTGGATGTGCACAAAGATGGCTCGCTCTCCATCGCCATGCAGCCGATCAAGGCCGAGTTGCTGGGTGCGATCTTGGAGAAGACCGTGGCGGACTTTGGCGGCAATCCGGACGCCGTGCCGGTGATCCTGCGCGGGGACATGTCGGTGTTGCACGAGAAGATCCAGGGGGCGCTCGACGCCTGCTCGCAGGCCAAAATTGTCAAAATCCGGTTTGCCGCCTTGAAGGAAAAAGGCAGTTAAGGGGAGGAGCGCCCATGGCACGCAAACGCCGTAAAGCCGACAATCATCCGGGGGAACTGAACCTGACGGCCATGATTGATGTCGCGTTCCAGTTACTCTCGTTCTTCCTGCTGGCGATCAAGCCGGTGGATGTCTTTGCCAACCTGGACGCCTTCCGGCCATCGCCGGAGAAAACCAACGTCAGCATTCCCTCTTCGCCCATGATCAAGATCATGGTGCTGCCGCAAAATCCCGGCGAGAGCGGCACGTACGTGGTGAACGACGTGGCGCTCACCACGGCGCAGACGGAAGCCAAGCTCAAGCGCTATGCCGAGACCGATACCACCCAGACCATCCTGATCATGTGCGCCAAGCGCTCCACGCACAAACAGTTGGTGGATCTGCTGGACAAATGCGCCAAGTACAAGTTGACCAATCTGTCGGTAGTTAGTTCGGCGGGTATTTAGTAGGGCAGTCCGTAAAGGAGGGTTATCCATGAGTACCGAAGAGAACATGGTTGATCCGGCGCAGCAGGCAGCGCCGCCGGCAGTGGCACAATCGCAATATTCGCAGGGGGGGCGCGCCTCGTGGGAGGAGCCGCAATTGCCGTTCCGCGAGCGCCTGCGCACGCAATGGCGCCAGATGCTGGTGCATATGTGGGGGCCGGCCGGTTCTTTAGTGTTTCATGTGGTGGCGATCGGTGTATTGGTAACCTTTGCCACCGGCAAACCGAGCGAAGAAGTGATTAGCGAGCCGGTGGTGCTTGAAACCAAGAACACGCCGGAGTTGGAGAAGCCGCCGGAACCGGAGAAGGTCAAGCAGCAGGAACCGGACCCCACGTTGGAGCAGCCCACGGAGAACAATATCGGCTTCTCGAACGTGGCGGCGGAAGATATCGGTGGCGCCGGCAACCTTTCGGAAGGGACCGGCTTGGGCTCGGGCGAGGCCTCCTTGCCGGACAAGGGGTTTGAAATCTCCACGACGGTGAAGAGCCGCCTGATCATGAAGGGGCTCTATTCCAACCGTACGGCCGGCGGACGCAAAGGGTTGCTGGGGCTCTACGGCAAAGGGGGCGCGGGCGGTACGGCCACTGAGGCCGCGGTGCTGCGCGCCTTGCGCTGGTTTAAGAAGAACCAGGCGACCGATGGTTCTTGGGAAGGATCCGCCAAGCCGGCCATGACGGCCATGGCGCTGTTGGCGTACCTCGCGCATAACGAAACGCCGCAGTCCGCTGAGTTCGGCGCCACCGTGAAGCGGGGTCTGGAGTACCTTGTCAATAATCAGGATGCCACCGGCCACTTTGCCGGGCGGGATGGGAACGATTACAGCCATCCGATTGCCACCTATGCGTTGTGCGAAGCCTATGGGTTAACCCAGCATCCGTCGCTCAAGGATGCCGCGATCAAGGCGATTACCGAGGTGGTCAAAGGACAGAATGCCGCGGGCGGCTTCAATTACAAACTGGAAACGGCTTCTGGGCGTAGCGACTCCTCATACATGGCTTGGTGTTGCCAGGCGCTCAAGGCGGCCAAGATGGCCGGCCTGGAGCCGGATGTCCCCGGCTTGGAGTCCGCGATTAAAAAGGCGATTGCCGGCTTTAAGGTCAATGCCGGACCGAGCGGCGGGTTTGGATATTGCGGTCCTGGCGCTACCGGTCTTTCGGGGGCGGGCGCGCTCTGCCTGCAGTTGCTGGGCGCGGCCAAGGCGGCCGAAGTGGTGAATACGCTGACGTTCCTCGAACCCTGCACTTTTAGTTTTGACACGCCGGACAAGCAGCCGTATGGCGGCGGGAGCCAAGTCTATTACTGGTACTACATTACGCAGGCCAAATTCCAGTACAGTCTCGAGACGTTTAAGGCCTGGGACAAGCAGTTTTCGCCGGAACTTTGCAAGAAACAGATGGTCGAAAAGGGGGCTATCGAGGGGCCGGACGGGAAGATGGTGGATATCGGCCACTGGAAGAGTCCGGTCGCGGGGGAACACACGGGCGGATTGGTTCAGGATACCGCGCTTTGCACGCTGATGCTCGAGGTCTATTATCGCTACCTGCCGAGCTTTAAGAAGGTTGAAGCGACACCGGAAGACGTAGCCGCGGTGGCACCGAAGCCGGATGACGTGAACGTGAAGATCAAGTAAGTCGCGGCGGGAGCGGTATGTGTTCGGGCGGCCACATGGTGTTTGCGCCATGTGGCCGTTCTTGTTTGTTGGAGATGCGCTTGCAAAACCTCCGGTTTTGCAAGCGGAGGGTTCAGGGTTCGTGGTTCAGGTGACGTTTCCGGCCTGAACTCTGGCATCTTGAACCCTGAAACGTGGCTTTCCCCATGGTTTTGCAAGAGCCTCTGGAAACAGGAATTTTCAGGACTTTATGACGGATCTGGTTTGGTATGACGTAAAGCAGGCGGCCACCGCCCTCCTGGCCGGCGGGGCGGGAGTGGGCGCCGGTTTTGCCTGGCGTAGCCTGGTCGGGCGCTGGCAGGCCTCCTCGCTGGAGAAACGGGCCCAGTTGCGGTTGCACGAGCTCGAAGGGGAGGTGAAGAACCGCCTCAAGGAGGGGGACATCCAGGCGCGGGCGGCGGTGGTGCAGGCGCGCGAAGAGTTTGAAAACTCCACCAAGGTGCGGCGCCGCGAGTTGCAGGATCTGGAGGAGCGCTTGCTGCAGCGCGAAGAGGGGCTGGAGCGCCGCAGCGAACTCCTGGAGAAGAAGGATCAAACGCTGGCCGAGCGGCTGGCGGAGGCGCAGACCAGGCTGGCGCAGGTCAGTCAGAAACAACAGGAACTGGGCGGCTCCGCGGCCGAGGCGCAGGCGCGCTTGCAGAAGCTGGCGGGCATGACCGCAGAGGAGGCGCGTCGCGAGATCATGCAGCGACAGGAGCAGGATGCCCGGGTGGAGGTGGCCGGCCTGACGCGACGGATGCAGGAAGAAGCGCGCGAGAGTGCCGAGCGCGAAGCGCACCGGTTGGTGGCGTTGGCCGTGCAGCGCTACGCCGCACCCCAGGCGGCTGAGTTGATGACCTGTGTCGTACAAGTCCCCGGCGAGGATATCAAGGGGCGCATCATCGGGCGCGAAGGGCGCAATGTCCGCGCGTTTGAGGCCGCCACCGGCGTGAATCTGATGATTGACGACACGCCGGAAACGGTGGTCGTCTCCGGGTTCGATCCGGTCCGCCGCGAGATTGCTCGCCAGGCGCTGGAACTGCTGATCGCCGACGGGCGCATCCATCCGGCGCGCATCGAGGAGGTGGTGGCGCAGGTACAAGCGAAGATGGATAGCAGCATCCGCCAGCATGGTGAACAGGCGCTCTATCAGGCGCGGTTGCAGGGGGTTGCAGCGGAGTTGGTCGCGCAACTTGGGCGCCTGAAGTTCCGTACCAGTTTCTCGCAGAATGTGCTGCAGCACTCGCTGGAAGTGGCGCACCTGATGGGCATGATGGCGGACGAACTGGGACTCGATGCGCCCCTGGCGCGGCGGATCGGCTTGTTTCATGACATCGGCAAGAGCGCCGATCACGAAGTTGAAGGTGCGCACGCGGCCATTGGGGCCGAAATGCTGCAGCGTTGCCAGGAGGACGCCGTAGTTTGCAATGCGGTGGCAGCGCACCATGGCGAGACCGAGGGGCAGAGCCTCTACGCGGTGCTCTGTGCTGCGGCCGATGCCATCTCCGGCTCCCGTCCGGGCGCGCGCCTGGAATCCACTGCCATTTACCTGCAGCGCATCCAGAAGCTGGAGGAGATTGCCAATCGCATGCCAGGCGTCGGCAAGAGCTTTGCCGTACAGGCGGGGCGCGAAGTGCGTGTGATCGTGGACCCCGAGAAGATTGACGATGCGGCCGCCATCCTGCTGGCGCGCGATATCAGTAAGACGATCGAGGCGGAACTGCGCTACCCCGGCCAGATCCGCGTGGTCGTGGTGCGCGAAACCCGCTGCGTGGAGTTTGCGCGCTAGGGCGAGGGGGCAGGGTTCAGGCTGAGCCCACGGAAAAGATGAAGACGGAATAGCACGAAAAGTGTTCAGGTTTCAGTGTTCAGGTTTCAGGCTGAGCCCACGGAAAAGACGAAAACGGAATAGAACGGAAAGCTGAGCCCACGGAAAAGACGAAGACGGAATAGAACGGAAAGTGTTCAGGTTTCATGCTGAGCCCACGGAAAAGACGAAGACGAAATAGCACGGAAGGTTTATTTGTTTATAAAGGCGCACAATTTTCGTGACTTACCGTTTGTTCCGCAGACAATATTTCTTGAAACCTGAAACCTGAAACCTGAAACCTGAAACCTGAAACCTGAAACCTGAAACCTGAAACCTGAAACTTGAAACTTGGACACTTTATGGAGTTGCTACATGCGTGTACTTGTTGTAGGTGACATCGTTGGCTCGCCGGGACGGGCCGTGTTTCGCGAGGTAGTGGCGCGGCTGCGGGCCAGTGGCGCCATTCATGCCGTGGTGGCGAATGCGGAGAACGCGGCGGCCGGCAACGGCATTACCGGCGAACTGGCAGATGAGCTGTTCAAGGCTGGCGCGGATGTGCTGACCATGGGCGATCATACCTGGAACCAGAAGGATATCGAGGCCTACATCGCCCGTGAGAAGCGGTTGCTGCGGCCGGCGAATCTTGCGCCGACCTGTCCGGGGCGTGGCTGGGTGACCGTGGCCACGCCGTTGGGGCCGCTGACCGTGATCAATCTATTGGGCCGCGTTTTCCTGCCGCCGGCGGATTGTCCGTTTCGCGCGGCGGATGCGCTGCTGACCGCCATCCCCGGCGGCACGCCGGTACTGGTAGATGTGCACGCGGAGGCCACCTCGGAGAAGATCGCGCTGGGGCTGCATCTCGACGGGCGCGTGGCGGCCGTGGTCGGCACCCATACGCATGTACAGACCAGCGACGAGAAGCTGCTCCCCAAGGGGACCGCCTACATTACCGATCTAGGCATGACCGGCCCGGTGAACTCGGTGATCGGGCGCGAGATTGAGCCGGTGATGCGCAAGTTCCTGACCGGCATGCCGGCCAAGTTCGATGTGGCCAAGGGGCCGGCCACGCTGGAAGGGGTCATCGTCGAGATTGACCGCGTCACCAGTCGCGCGGTCAGCATCACCCGCGTGCGGGAAGCGGCGAAGCCGTGACGCGTGTGAGCCAAGTTGGTGGAGCGGAGAAAGGCGCGAGGCAGCACGAAGCTAAGGTGTCAGGGTTCAGGGTTCAGGCTGAGCCCACGGAAAAGACGAAGACGGAATAGCACGGAAAGTGTTCAGTGTTCAGGGTTCAGGCTGAGCCCACGGAAAAGTCGAAGACGGAATAGAACGGAAGGTTTATTTGTTAATAATGGCGCACAATTTTCGTGACTTACCGTTTGTTCCTGTCACGTCCTAACACCTAACACCTAACACCTAACACCTAACACCTAACACCTAACACCTGAACCCTGAACCCTTTCCCGGACCCTCGCGGTGAAAACAGCGCCTACACAACCTACTACGGACACCCGCCGCATCTACACGGTCGGGGAGTTGACGCGTTTGGTGAAGCAGACGTTGGAGGATGAGGTCGGCCGGGTCTGGGTAGAGGGCGAGATCAGCGGCTTTCGGCGTCAGGCTTCCGGGCATTGCTACTTCACGCTTAAAGACGAGCGGGCCCAGCTTAGTGCGGTGCTCTTTGCCGGTTCGCAGCGCGGTTTGACCGTGGCGCTGGCCGACGGCCTGCAGGTGCGGTTGCATGGCGAGTTGACGGTTTACGAGCAGCGCGGGCAGTATCAGTTGATTGTGCGGCAGGTGGAGGCGGCCGGGCAGGGTGCGTTGCTGGCGCGTTTTGAAGAGCTGAAGCGCCGCTTGCTGGCCGAGGGGCTCTTTGAGGCGGCGCGTAAGCGTCCGTTGCCGCTGCTGCCGCGCCACGTGGGGATTGTCACGTCGCCCACCGGGGCGGCGATCAGCGACATTCTCAACGTCATTACCCGGCGCTTTCCTAATCTGCATGTGTTGCTGGCACCGGTGCGCGTGCAAGGGGCTGGCGCGGCGCTGGAGATTGCGGCGGCGATTGACCGGCTGAATGAACTGAGCGCCCGCGCGGTGGCGGGTGGGCCGGCGGCGGGGGCGCTGTCGGCGCCTTTGGATGTTTTGATCGTGGGCCGGGGCGGCGGTAGCTTGGAAGATCTCTGGAGTTTCAATGAGGAGTGTGTGGCCCGTGCCGTGGCGCGCTCTGCCATCCCGGTGATCTCGGCGGTGGGGCACGAGATCGACTTCACCATCTGTGATTTTGCGGCGGATGTGCGGGCGCCTACGCCTTCGGCGGCGGCGGAACTGGTGGTGGGGCGCAAGGAGGATTTTGAGCTGGCGTTGCGCACGCAGGCGCGTTCGCTACGCCAGACGCTGCGGCAGCGGCTGACCGAGCTGCGCGGCCGGCTGGCACGGGTCCGCGCCAGTCAGGTCTTTCATGCGCCGCGGCATGCGGTGGAGCGTGCGGCGCAGGCGCTGGATGCGCTGGAGCTGCGGCTGAAGCAGGCGTTGGCCGGCGCGGCGGTGCGTCCGCGCCGCCGGGTGGCCGAGAGCCGTGCACGGCTGCAACTGCTGCAGGGGACACGCTTGCAGGCCGTGGCCGGGCGTCTGGAGTCGTTGCAGCGGCGCATGACCCGCGCCGCGCCGGTGGAGGTGCAGCGGCGGCAGCGGCAGGTGGCGGCACTGGAGCGCCAATTGCAGGCACTGAGCCCCATGGCCGTACTGGAACGCGGCTACTCCCTCACGCGCACCGCCGATGGTAAACTGGTGCGCTCGGTGCGCCAAGCGGCCCCCGGAACGACCCTCTGTACCCACCTCGCGGATGGCACGCTGGCGTCGGTGGTATGCCCTGAACCAAGAACCAAGAACCAAGAACCAAGAACCCTTCCTGGAGACCCACATGTCCAAAAAAGAGAAGAGTGAACCTGGTTTTGACGAGTCGCTGCGCCGGTTGGAGGAGATTGTCGGCCAGATGGAGGCCGGCGCCATGGATCTAGATGCCATGGTAACCGCGTTCGAGGAGGGGCAGCGCCTCGTGCAGTTCTGCACCCAGAAGCTGAACGAGGTCGAGCGCCGCATTGAAGTGCTGGTCAAGGACGGTGCTGGCGCGGATAAGACCGAGCCGTTTACGCCGCCGGTCGCGCTGCCGCCGGCCTAGGCGTGGCCTTATGACTTCAGGTCATCATAGAACTTGGCATTGCTCATGGAGCTATATGAGCTTAGCCAGAGGAAGCCGATGCCGCAGGTCAGCAGGCAGAGCAGCGCCCAGCCTAAGAAGCGCCACTGCAGGCAGAAGAACTTCCACTTGTTGCCGTGCATCATCTGCTTGCTGCGGCGGATGGCTTCCAACGCATCCATTTGCGGGTTATCGGCCAGGATGTACCACGTCTGGGAATAACGCAGGGCGGCGATGATCCCCGGAACGATAAGCAGTAGCAGCCAGAGGAAGACGAAAATCCCCATCAGCAGGCTGGTTAGGAAGGCGGTACCGAAGCGGGCGAAACCCTGGAACGCTTGCCCAAGCTCGCCCTGACCGGTGCGTGACAGACTAAGCCAGAAAATGACGACGCCCAAGGCGAGTGGTCCGGAGATAAGAAAGTTGCCTAGATAGAAGACTAGCCCCACGAACGGGATGCTGGATAGCGCGGACAAGGCGACCTGGATGGCGGCGATTAAGACCGTGACGCCGATGGCAATCCCCCAGTTACCGCTCAGGCTGGCGCGGGCGGCCGCCATCAGTTCCCGGTTGTGCGTGTCGCTGCGGAACGGCGTGTCCGGTGTGAGGTTGGGCTCGGCGGCGTCGCTGGGTGTCGGCGGCGGCATCAGCGGGCGTGCGGGGAAGTTCAGCTCGGGAACGGTCTTGGCCACGCGCCAGGCAGCGCCAAAGTCTTCGCGCCAGACCAGGTCATCGGGGTGTACGGCACCGGTGTCCACCAATAGCAGGAATTCCGTCTCTTCGATCGGCCCCCGCCGATCCCCGTTTTTTGCGTAGTACCAGACCATGCCTATTCTCCGTTACGCTGCCCATGACAACCGCTTGCGCAGCTGCGCCTATTGGAACAGAATGGTAGCTTATGGTCAAGCTAGGGGTACGGCAAATGGAAACAGCTCTGCCACAACGGAAGGGGTGTAGGACAAAAAAGTGAGAAGAGGGAGGGTGTGCGCAAGGTCACGCTGCATTCTGGCTGGTTCCAACCGAAGAACGCTCGCTCCAATATAGGTCGTGGAGTTGATCGGCAACGAGTGCGCGGCAGCGCAGCACGT
>CAIOST010000292.1 GCA_903861045.1 uncultured bacterium | reverse complement strand
GGCCCAGGTTTGCCTCGCAAGCGCCGGGCAATTGCATGCTGCGAAAGGCCTGACAGACTATCGCGGATCCACCTAATCCTGTGATAAACCCGGGCAGTGGCTCATTCGACACTTCGTACGGAATCTTCCATTGCTTGGGCGTAGTGTGGCGCATGTGCCTATTTTTATCAATTACCAATTGATAAAATCAAGCAGAAAAATCGCCGCGTTGTCCTTTTCTTTTCGAGTAATTTCGACGCCTCGCGCTTTAACTCTCGCAGAACGGGGGAAAAGCGTCCCTCTTGCGCATGGGATTCCGTCTCTGGTAGAATGGCGCGCATGAACTTTAATATTCTTTTGAAAGACGCTATTGCAAAAGGCGCTTCCCGAGTTGCGCGTAAGCCCGTGTTAGCCTTGCGCCAGGATGTAACCGCACTCAAGCGTCAGGTTGTGGAATTGCGCCGGTTGGTGCGCGAGTTGCAGCGCGCGGCCCCGAAAAAGGCCGCGGTGGTTGCGGCGACTGATGAAGCGGTGTCCGGCAAGCGGATGCGGCGGCCCACGGCCAGCAGCGTGAAGCAGTTGCGTGCGAAGCTGGGGTTGACCCAGGCGGAGTTGTCCCAGTTGTTAGGGGTTTCGTCGCTGACGATCTCGAAATGGGAATGCGCCAGCGGGTTATTGACCATGCGCACCCGGACGTTGCAAGCGCTCCAGCAGGCCCGTGGCCTGGGCAAGCGTGAGGCGCGCGCACAGTTGGCCGCCGGTTGATTTTGGCCGTGGTCGCGAGATATGCCGCCCGAGTGGCGAAATGGCAGACGCATCGGACTTAAAATCCGAAGACGGGTCACTCCGTCGTGTGGGTTCGAGTCCCACCTCGGGCACCAATCATTAACCTGCATGCGCCATAATAGTGCGTACAGGGGGCCATCCGTTGGATGCTGGTCCGCGGTGCCAGATACACTTTTTCAGACTGGATCTTTTTGCTGGCAGATGCCCCGGCAGAGGGTTTCCCATTCCGACACACGGTCTTCCACCTTCAGACGCCGCAGGAAATCCATGTCCAAGTCTGCGGCGTGCGGATTGCCCCGGTCCGGCTGGAAACGGTTCACCATGGCATTGGCCACATGCACAGACGCCAGGGAGCCGAAGCGCTCGCAGGAAGTTTCTCCCGGGCGGAAGTGGAAGATGCAGGCCTCGATCACGGGTTCGGAAAACCCCCAGAGTCCGAGCAGGTAGCCGCCCAGTTCGCCGTGCGTCGCGTGCAGGATCCGGCGCTCCGCCTCGAGCATGGGGATGCGCTCCTTCGTCATCAAGGCCATGATCGACTCGAACATTTCCGGCTGGTTCGTCACCAGGATCAGCTTGCCGACGTCGTGCAACATCGCGGACATGAAGGCTTCATCCACCGTTTTTTTGTCCGGGCAGGACTTCCTGGCAATGGCCATGGCACACTGAGCCGACAACAGGCTGTGCTCCCACAAGCGCCCCATGGAAAACCCCTTGGCCCGCGGCATGTTGGTCTGGGCAAAGTACTGGGTCATCAGCACGATGGCCTTGACCATCTCCATCCCCAGCATCGCTACGGCATGCGCGGGGCTCTCCACCTTCCGGCTCAAACCGAAGAAGGACGAGTTGACCAACTGCAGCACCTTGGCCGACATGCCAACATCGCGGGCAATGATCTCCCCGATTTGCTGCATGGATGCGTCCTGTGACTTCAGCTCTTGCAGCACACGCGAGAACAGCCCCGGCATGGCCGGCAAGGCCTTGATCTGCGCCACGGCACGCGCCAGCTCATCCTTCTGCAAGATGTTTCGCAGTTCGCACGTGCGGCGGATCGCTTGCGTCAGCACCGCCTCGTTGCAGGGCTTGGGAAAATACTGATGCGTCGATATCAGGGATGACTTGATCAGTGCCCGGTCGGGCAGGCCGGACAGAATAAACCGGGCCGTCTGCGGGTACTTCTCCATGACGGTGGTTAGCAGGGCAATCCCGTCCATCTGCGGCATGCGTATGTCCGAGATGATCAGGTCGACCGGTTGCTGTTCCATCAGCGCCAGCGCCTCCTGGCCGCTCGTCGCGAACAGCATTTCATACTGTTCGGGATTGAGGCTGTGGGACAGCTGGCGTCGAAGGACGTCCAGCACGACAGGCTCATCGTCCACTAACAAAACGCGTCTTTTCACGGTACACTCTCGCCCCTCGGAAGCAGCCAGGTAACGGCTTGCACGTGCATCCCATAGGCTTTCCCGCGGGCATGCTACAACAATCTGACTGGGTCGTCGTTCGCCGGTGGCCTACAGGCGTATGAAAAAAATACGGGAAGCGACCACGCGCCGCGCTACCAACCGCCCCAGCGAACGGGAAGGTAGCATACTGTTATTTTTCAAATGGGCAATCTGATTCCGCCGCGATGATCCCGACGGTGGCACGCCGTTGAACGTTATCATGCGAATGGCGGGTTGCTGGCGGGTGGGGTTTGACATGGCCAATCCCTTGTGGCACTGTCTTGGCCGATGCGTAACCAGTCTCATGCGATGAACGTGTGGCTTTGGGGCGGTGTAATTCTGTTGGCCACCTTGGCGATCGGGTTCGTGCTCCAGCGGTTGACCGAACCGGCCGCGCTTGCCATTATGCCATTCCCCGAGCCGGATATGGTTTTGGTGGTACCCAGCAATCGCGCGCCCTCCGTGTCGCGCGCGCCTGCCGTTAGCCCCGTTCTGGCAAGGCCTGCCCCCCACCCGTTCGGCGTGAACCAGGCGGCCACCCCGCGGATGCCTCCGTCCATGCCGCAGCGCCGTGTTGCGAATGCCATGCCAAAACCGGTGCCCCACCGGGGGACGACACTGCCGCTGCCGGGACGCATGGACCACAGCGCGATGGCCGAGTTGCAGCGTCGCATCGCCACCAATTTGCGGGACGCATGGGCCTACTGCGGGGCGTTGCCGGTCGAGCAACAGGCCACCGCCTACCATATTCTATTTGCTCGATGGGTACAGCAGGATCCAGCGGCTGCCGTTCAGGCTGCGCAGGAACTCCCCGAGAATCTGCGCGGCGTCATCCTGTCCCAAACGTTAACGCAATTGGCTATTACCAATCCTGAGGCCGTGTTGGCGATCCTCGCATCGGTCAGCGGAATTTCAGACGAGCTTCGCAGCCAGTTCGCGCGGCGCGCGATATCGGAGATCGGCCGACGCGATCCGGTAGCGGCCCTGCAGGCCCTGTCCGCGCTGCCTATGACGGACAGCGCCCAGCAGGCCGACGTGGTGAATCAGATTTTGAGCCACTGGATCGTGTCGGATAAGGCCACGGCCCTAGCGTGGCTGCACGATGCGGCGGTGGATGACGCCACCTACGATACCGCCCTTGTTTCTGCCATTTCGCAAATGTCGCACAGAGGGGATCTGGCCCAGGATGCGGCCACCTTATTTCGGGAATTTGTGGAGGGTGGTCGCATGGATAATATCAGCGATCCAGCCTTGCGTTCTCAGGCCGTCTTAACAGCCAAACTCCTCGGCGTAGCGCTCGGGAGCAAAGACTACGCGACCGCCTTGCAATGGGGGTTCGAACTGCCGGCCGATTCGAGCGCCCAGGCATATATTCTTAGCAATGTGGCCTTCTCGCAAACCCATGGCGACGCGTTGCCCGACATTTCCTGGGTAGCCAATATGGCACCTGGCTTTGCGCGGACACGCGTGGTAGCGGCCATCTCGTACGGTCGGCTACTCGCGCATGGGGAGGTGGAAGCCGGCACCGCGATCCGGCAACAGTTGGACAGCGACAAATATGACCTTGGCAGGGTAAAGGCCATGGTCGAGCAGGCCAACCTGACCCGCGACGAAAAGCAGGCCTTGCTCGCGCTGTTTTGACCAGAACGGTTGTCTCAGTTGGGTGCGCGCAGGGTGGCGATTCGCCGCATGAAGGCATCGAGTAAGTCGGCCATCTGCGGGGTGGCGCGGGCTGTTGCGGCCAGCACTTCTTCGTGCCCCAGAGATGGGCCGCTAATGCCAGCCGCCATGTTGGAGATGCAGCTGAGCGCGGCCACGCGCAGTCCGGCCGCATGGGCGACCATGGCTTCGGGTACGGTGGACATGCCGACGGCATCCGCGCCCATGCCGGCATAACTGCAGATCTCGGCCGGTGTTTCATAGGCCGGTCCGCCGGTAAAGGCATACACCCCTTCAGGCAGTGGCACCTGAGCGTCTTGCGCCGCCGCCTGCAGCATGCCGCGCAGTTCGGGATCGTAGACGTGCGTTTGGTCAGGAAAGCGTGGCCCCCAGCCGGGGATCAATGGGCCTTGGAGCGGGTTGAGCCCCGTGGTGTTAATGTGGTCGCGCACGAGCAGGAGATTGCCGGGGCTCAACGAGGGATGGATGCCGCCGGCGGCATTCGTCAGCAACAACTGTCGCACCCCGAGCCGGCGCATCAGCTCCACGGGGATGATGACAGGGGTCCAGCCTTCCCCTTCGTACCAGTGACGACGGCCACAGAAGGCCACCGCCGTGACTCCGTGCCGGCGTACCAAACGCAGTTCGCCGGCATGCCCGGCCACGGTACTAGGTCCCAGACCAATGATGCGGTCGTAGCCTACCCGCGCCAGCAACCCTTCGGAAGAGAAAGCCTGGCTCCAGCCGGAACCTAGGATAAACCCGCAGGTCGGCTTAGCTTCCTGGAAAAGCGGTGGCAGCGCGCCGTAGGACATGTTCAGCATCATCAGGTTTACGCGGTCGGCACTCATGGGCAGTCACTCCTTTTGACAGGGTACATCGCGGTCGGTCCTATAGTGAGTTTTGCCCGATAGGAAGTCAAGCTTGGGAGCCTCGGCCCACGGAACGCTTTGGCAGGCGCGCGACTTGTGCTATGCTCTCTTTCCTTATGGCAGCGCCAACTTCGCATGTCTTTGATACGCTCACGCCGGATCGGGTACTGGATCTGGTGGAGGGCGCTTTTGCCTGCCGTAGCACGGGCGTTTGCCGACCGCGTGCCAGCTATATCAATCGGGTGTACGAAATCGGGCTGGATGATGGCGGGTTCATTATTGCTAAGTTTTATCGTCCCGGCCGATGGAGCATGACGGCCTTGCAGGATGAGCTGGAGTTCGTGGCGGAACTGGCTATGGAGGAGTTGCCGGTGGTGCCGCCGCTGCCCGGTCGGGATGGGATCCAGTTACAGGTGGTGGACGGACTGCCGTTTGCCATTTTCCCCCGTTGCGGTGGGCGTCCGATGGAAGAACCGGTGTCTGCAGACTGGCAGCAGTTGGGGCGGCTGCTGGCGCGGATGCACAATGTCGGCGCCCGACACCTGCCCCGCGATCGCGTGCGACTAGGGCCTGGCACCTCGCTGGCCGCGCACCGGCGCTTCCTCTTGGAGGGACCCTTTCTCGCCGGCCCCCTGCGGGCGGAATATGGTGCTGTGGTGGAGAAACTTCGCGTGTTGATTGAGCCGCTTTTTGCGGCGGTTGCGCCTTTGCGCATCCATGGCGACTGTCACAAGGGGAATATCCTGTATCGGCCGGGCGAGGCGTTTCATCTGATTGATTTTGACGACATGGCGGTCGGTCCGGCCGTGCAAGATATCTGGATGTTGTTGCCGGGCCATCCGCGGGACGCCTTGAGTGAACTCGACGCGCTGGTGGAAGGGTATGAAACCTTTCGTTCGTTCGACTGGGGCGCGTTGCGTCTGGTGGAGGCCCTGCGTGCGATGCGCTATGTCCATTATGCCGCTTGGTGTGGCCGACAGCAGGCCGATCAGGGGTTTGTGCAGACGGTAGCGGGTTGGGGTTCGGACGCGTATTGGCG
The DNA here is from genome assembly GCA_903861045.1 of uncultured bacterium. Taxonomy (GTDB): domain Bacteria; phylum Verrucomicrobiota; class Kiritimatiellia; order RFP12; family CAIWXQ01; genus CAIWXQ01. The sequence continues at coordinate 31,409 of CAIOST010000292.1, read as the reverse complement.
GCAGGAAATTGATCAGCTCGCCCGCCAGTGCGAGGAGATCCAGCACGAACGGGAGAAGCCCCCGCTGGGATAAGCCGCATAAACAGATCGTCTTGCAAGTGCGGGCTGCGAATGAAACAATATAGGCATGTTGGTTGAATTCCAAGTGGTTTGGGTCGGGCGTGCGCCAGATGGGCAAGCACTCTTTGCCAGGCATCCGCCCGCCGGGTCTGGCGTGACCCTGCCGCAACCACGCGATGCGTTTTTTCTGACTAACGATCCAGAGGCTCTGCAGGAACTGCTGGCCGATAGTCCGGCTGGCGGAAGCGCCGTGGTACTGGATTTCGCTGAGTTGTTCCGCTATGCGTTCCCCTCGTCAGCCGCGGAGAGTGTGACACAGATGCTGGCGGCGGTGACAACCGAGCCGGTCGGTGCGCTGGCGTTGTGGCAGGCCGGTGAGGTGATGGTGCGCTGTTTTCGCGCCATGCCGCTCTGGGCGTTGGAGACCGTGGAACTCTTGCTGCGCGAAGTGGGCGAGGCGGCCCAGGCGCGCTGGTTCGGGCGCTTGGCCTCCTTGGTGCGCGACAGTGGCAAAGGGTGTGGCGCCTGGCAGGACTCCTTCCGGGCCGAAGCGCTGCGGCAGTTTTCGCGGACGGTGCCGATGCATGCCGATTGTTCGCCGCTGGATGTCGGGGCCGTCAGTGCCCTGCTGCAGCCCGAGGGACCACTCGCGCGTCTGATGCCGGGCTATGAGCCGCGTGCCGGGCAGATTGAAATGCTGCAACTGGTGGTCGAGGCCTTTAACAAGGCGCGGCATCTGATGATGGAGGCCGGCACCGGCGTGGGCAAGAGTGTGGCGTACCTGTTGCCGGCTGTCTTGTGGGCCCAGTGGAATGATGTGCCGGTGGTGGTCAGTACCAATACGCGCAATCTGCAGGCGCAACTGCTGGAAAAGGATCTGCCGCTGGTCCGGCAGGTGGTGGCGTCGGCGAGGGGTGCCACCGCCGTCCCCGAGCAGCGCGAGGTACGCGTAGCCCTGATCAAGGGGCGTTCCAATTATGTCTGCCTACGACGTCTGGGAAGCATGCTGGAACACGGGCAGTATGAGATGGATCGAGCAGATATGCGCTCACTGGCGCGCGCCCTCACGTGGATCGTGCAAACCACCACCGGGGATAAGGACGAACTCGACAGCGGTTGTGGCATGGACGGGGATTTCCTCGTGCAACTGGCCTCCCTGGGGGAGGAGTGCGCGGGGCGCGGCTGCCGTTTTTTCAGGCGTTGTTTCTTGCAGAAGGCACGTGACCGCTCCTTGCAGGCCCATGTGGTCATTGCGAATCACGCGCTGGTCTTTGCTGAAATGACCACGCCCGGTGTGGCCTTGCCGGCGGCGCGCCAGATCATTTTTGATGAGGCGCATAATCTGGAGGACGCGGCCACACGCCACTTTTCCGTGGAAGTGACCGCCTCCCGGTTGCATACCCTGTTGCGCCGGTTGACGCGCGGCGGCGCTCGCCCGTCTGGCGGCTTGCTGGATGTGATGCGGCGTCAGGCCGAGAAGGGGGCCTTCAACGTCACGGTCGAACAACGGCAGCTGTTGCTGCGAGAAATGCGCCATACCGCAGCGGCGGTGGAGCATGTTCGAACCGCGGGGGGGCGTCTCTTTCACGCGCTGGCAGGCTTGCTGGGCGATACCAAGGAACCCAAACGCTTTCAAGGCGTGGCGGGCAGCGCCATGCCGGCGTTCTTTGTCGCCGGGGGCCTGGACCAGGGAAAAGGACGGGGCGGGGGCACGTTGCCATTCACGGCAGAGCAGCAACTGGCGTGGCAGGTGGTGCAGGACGAGGTGCAAGGGTTGCAGGCGGCGGTGGCCGAGGGCGATGCGGCGTTGCAATCCCTGGCTCGAACGCTCCGGCAGGCGGCCGAGGGCGAACTGGCGTTGCATGAGGACCAGGCGGGCGATCTGGAGGCTGGCGGTGAGCAGTTGCGGGCGTTTGTGCTGGATGTGGCCTTTGTGCTGGCCGGATCGGACGCGGAGCATGTCTTCTGGGTGCAGCGGGCACGTACGCGCGAACGCCTGGGCGAGCTCTGGGCAGCCCCCTTGCGGATTGGGCCGCGTCTGGCGAAGGAACTCTATGCCAACTGGAGTTCCGTAATCTTCTGTTCGGCCACGTTACGCGTGGGAAATCAGTTTGATTTTGTAGCTGGTCGGCTGGGGGTGGATCAGATCCCGCCCGGACGACTTCTGACGGGCGTGGCGTCCAGCCCGTTCTGCTACGACAAACAGTGTGCGGTGTTGGCACCGACGTTCCTGCCCGAGCCTGGGGCGGATGGCGTCGTGTATGCCGAACAGCTCAGCGCGTTGATGTTCGACCTGTTCGTCTGTACGCGTGGGCGTGCCTTGGGGTTATTTACCAGTTATGAGATGATGCATCGCTGCGCACGGCTGTTGCGCGAGCCGTTGGCCGCGGAGGGTATCCGCCTGCTGGTGCAGGGCGAGAGCGGGTCGCGCGAGCAGATTACGCGGATCTTTCGCGAGGGGGGCGCGTGCGTGCTGCTCGGCACGCATTCATTCTGGGAAGGTGTGGATGTGGTCGGCGAGGCGCTAAGTTGTGTGGTGATGGCGCGTCTCCCTTTTGCGGCGGTGGGCGAGCCAGTCCATGAGGCCCGCTGCGAGCAGGTGCAACGGGAAGGTGGGCAGGGCTTCATGAACTTCTCCCTGCCAACGGCCGTCATCCGCTTCCGGCAGGGTTTTGGCCGCTTGATTCGCCACCGGTCCGATCGCGGGGTGGTGGTGGTGGCGGATCCGCGCTTGGTCTCGCGTAACTATGGACAGCGCTTCCAGCGCAGCCTGCCGTGCGAGGTGGAGTCCGTGCCAGATCGTGAGGCCCTGTTGCTGCGGGTACAGGCCGTGCTCGGTGACCAGGCTTCCACCTAACGCTGTCACCCAGACGGGCCTTGTCGTGACGGCGGAGTCGCAGGGGCCGCGGTATGATGCGGCGGTATCAGGCACAGACCCGCACGAGGGCACCACCGGATTTTTCATCGCGCAGTTGTTCGATCAACCCCCGCTTTTCGGCCTCGTCCAGCAAGGCGGTGAAGGAACCGAAGCCGTAGTAGCGTTCGGTGAAGCCGGGTTTGCGCCGACGCAGGGCCTGCTTGACCATGGAGCCCCAGATCCGCTCGTTGTCACCGCGCTCGCTCGCCAAGGCCTCGATGGTTTCCACTAACAGATCGAAGGCTTCCTGCTGCCGTTCGTCATCGGGTTTCTCCCCTTTTTCACTGCTCCGCCGCGTAGCAGGCGGCGTTGCTTCGGCCGCCGTGTCGGCGGCGCCGGTGACGGGGGGCCGGGCAGGCGTCCGCCGGCGCGGTGCCGCCCGTCGGCGGAGATCGTCGCGCACCAGATCGTCGTAATAGATGAACTCATCACAGTTGGCGATGAGCAGGTCGGAGGAGGAATTTTTAACCCCCACGCCAATGACCACTTTGCCGTTCTCGCGCAGTTTGCTGACGAGCGGCGAGAAGTCCGAATCACCACTGATGACGACAAAGGTGTCCACTTGTGCCTTGGTGTAGGCGCAATCCAGTGCATCCACCACCAGGCGGATGTCGGCGGAGTTTTTGCCTGACTGCCGCACATGCGGTACTTCAATCAGTTCAAAGGAGGCTTCGTGCATGCCGGCCTTGAACTCTTGATAGCGGGACCAGTCGCAATAGGCCTTTTTGATGATGATACTCCCTTTGAGCAGCAGGCGTTCCAGCACGCGCCGGATGTCGAAGCGGTCGTAGTGGGCATCGCGCACGCCCAGTGCGATGTTTTCGAAGTCGCAGAACAGGGCCAGGTTACGCATATCGCCAGGTGTTGCCATGGGGAGCTCCTTGTACGTGGTAAATGTTTATCATAGCGCAAGCGGCGGTCGGACAGAAGGCCGATTTCTGGCGGTTGCGCTCTTTCAGACCAAATATCGCGGCGGCGCGGGGGGGGAGGCGCCCAGGCTGCCAAGGCGTCGCTGGCTTTTCGGACTTTCCTGTGATTCTCGCGATGGATGTGTGGCGGCCTTCCCATATCCTTGGTTGCATCGGCCACCTTCGGAAGTGTATCCTGTCGGCAATCCATGCGTGCGATTTCAGTCTGTTACACCCTCCGTACCTTCGGAAGGTGGTGCCGCGCGCGGCGGGTACGGCATGGTGTGCTTGGTAGACCAGGGATACTGTTATGCGCATGATTGTCTGCATAAAACAGGTGCCTGATACGGCGGATGTGAAGATCGATCCGCGTACGAACACCTTGGTGCGCGAAGGCGTACGGTCGGTCGTCAACCCGTTTGACCTCTATGCGGTGGAGGAGGCCTTGCGCTTGCGCGAGCGGATCGGGGGACAGGTCACGGCGCTCACCATGGGTCCGCCGCAGGCGGATCAGGCCTTGCGGGATGTGCTGGCTATGGGCGTGGACGACGCGGTGCTCTTGTCCGATCGGGCTTTTGCTGGCAGCGATACCTGGGCTACCAGTTACACGCTGGCCCTGGCCATTCGTAAGCTGGGGGGGGCGGACATCCTGTTGTTTGGCAAGCAGGCAGCCGATGGCGATACCGCGCAAGTCGGGCCGGGCGTCGCCACGCAACTGGACCTGCCGCAAATCACCTATGTGCGACGCGTGGTGTCGGTCGACCAAGCGGCGAACGCGCCAGGCGGTGCGCTGGTGGCGGAACGGTTGCTGGACAATGGACATGAAACCATCCGGACGTCGCTCCCCTGTGTGTTGACCGTGGTTAAGGAGATCAATGAACCCCGCTTCCAGTCCTTGACAGGCTTGCGCCGGGCGCGCAAGGCGGTCATTCGTCGCTGGGGCGCCAAGGAACTGGAGGCCGATCCGAAGCGCATCGGGCTGGATGGATCACCCACGCGGGTGGTGCGAATTTTCCCGCCCAAGTTGCGCTCCGGCGGTGTGATGCTGCAGGGATCGCCGGATGCCATGGTGGCGGAACTGGTTGGCAAACTGAAGGATCTTGTGGGGAAAGCGTCGTGAAGCAACTGACCATTAGTGAGAAGCTTTGTACCTCGTGCGGCGCCTGCGTGAGCGCCTGTCCGTTTGGCGCGCTACGGATGGAAAGCGTGGCCGTGGTGGATTGCAACCTTTGTACGTTGTGCGGGGCTTGCGTGGACGCCTGTCCGGTCAGTGCGATTACACGTCCGGAATCGGCGGCGGCGGTGCCGGTGACGGATGTAATCTGGCGGGATGTCTGGGTCTTTGCCGAAGTGGAGGACGGGCACATTCATCCGGTCGTGCTGGAGTTGCTGGGCGAAGGGCGCCGTTTGGCGGATCAACTGGGCGAGCGGCTGGTGGCGGTATTGCCCGGGCATGAGACGCAGCGGCTGGTGGCCCCCTTGGTGGTGGGCGGAGCCGACCATGTGCTGGTGGTTGATCGGCCGGAACTGGCCTGCTTTCAGGATGAACCGTATACCGCGGTGTTGACCGAGTTGATTCGACGGCATCATCCGGCCATCGTGCTGTGCGGCGCGACCACGGTGGGGCGCAGTTTGATCCCCCGCGTGGCGATCTTGGCCAATGCCGGTCTGACGGCTGATTGCACGGCTTTGGCGATTGATCCCAAGACACGGCGGCTGCTGCAGACGCGTCCAGCATTCGGCGGTAACATTTATGCCACCATTGAATGCCCGGTTTCGCGACCGCAGATGGCGACGGTGCGACCGAAGGTGATGAAGCCGCTCGCCGCGGACCCGGCACGCAAGGGCGAGGTGCGTCTGGATCAGGTGGCGGATGCCTTGCTGGCGGCACGCGCGGTGCGCATCGGCTATACGGCTGAGGTTTCCAACACCGCTAATATTGCGGAGGCGGACATCATTGTGGCGGGTGGACGCGGCTTGCTGAAAGCGGAGAATTTTCGGCTGCTGGAGGATTTGGCCAGGGAGTTGGGGGCCGCGGTGGGCGCCTCGCGCGCGGCCGTGGATGCCGGCTGGATGCCGTATTCGCATCAGATCGGACAGACCGGTAAAACGGTTTGCCCGCGCCTGTATATTGCTTGTGGGATCAGCGGCCAGATTCAGCACCTAGCCGGCATGTCGTCGTCCGATGTGATTGTGGCGATCAACAAGGATGCGACGGCGCCGATCTTCAAGACCGCGACCTATGGTATCGTGGGCGATGTCGTGGCGCTGTTGCCGAAACTGACGGAAGCCTTCCGCGCCGCGAAACAACGGGCGTAATCGTCCGGTATTGCAGGCCGGGCCCTTGCTTCGGTATGATAGGCACCTCCTATGAGCCGTCAGGATCTCTCCGCGCGTACGATGCGCATCGACTTGGACCCCGCGACGATTGTCGCCGCGGGGCCTTCTCCGGCTGTCGCCCGCCACCGCCGGACGGTCTCCACCACGTTTGTGGCGCGGCGCCGTGATCGCGTCGAACGGGATACACCATACGACAAACTGCTCGAAAGCGTGTATGATGGTGTCTTTATTACCGACCGTCGTGGCGTGATCCTGGATTACAACGGCCGCGCCGCGGAATTCTTCAGGCTGGATGAATCGCAACTGCTGGGCTTGCCGTTAATCGATTTGATCTCCGGCGCCGATGAGCGACTGATCGACACCGTGCTGGCCAATCTTAGCAACAGCCGTTATACCCTGATCGAGGGGCGCTGCCGGCGCGCGGATGGCACGAGTTTTCCGGCCGAGATTGCCGTCAACCAGGTGGATTTGGATGATGAGGGGCAGCTCTGCTTCTTTGTTCGCGATATTACACTGCGGCGGGAGACGCTGGATGCCTTGGAAGTGGCGGTGGAACGGCTGCAGGCGCATGATCGGGCCCGCACGGAGTTCGTCTCCAACGTCTCCCATGAACTGCGCACGCCGCTGACATCCATGATTTATGCAGTGGGGAATATGCTGCGCGGGGTCGTGGGGCCGCTGCCTGAGAAGGCCGTGCGCTACCTGGAACGATTGGAATCCGATTGTCGCCGCCTGCTGGGCACGGTGAACGATATCCTCGACCTGCGGCAGATGGAGAACGGTTCCCTGACGCTTAACAAAACGCGCATACCGCTGAGCCAGCTTATCCAGGCCAGCGTGGAGGCGGTCTCCGTGCAGGCCGATGCCAAGCGTCAGAAACTGACGGTGGATACGGTGTCACGCGAATGCTTTGCCCAGTGCGACCAGCAGAAACTGGAGCGGGTGTTGATCAACGTCATTGGCAATGCCATCAAGTTTACGCCGGAAGACGGGGAGATCACCGTGCGCCTGCAGCCGGATCCGACCGATCCGGCCTGGGTGCGGCTGATGGTTTGCGATAATGGGGTAGGCATTCCTAAGGACGCCATTGCCAAAGTCACGCAGCGCTATTTCAAGGTGGGCGACCACCCCAATGGTTCCGGCCTCGGACTCTCCATTTCGCGCGAAATTGTGGAATTGCACGGGGGTACGCTGCAGATCGAGAGCCCGGTGCCAGGCTTCGATCGGGGTACGGCGGTGCAGGTGCGGTTGCCGCTCACGCCACCGCCCACGGTCTTGGTGGTCACCGATGAGGATGCCACGGGGGAGTTCTTGCGGCAAATCATCGAGGCCCGTGGATATGCGACCCAATGGGTCCGTACCGGGCAGGAGGCGCTGGCACGCTGTGCGTCCCAGTCGGTGGACCTGCTGACGCTCGATCTGCGCCTGCCGGACATGGATGGGCTGGAACTCGTGCTGCATGTACGCGATGACCGCCGGATGCAGCGTTTGCCTGCGATTGCCTTGACACGGGATACCCTGGTGCGACCGAAACTGGACATTCTCCAGCGACTGAACATTCCGACGCTACCGCTACCGTGCCGGGAAGCGGATATTCTGGGGCGGATAGCGGCGGCGTTTGGCGGACGGGGCGTGATGGTGCCGCGGACCGGGGGGTAAGGCGCGGGCGGGGCGACTGGTTGGGCGTGGCGTTGCGTTTCTGAATGCCCTCTGATCCGCGGTCCCGTAAACGCGCATTGCGCCTCTTTACCGTTTCCGATATTCTTAGGGTCTCTTTTTTGGCTAGGTGCCACTGCGGGTAGGGGAATGAATCATGGCTGCTGTACAAACAGGCAAACGCCGAATTCTGCTGGTTGATGATGATACCAGCCTGCTGGAAACACTAAGTGACTTTCTGCGATATGAAGGTTATGAGGTGGTTACCGCCATCAGCGGGGAACAAGCCCTGCAGAAATCGCGGATTTCGCCCCCGGATATCATCATTCTCGATATGAGCATGCCGGGCATGGGCGGCGTCGGTTTCCTGGACCGCATTACCAATGCCGATGGCAGCACGCAGTTCCCGGTGCTGGTGTTGACGGCGCGCGCGGCCATGGCTTCCTACTTTGCCGACAAGCAAATCGATGGCTTTATTTCGAAACCGTGCGATCCAGCCGATCTGCTGACGGAAGTCAGCCGTGTGATTTTTCTGCGTGGCGACATGGTCAAACCGGAGGTGGCCTCGTTCCCTGCGCTGCTGGCCGAGAGCGATCCGATCCTGAATGCGAATCTGACCGAGGCGTTGCGACAGGTTGGCTGCGATGTGAAGTCCTGTTTTAACGGCCCCGACGCGGTAGAGGCCGCGATCAGTACCCGTCCGGTCGTCATCATCCTGCGCTTGGAACTCGGCGGCATGAGCGCCGACGAAGTCTGCCGCCTGCTGCGCTGCCTGCCAGGCACACGCGGCACCCCCGTGGTGGTCTATGGCGTGGATGTGCCTGGGGTGCGACTGGAGCATGTCGCGGCGCTGGATGAGAAAACCACGCGGTTCGTCAAGGATTTGTCCGTAGACCGGATTGTACAAACGGCGCTAAGCGCTGTGCGCCTCTAGCAGGACGTGAGCGAAAGGAACCTTGCCATGCGGTGTCCGAAGTGTGCGCATACGGATGATAAGGTGTTGGACAGTCGCGCCGCTCGTGACGGCGCCGCCATCCGTCGTCGGCGCGCCTGCCTGGGGTGCAATCACCGGTTTACGACGTACGAGGAGATTGTCAAGGATGCGCTGCGCGTGATCAAGCGCGACGGTCGGCGCGAGGAGTTGAGTCGGCTGAAATTGATGAGCGGCATCCTGCGCGCCTGTGAGAAGCGTCCGATCAGCCCCCTGCAGATCGAGGAGTTAGTGGATGAGATCATCGAGCAGATCGAGCAGGATAACGACGCGGAAGTCCCCTCGCGAGCGATCGGGGAAAAGGTGATCGCTCGCCTGGAGAAACTCGACGAGGTGGCCTATGTCCGCTTCGCCTCGGTCTACAAGCGCTTTGCGGACGTGAACCAGTTTCTTAATGCCATCCACAACATCGTGGGAAAATGAGCGGGAAGGTGCGCCAGCGCGCGTCGTCGCGGTGGCCCCGTGCAAGAGGAGTAACGTAGCATGGTCTCGGAAGCACGCATTCGTGAGGAACTCAACAACGTACTCGATGCCACGGATTTTGCCGGGGTGGGTCGCCGGATTAGCGGTAAGGTGCGCGACAGCTATCTGCGCGATGGCCGCCGCGTGCTGATCACGACAGATCGCGTTTCGGCCTTTGACCGCATCCTCGGTACCATCCCCTTCAAGGGGCAGGTGCTCAACCAGATCGCGGCCTTCTGGTTCGAAAAGACCGCCCACGTTGCGCCTAACCATGTGCTGGCTGTGCCGGATCCGAATGTGATGGTGGTGGCCGAGTGCGAACAGCTGCCGCTGGAATTCATCGTGCGTGGCTACATCACGGGCGTAACCAAAACCTCCGCCTGGTACAATTACCAGCAGGGCGTACGTAACTTGTGCGGCAACCCGTTACCAGAGGGGTTGCGTAAAGACCAGAAACTGGAACGACTCATCCTGACGCCAACCACCAAGCATGAAGAACACGATCGGAACATCTCTCGCGCGGAAGCGTTGCACGAGGGGTTAATCGATGGCCCGACTTTCGATGCTGCCGCGGACCTGTGCTTCCGCCTCTTTGCCGAGGGCGTGCGCCATGCCGCCACACGCGGCCTGATCTTGGTCGACACGAAATACGAGATCGGGCGGCGCAATGGGCAACTCGTGGTCAGTGACGAAATCCACACCCCCGACTCCTCCCGCTACTGGTATATGGATACCTACGAAGAGCTTTTCCAGCAGGGGCGCGACCAGCGCAAGTTAGACAAAGAGTACCTGCGGGAATGGCTCGTGTCGCAGGGATTCCGGGGCGACGGACCCATTCCGGTCCTGCCGGATGACGTTCGGATCGAGGCCGCCAAGCGCTACATCCAGGCCTATGAACGAGTTACTGGCTTGCCGTTCCAGCCGGTGGATGGGCCGATTCGCGAGCGTGTTCGTCAAGCGCTGGAACGAATCGCGTGACGGTATTGCTTGCATGTGTGGCTGGAATCGGAGATAGTACCGCGCGTTTCAGGTATACGTTGGAATGATGAGGAGGAATCCATGGGCACAGGCCGGACATTAAACAAGAAACCAATCTCCCGTCCGAAAAAGAGCGAAGGTGAGCGTCGCCGCCGTCAAAAGGTACAAAAGGCGCGTCTTGCCAAGCTGGGCGTGGATAAGGCTGTTGTTGCAAAAATGCAACCCTTGGTGGTACGCACCATGCTGCGACGGCCCAAAAAGGTGGTCGCCGCCTTGCAGGCTGCCAAAGTTGCTAAAGTTGCCAAAGCTGGCAAGTAGGCGGGCGGGTAATAGCCGCAGCATGAAGCCGCAGCATCCGTCTTAGACGGGGCTGCGGTTTTGCGCTAGGTCCGATGGCTGAATTCACAGCCGCAGTAATTCTGCCGATACAACTGGTACGACTTCGCGAGTTCTGTGCTGCGCTGGAATCCGTGCTGTTTCTTGAAATCCACAGCCAGGAATCGGATCGGGTCCAGTTCCCGCCCGATGGCCAAAATGACCGCGGAGCGCTTGTGGGGGCTGATCGTCAGGCTGGTGGTAAAGGCTTCGAAGCCCTGCGCCGCCGCCAGAGCATGCACCCGCTCCAGGGAGTAGCGGAAACAGCGCCCACAGCGGTCCCCCCCTTCGGCGGCTTGCTCCACCCCTTGCATGGCGGTTAGCCAGGCGGCATGGTCGGGCGGATCCACCAGCAGGGGGGCGCCCACATGCTCAGCCAATTGGCGCGCGGCCGTCAGCCGGCGCTCGTATTCTTCGGCCGGCGCCAGATTCGCATTCGCGAAGCAGAGGGTTACACGGTACCCCATGCGCCGGAGTTCCTCCACCGCATGACTGGCACAAGGGGCGCAACAGGTGTGAAGTAGAATCGCGGGCATACGTGCGGCCTGTGGCTACAGTTCTCCGAGCGCCAGCACGGCATAGACCGTGGCCGCGATAGCCGCGTCGCTGGGAGAGGGGGTGGGGGCATCACCCGACCAGAACCCGTTCCCTTGCCGCTGCGGGTCAATCTGCTGCGAGGCCACCAGTTCATTGGCCAGATCATGCCGCCAGTTCACTAGACGCCCAGAGGCGTCGGCCAGAGAGCCTCCGCCGGCACGGTTGATGAAATGCGCTACGATCCAGCTTTGCTGTGTGCGAGTGTAAGCGGGGGGAGGGGGGCGGTTCATCCAGGAGGCGGCCACTTGCGATAGCACCGGCTGTTGGGGCAGGTTCGATACGGGCGCGTTCATGGCAAGCAGGCACGCGTCCAGCAGGGCTGGCGCGGCGGCGTTGGTTACCGTGGCACGCGGCGGGAGGACGAGCGTAGGCGCGGCCGCCTGCATGAGCATGCGAGAGAACGGAGGAAGTACGTTGGTCACTGCCTGGCTTTGCTGTACGAGCGCCGCGGTGCGGAGGGACTCAGGCGGCAAAATGGCCTGCAACGCTATCTCTTGCCAGCTTAACGCTTCCCAGTCACCCGCAGCGTCCCTGGCGGCGGCAGGGGCACCGAGCCAGCGTTTGGCGCTTTCCAAGGCCTTGGTCTCGTCCGGCGCGGCGCTGTTCACCAGTGTGAGGGCCGCCATGGCGGTCAGGCGCAGACGCGCGCTGCCTAGCTCCCCCCAACTGCCATCGGCGTTCTGGCATGCCACAAGCCAGGTACGACTGCGAGCCATCGCGGCATTTACTTCCTGCTGCATGGAGACGGAGAGCGGACCGCTGGTGCGCGGCGCCGGCGTCTGGCTAACAAGCGTAGCACGCTCTTCCGCCAGGCTGACTGCGGCGCAGATCACGATGCCAGCTATATGCCGTAGCAGTACGTGAGCCCTGGTGGACGCGTTGGTCCGGCGCGTACGCGCGATAGACCGCCCTACTGCCTCCCGGTGGTGCGTGCTTGTCTGACAGTGCTTACCCATAAGATCGCGGCCCCGTAAGCGTGCGAACCCGCAAAGGGATCCCACATGCTCTACACCGCTTATCCTACTTCCCCATCCCCTTGGTTTTCAAGGGCATTCTGCAGCACGCGCCCTGCCAGGCTTTGCCATTCTGTAAGGTTGACACTGTGACACGAAAGCCCGATTATCCGCCGCTGTGATCATCACCCGTTACGCGGGCTAACCAGTCGCTCGGAATGGCGAACCCAGGAAACAGAAACCGCCTTTACCCAGACTCGCTTTGCCGTCAAGACGCCTCTGCCGACTGGATTGAACCCCCGCCTCTGAAGCCCCTGTGCCTGCGACAAAACCAGCTACCTACAGAAGAGCGATTTCACTATGGGCAAATTCTTAGAATCCGAGCGTGACCGTCAGGCACGGTTCAAACAAGCGTCAGCAGACTTTTCGGGCGCCGCCCGCCAGAACGGCGCGTATGCAGGCCAGCCGCGCCCCTTCTGCCTGCCGCCCAGCCTGGCAAAGGAGAACCTGTTCTCGGGCATCCGTGCGGAAGCCGATGAATGGTTCTACCATCACAAGATCAAATGGCAGGACGGCCTGAACGGCAGACCGAGCAACCACCTGTGCGACTCGCAGGTCTGCTGCGTGAACTTCCTGTTCGCCTTCACCGCACAGCCAGAGTCGCTGGCGACGCTCTTGAAACCGATCTTCCCCGAGAGCAAGCAGATGCTCCCCGTCGAGGACGGCAAGTTCGTGACCTTCGCGTGGATCGGCAAGAAGAACTACCTAAACGAGCGTGTGCGTCCGGAAGGCAGCCGCACGCGGGGGGCGAACTTTACGAGTGCCGACGCTGCCGTGAGGTTCGAGCGTGCGGACGGCCGGAAGCAGATCGTGCTGATTGATTGGAAGTACACGGAATCGTACCACAGCATCCACCTCAAGGCGGATCCGAGTGGCAAGGATCGCACGGCCATCTACCGGGAGCTGTTCGAGAAGGTGGATTGCCCGATCAACAAAATAGTGCTGCCATCGTTTGAGACGCTCTTATTCGAGCCGTTCTACCAGTTAATGCGGCAGCAGTTGCTCGCCCACGCGATGGAGAAGGCGGGGGAGCTCGATGCCGACATCGTAAGCCTGCTGCACATCGCTCCCGCCCATAACACGGACTACCGCAAGGTGACATCGCCCGGCTTGAAACCTTTGGGCGACACGGCGACGAGCGTTTGGGCGAGACTGGTCAGTCCGGTGGCGGACGGCGTCGACCGATTCCAGCACGTCGGCACCGAGGGGCTGTTCGCGCCGCTGCTGGTGGCACCACCGTCTGGGATGGATCCTTGGGCGGAATACCTGAAAGCGCGCTACCCTTGGTTGGCGGAGGCCACCGTACCTAGCGCTCCGCATTGATCGACGAACCGCGGCAACGGGGCCTGGCAACATCACCTTCCTCGTCAGTATGAACGCTTGCCGCCGGCTGTGGGACGTGCAGGACACGGCTTGGCTGCTACCGCGTTGCCCTTAGCCAGCCAGATGGCTTGGTTTTGCGAACGAGGGCCGCGATAAAGGCGGCCAAAAAAAGAACAGGCCGGTTAACGGGCCTGTTTCTGACAATCAGTGGGATTCAGCGGGCCGGACTGGTAGGGGTGCAGGGATTCGAACCCTGGACCCACTGATTAAGAGTCAGTTGCTCTACCAACTGAGCTACACCCCCATGGTCCGGTAAGATGGAGCGGGCGAAGGGACTCGAACCCTCGACAACCACCTTGGCAAGGTGGCACTCTACCAACTGAGTTACACCCGCTTTGCAACAGGGGGAAATAGTAACAGCTTCTGGATGGACGGTGCAACTGGATTTTTGAAATTTTATAAATGATGGTCGGTCGCGCATTTTTTGATTGTCGTGGAGGCTCGGGCGGATGACAATGGCGCATGTTGATTGGGAAGCACATTGGGGCTGGAGGCGTGCAAATGTATCGGCTGGGCATGGTTGCGGGGTGCGGGGTTATGATGGTGTGGTGCGCGGGGGGCGGGGAACCGACGCCGCGTCCACCATCGACCCGGGTGGAGGTGGATCAGCAATTGTCCCAGCTGGGGCAGCAGCAAGTGGCCCTTTCCTTTACGCTGCGAGATCAGGCCCAGAAGAATGAGAGCTTGTGGTTGGATCCGCAGTATACGTCGCCGGAAATAGAGAGCTTGCGCAAGCGCTTGGCTGCGTTGCAGCGGGAGATGATGCAGGTGCAACTGGCCCTGCGCACACGGGTGGCTGAACTTCCTGCGGCCCAAGCGGAGATGGCGAAGTTGGATCAGGGGAAGGCCGCCTATCAGGCGGTGCTGCGCCAGATCGAAGAAGGTAAGAAACGTCGCGAGCAGTTGCCGTAGAGGGGTGGCGGATACCTTTCCGGCGGTGCTGTGCAGGAGAGAGCGAGAGAAACGAATGACACGAAAGCATGGGAGTAGTACGCGGCCACGCATTCTGATTGTAACGCCGGAGATCACCTATTTGCCATCCGGCATGGGGAATATGGCCAACAGCCTGAGCGCCAAGGCGGGGGGACTGGCCGATGTCTCGGCTTCGCTAGTTACGGCGTTGTTTGATCATGATGCGGATGTGCATGTCGCGCTGCCGCATTATCGACGCATGTTTCATATGGACGTCGGTCGTCTGATTAGTGATGAGTTGCGGGTCTATAAGAGTCGCCTGCCGGACAGTCGTATTCATCTGGCCGAGGATCGCTGTTTCTATTACCGTGACACCGTATACAGTAACTATCAGGAGGAAAATCCCAAGCTAGCGCTGGCATTCCAGCGGGAGGTGTTGAACAACATCATTCCGACCGTGCAGCCGGACTTGATTCATTGCAATGACTGGATGACAGGGTTGATTCCCGCCGCGGCGCGCCGCCTGGGTATTCCCTGTCTGTTTACCGTCCACAACATCCATACCCACCACGTTTCGCTGGCTCAGGTTGAGGATGCTGGAATTGATGCGGCTGAATTCTGGGCGAACCTGTATTACAAGTTTGTGCCAGGCAGCTATGAAACCAGCCGCAATAGCAACCCGGTGGATATGTTGGCCAGCGGTGTTTTCGCCTCGCATTTCATCAATACGGTCAGTCCGACCTTTTTGGAGGAGATCTGCCGCGGTTGGTTTGATTTCATTCCAGCACATTTCCGGCATGAGTTGATCGGCAAGCGCGATGCAGGTTGTGCCGTGGGCATTCTAAATGCGCCGGATGAGTCGTACGATCCCGCCACGGATGACGCGCTGGAAATGCGCTACACGGCGGAAACGCATGGGGAGGCGAAGCGGGCTAATAAGATGGCTTTCCAGGCCAAAATGGAACTGGAGGTGGACCCGGATGCCGCACTCTTCTTCTGGCCGTCGCGACTGGATCCCGTCCAGAAAGGACCGCAACTTCTTTCGCATATCCTCTACCGGTTGGTTTCGCGCTATTGGGATCGCAAGCTGCAGATTGCCGTGGTGGCCAATGGCCAGCATCAGGGCGTGTTTCATGACGTGGTGCGCATGCACGACCTCAAAGATCGCGTGGCGGTCTGCAATTTTGACGAGCGGCTTTCGCGGTTAGGCTATGCCGCCGCAGATTTCATTCTGGTGCCATCGCTCTTCGAACCGTGCGGTTTGCCGCAGATGATCGGTGGCTTGTACGGGTCGCTGCCGGTGGTTCATGATACCGGCGGCCTGCACGACACCGTGGAGCATCTGGCCGCTGACGGTGCCAGTGGCAATGGTTTTGTGTTTGGCGTCTATGGTAGCGAAGGGCTGGAATGGGCCATGGAGCAAGCCATGGCGTTTCATGCCTGTTCGCCCGAGAGCAAGCAGGCGCAAATTGCCCGAATTATGCGGGACTCGAAGGCCAGATTCAATCATGCCGTGTGCGCCCGTTCGTACATGGACATTTATGAGAAGATGCTGAAACGACCCTTAGTTAACCCTTTTTAGCGGTTACACGGCTAGCCGGAACGTGTGTGGGATACCGGTGGTGACCAAGCAGGAGGAGACTGGATTATGGCGCATTTGCCCGCAATTGCCCGTCTGGAAGCCGATCCCTATTTGGCGCCATACGTGAATACGATCCGACGGCGCGCGCATGCGGCCGAAACGGTGGCACACCGGTTGTCTCAGGGGCCTGGGTCCCTGTCGGAGTTTGCCTGTGCGCATGAGTATTACGGATTACACCAGCGCAAAGATCGCTGGTTGTTCCGCGAATACGCCCCGAACGCCACGGGCATTTGGCTCGTGGGTGACTTTTCCAATTGGGAAGTACGGGAAGCTTTTGCGCTGCGGCGTTTGGCCGGTCGCGATGTCTGGGAGTTGATCCTGCCGGTCGGGGCGTTGAGTCACGGGCAGCACTACCGTCTCGAAATGACGTGGCCGGGAGGGCGCGGCGAGCGCATTCCTTCGTATGCACGGCGGGTGGTGCAGGATGCCGCCACCCATTTGTTTGCCGCGCAGGTCTGGGCGCCGGAACCGTATGTTTGGCAGCACCCCGACTTCCGTGTGCCCCAGCGGGCGCCACAGATATATGAGACCCATGTCGGCATGGCGCAGGAGAAGCTGGGGATCGGCACCTACCAGGAGTTTCGCGAGCAGACGCTGCCGCGGGTGCTGGCCTCCGGGTACAATACGTTACAGCTCATGGCGGTGATGGAGCACCCCTATTACGCTTCCTTTGGCTATCACGTGTCGTCCTTTTTCGCCGCCAGTTCGCGCTGCGGCACCCCGGAAGAGTTAAAGGCGTTGATTGATGCCGCCCATGGTGCCGGCATGCCGGTGATCATGGACCTCGTACACTCCCATGCCATCCGCAATGAGCGGGACGGGCTATCGCGGTTTGATGGCACACCCAACCTCTATTTTCATGATGGCTCGCGTGGCTGGCATGATGCTTGGGATTCACGCTGTTTCAACTATAGCAAAACGGATGTGCTGCATCTCCTGCTCTCCAACTGCCGGTACTGGCTGGATGAGTTCCATTTTGACGGGTTCCGCTTCGATGGCGTCACCAGCATGCTCTATTTGCATCATGGGTTGGGCTCGGATTTCGGCGACTATAGCCAGTATTTTAACGAGGCCGTGGACGAAGATGCCTGGATCTACCTGAATCTCGCCAACCGTGTCATCCATGAGGTGCGTCCGGATGCCATCACGATCGCCGAAGATGTCAGTGGTATGCCGGGGCTGGCGGCGCCAGTGGCGGATGGCGGTGTCGGGTTCGACTACCGTATGGCCATGGGGGTGCCGGATTGCTGGTTCAAACTGGTGCGCGATGTGAAGGATGAGGACTGGAATATCGGTTACCTCTGGCATGAACTGACCAACCGGCGTGAGGATGAGCGTACGATCAATTATGTGGAAAGTCACGATCAGGCGCTGGTGGGTGGGAAAACCCTGATCTTTCAGCTCATGGACGCCGCCATTTATGATTCGATGAGCGTAGGCGTGCAGAGCCTGGCCGCGGATCGGGGGGTGGCGCTGCATAAATTAGCGCGCCTGGCTACGCTGGCTACGGCCGGTCATGGCTACCTCAATTTTATGGGGAATGAGTTCGGACATCCGGAATGGATTGACTTTCCCCGCGAGGGCAATGATTATTCGTATCGGCATGCACGCCGGCAGTGGCATTTGAGCGATGATCCAGCCCTGTATTTCCATTGTCTGGGCGCATTTGACCGGGAAATTCTCGCGTTGATGTCTACGCATAACCTGCTCATGGATGGACAGCCCAGGAAACTTGCGATTTGCGATGCCAACAAGGTGATGATCTTTCAGCGGGATGATCTGCTGTTCCTGTTTAATTTTCACACCCAATTGTCGCTGAGCGATTATACGGTGTTTGTGCCGCCGGGGCGGTACCACGGGGTGCTCGATACGGATGAACGCCGCTTTGGCGGTCAGGGGCGCATCGCTGGCCAGCAGGAATATCCCGTCGATACGCAGGTGCGCGGCACGGAGCGCTGCCTCGTCATTCGCGTCTATTTGCCATGTCGCACGGCGTTGGTGCTGCAGCGGACCCCCTAGCCGACCGCGGCGGTGATTGGTGGCAGGTTCTGAAAGGTTTAGGTTGCGAAAGGTTTGAATTCTTCATGCAGAATACGGAGGAACCTGTGGCATCGTTCATCGAACCGACAGCTGTAACGCCAGTCGTGACTCCAGGGGCGCGACGGCGTGCCGCCACGCGGAATCGGGCGCGGGGGTGGACGGCCCCTTGGGTCGGTCGCTACAACATGATGTTCCAGTATGCGGATCAGATGGCGCCGGCACCCATGTACCGGCGGGAGTTCATCCTGGAGGGACCGGTCCGGAAAGCAACGTTGCTTATTTGCGGTCTGGGGTATTATGTGGCGCGTATCAATGGGCAACGTGTGGGCGACCATGTGCTGGATCCGGTGGTTACGCAATACGACCGGCGGGTGCGTTATGTGACCTACGATGTCACGCGTCTGGTTAGTGCGGGTGCCAATGCCATGGGCGTGATCCTGGGTTCCGGTTGGTACAACGGACACACGGTAGAGTTCTGGAATCTCGACCGGGCCGCATGGCGGGACTACCCCAAGCTGACGCTGGAACTGGAGGTGCAGCTCAAGTCCGGCGCTGCGTTCCGGTTGCAGACCGATGGTTCGTGGCGGGTGACCGATGGGCCGATCCGTTTTGATGGACTGCGCAATGGCGAACACTACGACGCACGTGCGGAGCGTCCCGGTTGGGACCGCCCCGGCTACGACGACCAGCACTGGGATCCGGCGATACGCGTGCCGGGGCCGGGTGGTTTGCTCGAACCGCAGATCGCGCCACCCTGTCGCATTATGAAGACGCTTACCCCCGTTGCGGTACGGAAGCTCCCTTCCGGGGCGGCGGTCTTTGATTTCGGCCAAAACATGGCAGGCTGGGCGCAGTTGCGCGTCTGTGGTCCGGCCGGCACGGAAGTGGTGTTACGCTATGCGGAGCGTTGTACGACCGAAGGGGATATTGACATAACCGGCTATGATCGTTTTGTCAAAAGCGGGGAGTTCCAGACTGACCGGTATACGCTAAAGGGAGAGGGCGAGGAGATCTGGGAGCCGAACTTCACGTATCATGGATTTCAATATGTCCGTGTGGAAGGGCTGACAGGCGAACCTACGCTCGACACGCTGCGTGGGCGTGTGGTGCATACCGGGTTTGATGAGGTGGGCGGGATCGAAACCTCTCTCGCCGCGCTGAATCGCCTGCAGGAGTGTACGCGCTGGGCCTACATCGGTAACTTCGTAGGGTTTCCCACCGATTGTCCACATCGTGAAAAGAATGGTTGGACGGGCGATGCCCACCTTGCGGCCGAGACTGGTCTTTGGAACTACGGGGCGGCGGCCGCCTATGGGGAATGGCTCGACAGCCTGACCGACTGCCAGCGCCCGAATGGTCAGCTCCCCTGTATTGTGCCGTGTGCGGGGTGGGGGTACAACTGGGGCTCGGGACCGGCGTGGGACAGCGCCCTGATCTTGATCCCGTGGTACATCTATCTCTATACGGGGGACGCCTCGCACATCAAGCGTCTCTATCCGGCCATGGCGCGGTATGTGGCGTATCTCGGCACGTTGGCCACGGATCACATCGTCTATTTCGGTTTGGGAGACTGGTGCGCCGTAGATTCCAAAAACGTGGCCCCGACGGCGCTGACTTCCACGGCCTATTACTATGCCGACACCTGCTTGCTGGCCCGGTACGCAAAATTAACCGGGCGGGAGCAGGATGCGTCTGCCTTTGACGCGCTGGCCGTGCGGATTCGCCAGTCGTTCAACCAGATGTTTTATAAAGGGAACGGCTTATATGCAGATGGGCAGATGACCGCGCTGGCATGTGCTGTCTACCAAGGGCTGGTTGAGGATGACCAGCGTGCGGCCGTGGTGGCTCGACTGGCGGAGACCGTGGAGCGCCATGGCGGCAAGGTGGACTTCGGCATTCTGGGTGCGAAGGTTGTGCCGCGGGTGCTGGCCGAACATGGACGCCCGGATCTGGCCTTCCTGCTGTTCACCCAGCCGGATTTTCCCGGTTGGGCGAACTGGCTGCAACAGGGTGCCACGACCCTGCGGGAAAACTGGGATAACAGCGACTCGCAAAACCACATCATGTTCGGCGACATCAGCGCCTGTCTCTATCAGTACTATGCCGGAATCGTGCCGGATCCTGAAAACCCCGGATTCCGCCGGGTCACGCTGCGGCCGCAGCCGGTGGCAGGACTTGACGCCATCAGCGCCTGGCATCGCGCGCCAGCCGGTATCATCCGCTCCGCTTGGAAACGGCAATCCGACGGGATTACTTTTGACGTGACGCTGCCAGAAGGGACGTCTGGCGAATTGCACTTGCCGGACGGGAAGAGGATTCCTCTCACGGGCGGACAGCAGCATTTTACGTGGCGGCAAGGTTGAGACGCGCTGGCGGGGCAGGGGTAGACGCAAGTCGGCGGAACGATGTTTAAAAAAAGGCGCCCGCGTGGGGACGGCGTGGGCCGCTGGGTGCCACGTCACATCCCCGTGTGTGATTTGGCATGCGCGGTAGCTAGCGTTGCGGAGTGCCGTATGCTATTATTTTAACCCATGTCACAAGAATGGAACATTCGTTCGCGTGGGCACGCTTGTAGCGTCTGCGCGCAACATTTTACCGACAAGCAGCCGTGTGTGTCGGTGCTGCGCGAAATGCCGGAGGCCTTTGAGCGGCGTGATTATCATACGCTGTGTTGGCGCGATGAAAAGCGTGACTGGCGTCCCTACAGCTTCTGGGAGGGCGCGTATGAGGCGCCGCCGGTGGTTGTCAAGGATGAGCCGGTCAAGAAGGATACGGCAGAGACTCTGCTGCGACGGTTGATTCTGCTGGAAGATCCGGCCATGCGGAATGTCGTGTACGTGTTGGCCATCATGCTGGAGCGCGGCAAGCAGTTGGTAGAACGGGACGCCAAGCCGCAGGAAGGCGGTGGCATCTTGCGGGTATACGAACATAAGAAGACGGCCGATATCTTTACCGTGCTTGATCCGCGCTTGCGTATGGATGAGATCGGCACCGTACAGCAGCAAGTCGTGGCCATGCTCAGTGGTACCACACACTTGCAGACGGCGGCACCCGTAGCGCCGAGCGCACGGGAAGCTGGCGCACCCGTGCCAAGCTGAGTTGATGTACGCCGACCCGCGTCTTTTTTGCGCGCGTGCGGCTCGAGGGAACGCCGCGCCCGATCGGAGCAGGCTGGGGAGCATAGACAGTCGTGGCTGCGACATTTGACATCCTGATTCGTAATGGCTTGGTCTGTGACGGCACAGGGGCGCCGGCTTGGACGGGCGATGTGGCAATCAGCGGGGACCGGATTGCCGCGGTTGGCCATTTGGATGGGGCGTGCGCGGCGCAGGTGGTGGATGCCGCCGGACTGGTGGTGGCGCCCGGTTTCATAGATGCGCATTCGCACTCCGATACCTATCTGCTGCTTGAGCCTGACGCTCCCAGCAAAATCTCGCAAGGTGTCACCACGGAGATTTGCGGTCAATGCGGTGCTTCCGCCGCGCCGTTAGTCGGGCAGGCCCGTTTGCCAGCAGATTGGGCCGCGCAGCGCTACCCGGTCAAACGGTCGGCACGGCTGTCGACGGGCGCTGACGGCACGGGGCCGACTTGGTCCAGTGTGGCCGAGTACCGTGCGCTGTTGGAGCAGGTGCAACCCGCCGTGAACACGGTATTGTTGATCGGCCATAACACGCTGCGGGCCGGTGTTATGGGTTATGAATCGCGGGGTGCAACCGCCGATGAATTGCGTAGCATGCAGCGGCATCTGGCGCAGGCGCTTGACGAGGGCGGTAGCGGCTTGAGCACGGGGCTGGTGTACCAACCGGGGCGTTATGCCTCCGCCGATGAAGTGCTGGGGTTGGCCCGCATGGTGGCGGCGCGCGGGGGGGTCTATGCCTCGCACATGCGCAGCGAAGGGGATCAACTGCTGGAGGCTTTGGACGAGGTGTTGGACCTAGGGCGTGCCAGTGGCGTGCGCGTGCAGGTTTCGCATCTGAAGACTTCGCATGCCCACAATTGGGGGAAGCTGGATGCGGTTTTTCAGCGTATCGCGGCGGCGCAACGGCAGGGGGTCGTGGTGCATGCGGATCGCTATCCGTATCTGGCTGGCGCTACGGATCTCGATATCGTGCTGCCGGATTGGGCCGGGCGGGGGGGCCGGGAAGTGGTTTTGGCACGGGTGGCGGATGCCAGCCTGCGCGCGCGGATTGCGGCGGAACTAGATGCCGAACGGGAACCGGATGCCTGGGAGGGTGTCATGATTGGAGGCACGGTGCATCCGGATCTGCGGGTGTGGCGTGGCGCTACCATTGCCAGCGTGGCACAAGCCACCGGGCGTACGGCCGGCACGGTGATTGTAGATGTTCTGCGTCTGGACGAGCTACGCACGGGGGCTTTCTTTTTCGGCATGAGCGAGGCAAACCTGCGCCGCATCTATGCGCAGCCGTGGGTGATGGTCGGTTCGGATGCTTCGATCCGTGCGCTGCAGGGGCCGTTGCGTGCGGACCATCCGCACCCGCGGGCCTATGGCGCGTTTCCGCGTTTCTTACGGCTGGTGCAGGATGAGGGGTTGCTGACGCTGCCGGAAGCGATCCGGCGCCTCACCAGCCTGCCCGCCGATGCTTTTGGGTTGCAGGGCCGGGGGCGTGTCGTGCCGGCGGCCTTGGCCGATCTGGTGCTGTTCGATCCGGTCGAGATCTGCGACCAAGCCACCTTTGCCGCGCCGCACGTTTATTCCCGTGGCGTGCGGCAGGTGTGGGTGAATGGATGCAACAGTTACGAGCACGGGCAGTGCACGGGACGGCGCGCCGGGCGGATGCTACAGAGCCGGTTCTAAGGCGAGCCACGCGCCTGCCGGCCTATGCGCGGCGCCAAGGTTATGGCAGCGCCGGTGAGTGGCGCAAGGCATAGTCGTAGTAATCCCGCAGTTTGAGTGTGGCCGCGGCCGGTTCGTCCACATAAACCTTGGCATCGGCGTGCAGTTGCAGGGCGGAAGCGGGGATCATGGATGTGACCGGCCCTTCGACTGCGGCGGCTACGGCCGCGGCCTTGTGGGCGCCAAAGGCCAGCAGCAGGCATTGGCGACTCTCGAGAATGGTGCCAATCCCCATAGTAAGGCAGTTGCGCGGCACCTCGTCGAGCGACGGGAAGAAGCGGGCATTATCCAGGCGCGTCTGTTCCGTAAGCACTTTATCACGCGTGCGGGAAGAGAGGGATGAGGTTGGTTCGTTAAAACCGATGTGGCCATCGGAGCCGATGCCGAGAATTTGGATGTCAATGCCGCCGGCTTCGCGGATGCGGTTTTCATACTCCTGGCAGTGCCGCCGGATGTCGGGCGTCATGCCGTCGGGGATAAACGTGCGACGGGGGTCTATATTGGTGCGATCAAAGAGATGCGCTTGCATGAACCGCCGGTAGGAGGCCGGGTGGCTGGCCGGCAGGCCCAGATATTCATCCAGATTAAAGGTGGTCAATTGACTGAGGTCCAGCCCTGCGGTGCGGTTCAGTCGGACCAGTTCATCATAGAGCACCAGGGGGGTGCCGCCCGTGGCCAAGCCCAGAACCAGATTCGGCTTGCGCTGGATGGCCTTGGCGATCAGCGTAGCTGCTAGGCTGGCCACCGCAGTCGGGGTTGGCTGGATAATGACTTCCATGATGTGCGGTTTGCTCCGTAGGGTTATTTTGCGTCCGCGTGAGCGGTTGCTGCGGCCACGGCGGGGAGGCGTGCGAGCAACTTGCTGCGGACTTCGGCCGCGAATAGCTGGATGAAGCCGGTGACATACTCGGCGATGTCGCGGGAATCATCCTGAATCAACGGCGTGAGGTCCATGGCCAAGGTGGCAAGTTCCGTCTTGTCGGCTGTATGCGAATCCAGGAAGGTGGCATGCGCGCGACGGCGCCCCATGGCGGCCAGGTCATAGCGTTTGCCGCCGGCGATTTGCGAGTCGTAGACGCCAGTGAGCGCCGACTGCAAGTTCTGGCGAGTGCTGATATCGAAGACTTGCTTTTCGCTGTCAGGTAACCAGTCCAAATCGCGCCAGACTTCGCAGCCATACAGGCGGGCCGGCCGTTGCTCCTTAGGCAGGGCACGAACCGCCAGCAGCACGGCGATGGCTACGGCGATATGGGTGTCATGTTTATCCGCCGGGTTGTGTGTGTAAATGGTGGTGGGACGGGTGGCTTGGATAAGCGCGGTGAGGTCGGCCAGCAGTTCCGGACATGCGGGTGTTTTGACTTCGGCGGAGCGGTAGTCGAGTTGCGCCACAAAACCATATTGCCCAATGGTGGCGGCAGCGCGCTGTTCCAGACGCCGGAGCTGACACATCTCCTCGTCGGTCACCTGGGCATAGGGGCCGATGCGGGCAGAGCCGGCGCCGTTGGTGCAGATCACGCCGCCGAAAGGACGCTGCGGGTTGGCGAACCCGTCGAGAATCCCCGGCACGGCCATAAATTCAATATCATCCTGGTGGGCGCCGATACCCAGCGTCGTGATGCGCGAGAAGGCGGTTGCCGGTGTGGCGCCGTCGGGGATGAACAGCTCGGCCGTCGGCTTGCGAAAATTCATGCGATCACCGTATCTCCGGCAGGCTGGCGGCCACCATGGCCTGCCCATGGCGCTTTTCTGTTTCACCCGGCATGGATAGCGTGACACGTGCCGCAATGTCTGGGAATTCCCGTTGCAGCACACGAGTGGCCTCCTCGAGCAGGATGTTGCCAGCATCCCCGGATGTGACGCGGCCGAGGACGAGGACGCGCTTCAGCGTAAAGAAGTTGTCGTTATGCGCCACGGTGTAGCCGAGATAACGGCCGATGGTGGCGAACACCTGGCGTGCGCCGCGATGGCCTTGCTGGAGGAGTTGCTGCGTTTCCGCCAGTCGCTCAGGCAGCGTCAGCTCGTCCGGAAATTGAATGCCGGCGCGGGGGGCCAAGCGACCGACCGCCTGTTGCGAGAGATAGAGCGCGCCGCAGCCGCAGTCGCCAGACCACTCGTCACGCGGAGCGCCCTGCAGGCGATAATCCACCGGAACAAAGGCGAGTTCGTTTAGCCAACAGGTCAGGGCACCTTGCGCGTTGCAATATCCGCCAGCCAAGCTGGTGCCAAAAGCCATGCCGAGGACGGGTTTGTCATTTAGACCCATGGCACCGGCCAGCGCCGTAACCTCGCCGTCATTCATGACGACCAAGGGCACGTTCCATTTTTTGGCCAGTGTCCCGAAAAGGGTGCGGACGTGCTGGTCAAAATCGGCCTGCGGTACCGCCCGAAACAGCGAAGCTACACGAATTTCACTATTGATCACGATGCCGGCGGTGCTGCCGCCGATGGCATCCACGCGTGGCAAGTGGGCGGCGGCGCGCTGGAGGGAGTCTTCGATGCCGTTCCAGTGGTAGCGCCAATCAGGTTCCCGGATCGGCGCCCAGGGGATTTCCTCCGAAAAAACGGTTTTTCCGTCAATGACAGCAGCACATTTGCGATCGCTGCCACCGAGGTCAAAACCAATGCGGCAGCCGTTCCAGTGGCCGCCGACGTTCCTGGTCGGTTCGCGGGGGGCGGGGAGTTCATCCGGCTGGCAAGCCGTCAGGCGGAACGGTTCACCGCCGATGCGTGTGCCCATGAGATCCGCGTCAAAAGCACGTGCCCCCCCCGGGGCATAATCCGCTGCCAGTTGGGCCGCCAGCGGGGCGCACCCACTGATCCAGACACGCGAGCCACCCTTCTGCCAGAGCAGTTGTTTCAGCCATCGTTCGACATGACGGTGATTCACGTTGGCTGTGGCATCGGACCAAGGGAGGATGCGGGTGCTGAAGCGGAAGACCGTGCCATCCGGTCGTCCCATGGCCAACTCCACGGGAACGGCGTGCGTAGTGGCCGTCAGGGTTTGATAGGCCTGAACCCAGAGGGCCGCAGGGCGGAAATCGGGATCCAATTCCGAGAGGATTCGTGGTGCCGCGGCGCGGTCCAGTTGCTGTGACAGATCGTTCATGGCCTGCACTTCCGTGGTTGCTCAGGAAGTCGCAAAAGTATGACAAAACATCTGATCTGTCAAACGAATCAGGATGGCACGACATAAAAAAGAGGCCTGTTTTGTCTTGCAGCGACGGTTCGCCCTGCCATACTGCCGGTGTGGCGAACCTGTGCCCCGCGGTATGCGGCCGGCATGCCCAGCTATGCTGCAGATTGTTGACAGGTCTAGGTGGAACGTGCCATCCTGAAATAAGCAAACAAGCGTGAAAGGAAGCAAACATGATCAAGCCAGGCGAAACGTATGTCGTGATGGGGCTACTGAATACGGATTCCATCGCGTATGCGACCGGGAAAATGATTCAGGAATTGGGCGGTAATGTGGTTTATACCGCTCAAAATGAGCGGATGAAGAAGATCTTTTTTGATCGTGGCTGTCCCGAACTGACGCAGGCCCACAAGGATGCCATGTGCATTAAGTACTGCGATGTCACCATCGAAAACGAGGTGCGCAATCTCTTTCGTGACTTGGGCGAGGTGAGTGGTGTGGTTCATTCCATTGCCTATGCCAACCCGAAAACGTGCCTCGGGAGTCATGTCTATACCAACGCCTTTGAGGATATTAAGCAGGCGTTTGGCATCAGTTGCGCCTCGTTGGCCACGGTTTCCCAGTTTGCGCAGGAACACATGCCCAAAGGTGGTTCCATCGTTACGCTCTCGTTCGCCTCGCAAGTGGCTTTCCCTTTTTACAACTGGATGGGCGTCAACAAGGCCGCATTGGAGGCGCTCGTGCGGGCACTGGCCCGGGAATACGGTCGCGAGCATGTCCGGGTCAACGCGGTGTCCGCCGGACCGCTGACAACCAAGGCCGCCAAATCGATTCCACACTTCGCCTGCTTGAACCAGACCTGGAAGAAGATGAGCCCCCTGCCGTGGGATCCCATCAAGGACAAGCAGGAAGTGGCCAATGCGGTCGTTTTTCTGCTGGGAGAGTATGCGAGGAAGATTACCGGGCAAACGCTGTATGTGGATGGCGGCGCATCGGTGGTGGGCGGTGAACTGCTGCGGCATGAAAAACCGTTGCGGAGCATGCCTGCCAAGCGGCGCGTGAATCAGAAGGCCGCCGCGGAATTGGTTGCCGCGGGTGCCACACCGGAAGCGGGCTGATTGGGCGGCGCATGCAGGTGCGAGGGTGCCTGGGCGCGCTAGTATGCTCCTTGCCTGGCCACGGAGCGACGGTGGGGTGCGGATGGTTGGGAAAGATTCCATAGCACGGCGGCCGCTGGTGGGGGTGGCAGTCCTGTTTGTTGTGGGGGTGGCCTTTGGGTTGATCACGGGGGATGGGGTGCACGCGGCGATGGGCTGGATGGCGATGGCGGCCATGTGGCTGGTGGTGCGCTATCTGGCAGGCGGCGTGCGAATGCAGGGGGTGGTGCTGTGGCTGGTGGTCTTAGCCTCAGGATGGCTCGTGGCCGCCCTGGCCACGGACCGGCGACGGGCAGAAGTTGACTGGCTGCGCACCCAGCAGGCGCGTGAGCCGAAAGCGGTGCTGTATGGCACGGTCAGCGGTGATGTGGATGTGCATCCGCTGGCAAAGGGCGGGGTACGCTATCAGTTTACCCTGCGGCAGGTGTCGTACGTGTCGCTGGCGGTGACCAATCGCTTGTTGTCTGTGCCGGTCCGGGTTACCTGGTATGGGCCATTGGCTCCTGGCGGGGGTGCGACTTGTGTGGCCCCCGTATCCGGGGAGCGCTGGCGGTTTCGTGGGAAGGTGCGTGTGCAACGGGTGGGCGTGTTGCGCAAAGTCTATGTACGGCTGGAATCGCGCGAGAAGGAGTCGGGGCGGGTAGCAGCTGCCTCCTTGCGCGATTTGGGCACACTGGCCGATCGTGCGCGGCAGGTGACGGCCTCGCGCTTGGCGCGCGGGATTGAAGGGTGGGGGGCCATCCCATCGCTGGTGCAGGCCATGTTCCTGGGGACGCGTAGCGCTATCCCGCGCGACTTGAGTCAGGTGTTTCGCGATTCCGGCACCATTCACATTTTTGCTATTTCCGGCATGAATGTGGCCTTGCTGGCCGTGGTCATCATCGCGTTGCTCTCGGTAGCCGGTGTGCCGCGACACTACTGGTGTCTGCCACTCACGCCGATCCTGATCTTCTACACGGTGGTTACCGGTTTTTCGGCGAGCGCACTGCGGGCCTGTCTGATGGCGATTCTCTATTTTGGGGCGCCTCTGCTGGGTCGCAAGCCGGACGCCCTCTCCACCTTAGGGGCGGCGGCGGTGATTGCCCTGGCCATGAACCCGTTTCAGTTGCACGACGCCGGGTTTGCCCTTTCTTTTGTGGTCATGGGTGGGTTGATTCTGTTGTATGTGCCGCTGGCGGAACTATTCCGACGGTGGTTGCGGGTGGATGATGTCACGCTGGATGCGCAGGCCAGCGCGGCGTTGGGCGGGGAATTGGCGCCGGCGCTGGTACGACTGCGGACCTTCCGGGTGAGGGCTGTTCGTGCAGGAGCGGAACTGGTGGCGTTGTCCGTGGCGGCGTGGCTAAGTTCGACCCCGTTGACAGCCTGGTATTTCGGGCGGGTGACGCCGGCGTCCATCCTGGCGAATCTGCCGATCGCCCCGGCCGCTTTTTTGACGGGTGTGGCCAGCAGCGTGGGTTTGCTGGTGGGGTTGTTTTCGAGCTGGGCGGAAACGGTATTCAACCATGCGGCCGGCGGGTTGACACAGATGATGATCTGGTGCGCGCGGGCGACGGTGGCTATTCCAGGTGGAGCTGGCAAGATTCCTTATCCGCCGTGGTGGCTGGTGGGGTGCTGGTACGCGGCGCTCTTGCTGCTGGCCGCGTGGCTGGGACGCCTCACGCGTCAATCACCTGCCACGGGCGACGCATGGCTGCGGGATTCGGCCCGGCAGCGCACGAGCGACCCGCCGGGAGGTGGGTAAAGGAGGGGGGGGGGCAGCCAAACGTTCCTTCTCGATGGGGCGGCAAAGCAAACGGGCGGAGCTTGGCAGCTCCGCCCGTGTGGCAGCGATATCAGCTAGCGGCAGGCCTTAGCCGTTGCGCTTCTCGAACTCCTGCATGAAGGCGACCAAAGCCTGCACCCCGTCCACGGGGAAGGCGTTGTAGATGGAGGCGCGGACGCCGCCGACGGAGCGGTGTCCCTTGAGCTGGCTCAGGCCGGCCTTGGCGGCTTCCGCACAGAAATGATCTTCCAGTTCGGACGTGGGGAGGCGGAAGGTGATGTTCATGTCCGAACGGCACTCTTTCTTGGCGGTGCCACGGTAGTAACCAGAGGCGTCTATAATGTCATACAGCATCTGCGCCTTGTCGCGGTTGCGACGGAACATATTATCCACGCCGAAGTTTTTCAACCAACGCGTGGTGAGCGCCAGAATGTAGATGCTAAAACAGGGCGGGGTGTTGTAGAGCGAGTCGTTCTCAATGTGGGTCTGGTAGCGCAACATGGCCGGGATGGTTTTCGCGGCCTTGGCGGCGAGATCCTTGCGCACCACCACAAGGGTCACGCCGGAAGGACCTAGGTTTTTTTGGGCGCCTGCATAGACCATGGCGAACTGGCGATAGTCCAAGGGACGGGAGAGAATGTCCGAGGACATGTCGCAGATCAGGGGGACGTCGGTCTTGGGGAACTGCTGCCACTGGGCGCCGGAGATGGTTTCGTTTGAGGTGAGGTGGAGGTAGGCGGCGCCGGGGGTGTGCTTGAGCTCCGCGGCTTCGGGGACACGCGTGGGGATATCCTTTTCGCAGTCGGCGGCGATGTTGATGTTCCCCAGCAGGCGCGCCTGCTTGACAGCGGCCGAGCCCCAGCTGCCGGCATTGACGTAGTCGGCGGTGGCGCCGGTCGGGAGGAAATTCATGGGAACCATGGCGAACTGCATGCTGGCCCCACCCTGCAGGAATAGCACGGCGTAGTCATCCGAGAGGTTCATGAGGGTGCGGATGTTGGCCATGGCCTCGTTGTGTACGGCCTCGTAGTGTTTGCCGCGATGTGACATCTCCATGATGGACATGCCGGTGCCCTGATAATCCACCAGCTCCGCTTGTGCCTGTTGCAGCACCTCCAGTGGTAGAACGGCTGGACCCGCGCAGAAATTGAATGCTCGTGCCATGACAAGTGCTCCTGTTCTTTGGGTTGCGAAAAACCGGCGCATGGTGGGCGCCGTGGCGAGACCGGAAACCATGTACTCTACCGTTTTAACGAGACGGAAGTCAACGTTCTAGCAACTCAGAGAGATCGATGGGATTGGTTTCTACCAGCGTAACTTTCTGATCGAGCAACAGGGATCACCCTAGCACACCTAGCGGCAAGGTGATGGATGGGTCGGGATCGTCATCTTTCAGGATCGTAAGCAATCAACCGACGGGCATGTGCCAGTAGGCACCGTTCTGGTAGCGATTTCCGGGCGTCGCCGTGCGCTCCCAGGCGGAGGTCGCCGAAGCGCTCAAGGAGACCGGCTCGCCATCGTAGGTCAGCGCAACCGACGTCCACTTGCCCAGTGGCAACGGCGCACCCGTGCCCACGACTTTATGCACATTCGTCTGACATCCCCCGATGTTCACGTAACCACCGACTTTGGCACCGCTCACAAGGGCGAGGCTCCCGCAGGTCGGGGCGCGTGTCATCAACCCCAGCGCTGGTTGCGTGGCGTGCGGCGGGCACGGGACTGCCCGCCGCTACGGCCTGCTGCCGGTCGACGCGTACGGACGACGATTACGGTCGACGGGTGGGCGAGGCTCCCGCCGAGCCGGACACACCCTTACCCGCCCCCGGCGGCCTCGTGCCGCCGGTGCCCACGATGGTCCGCCAGCCAGACGTAGTGTTAAGCTAATAATCGCAATAAAGTTACTTATGCGTTGATAAGTAAAATCCCAAATCCCAACGCCCAACTCCCAACTCCCAACTCCCAACATCCAACGCCCAACGTCCAACCAATGCGAGACAGGCCTGTTGCGGCTGCATTTTCTTGGAAGTTGGGCGTTGGATGTTGGACGTTGGATGTTGAAAACTCTTAGCTTAACACCTATGGGCTACGGGCGGCCGAGTCGTGCCCTACCACAGCATAATCACCGTCCCCAGCGGACGGATCTCATACGCCCCCATATCCACCTTGCGGTTCGTAATGCGCGGATTGCCATTCAGATCTATAGCCCCCGCCATCCACGCCTGATT
>CAIOST010000291.1 GCA_903861045.1 uncultured bacterium | reverse complement strand
GCTTTAACTCTCGCAGAACGGGGACATCCCTGTTTCCCTTGCTTTGCGTTGTAGTGTTGTAGGCCGCAACTCCGGTTGCGGCCCATTCTATGGCCGGAACCGGAGTTCCGGCCTACTGAACGCAACTCTGTAATGAAACAGGGATGCGCGCCTGCTCACGGCGTCAGAATGCTACGAATTGCCATGCCCTCGCCTTTTTGGTATGGTAAGCACGTTATCTGGGATGTGGCAGCCTGCGCCGGCGGCGCACGGTAGGTCACGACGGATTAAGGAGACGTAGCTATGATGTTGGGACTAGACCCTTTGCATCTGATCATGATGGTGCCGGCGCTGTTGCTATCGCTGGCGGCCACGTGGTTGACGCGTAGCACCTTTAAAAAATACGCCACGGTGCCGGCTTCCTCCGGCCTGACCGGCGCGCAGGCGGCGGAACGCATGATGCGTAGCCAGGGCGTGTTTGATGTCAAGGTCGAGCGCGTGGATGGTTTTCTGTCGGATCATTACGATCCTACGCATAAGGTGCTGCGCCTTTCGCCGGACGTGTATGATTCGAATTCGCTTTCGGCCATTGGCGTGGCTTGTCATGAGGCGGGTCATGCCATGCAACATGCGCGGGCTTTTGCGCCCCTGGCCTTGCGCACGGCCCTGGTACCGCTGGCGCAGTTCGGCAGCGGTGCCGCGAATTGGATCATCCTGGCGGGCTTTCTGCTAATGGGCATCGGCAGTGCGGGCGGCGCTGGCCTGGGGCTGATGATCCTCAAAATTGGCATCGTCTGCTTCTCCGTCACGGTGGTGTTTTCGCTGGTGACCTTGCCCGTGGAGTGGGATGCCAGTCGACGCGCCAAGGAGCATATGGTCTCCTCCAGCATTGTCAGCCCCGGCCAGGAAGTGGCCGCCGGGCGGGTCTTAAATGCCGCTTTCTTGACGTACGTGGCGGCGGCCGTTTCGGCCGTGCTGACGCTGCTCTACTACTTGCTGCGGTCGGGGTTGCTGGGCGGTCGTTCCTCCGACGATTGATACCCCTGACACCGTCGCCTCTCGCGCCGGCACCAAACGGGTGCCCGGCTTGGTTTCAGTAAAAAAGCATAAGGATACGTAGACCCATGTCCACTAAGACCTGTCACTTTCAAGCGGAAGTTAGCCAACTGCTCGATATCGTGGTGCACTCGCTCTATTCGCGGAAGGAGATCTTCCTGCGCGAGCTGATCTCCAACGCCTCGGATGCCATCGACCGGGCCATCTATGAAGGGCTGACCGACAAGGCGATCGTGGCCGATGCCCCGACCTGGGAGATCTACCTGCGCGTGGATAAGACGGCGCGGACGCTGACCATCGAGGATAACGGCGTGGGGATGGATGCGGCCACCATCGAATCCTGCCTCGGCACGATTGCACGCTCCGGCACCAAGGCCTTCCTGGAAGCGGCCAAGGCTAAAACCGGGAGTAATGCGCCAGAGACCATCGGCCAGTTCGGCGTAGGGTTCTATGCCGCCTTTATGGTGGCGACCAATGTGACGGTGAACTCGCTGGCCCGCGGACCCAATGCCACGGCCGTACGGTGGTGTTCGGCCGGCGACGGCGACTATACCGTGTCGGATGGCGACCGCACCACGCCCGGTAGCGCGGTGACGCTGCAGCTGCGCGAGGGGATGGATGAGTTCCTGGAAGAGTGGCAGCTCCGTAACCTGGTCAAGCAACACTCAGATTTCATTTCCTATCCCATCCGCTTCGTAGACGCGGCCAAACCGCCCGCCGTGGCACCCGCACCGATCAACACCATGCGGGCACTCTGGAAGCGCGCCAAGTCCGAGATCACCCCGGCTGAATATAACGAGTTCTACCAGCACCTGGCCCATGACCGGCATGACCCCTTGAAGGTGATCCACGTGGCCGCCGAGGGCGCGGTCGAGTTCCGTGCGCTGCTCTTCCTACCGTCGGAGTCGACCTTCGACATGATGATGCCCTCCAGCCAGCGCCGCAAGGGGCTGCACCTCTATGTACGGAACGTTTTCATCGGCTCCGACTTCGAGGCGCTCCTGCCGGAATACCTGCGCTTTGTGCGCGGCGTGGTGGAGTCGAGCGATCTGCCGCTTAACGTCTCGCGCGAAATGCTGCAGGACGATGCCGTGATCCGCAAGATCCGCAGCAACTTGGTGGGAAAGGTGCTGGCCACCCTGGCTGAGATGAAGAAGGATGATGCGCCGGCTTTCCAGAAGTTCTTCCGCGCCTTTGGGCGTATCCTCAAGGAAGGGATTCATTTCGACCACGAGCATGCGGCCAAACTGCAGGACCTGTTGCTCTTCCCATCGGTGCGCACGGAGAATGACGGGTTGCTCTCGCTGCGGCAGTATCGCGATGCCATGCCAGCCAAACAGAAGGAAATCTACTACCTAGTGGCCGAGAATCTCGCCACGGCTCGGCAGTCGCCGCAACTCGAGGCCATCCAGCAGCACGGCTGCGATGTGCTCTTCTTCGTGGATCCGATTGATGCTTGGGTGGCCGAGGACCTCACGGAGTTCGATGGCTGCAAGCTGCGCGCCATTGACCAGGGGGACCTGGAACTGGGCACCGCGGAGGAACAGACCGTCGCCAAACAGCAGCGCGACGAGGCTGATAAGAGTTTCCGTCCGGTGCTGGATTTCATCCGCGAGAAACTCTCCGATGAGCTCTCGGCCGTGCGGTTGTCGCCGCGCCTGACGGATTCGGTCTGCTGTCTGGTGGCCGGGCAGGGGCGCATGAGCCCTTCCATGGAGCGCATGATGCGCGCCATGAACCAGGACGTCCCCAAGGAGCTGCGCATCCTTGAGGTTAATCCGGCGCATCCGCTGCTGGCGCGCATGCAGCAGATGCTGGATGCTGATCGTAACGATCCTAAGCTGGCGGATTACGTGGAGTTGCTACACGGGCAGGCTCTGCTGGCGGAAGGCGCTACGCCGCGCGATCCGCGCAAGTTCACGAAGCTGGTCGCAGCCTTGATGGCGTAGTAAGCGCGTCTCGCGCCCACCGGCATAGGTAGCCCCGACCCGCCCTCGGGCCGCGGGCTACCTATACCGGTGGGCTTGCCCTGCGCGTGCCCCTAAAAATCTAACATAGCAACGATCGCGTGCGCCTTATGCGGCTGGCCTGCACTTGGCGCCTGCCGCAGTCAGTAGCCCCGGCCCGCCCCCGGGCCGCGGGCGGCGTGTCATCGATCCAGCGCCCCGCGCGCGCCGCCCCGGCGGGCTCGACCTGGCCTTTACACACAAATAGCCCTGGACAATAGGAAGGGAGCGCAAACCGTACAATTTTGTCCTAAGCGAGCCGCAACATAAACGGGGATGCGCCCGTGGGTGACGATCTTGACGTTTCACACCGCATCTGCCATGCTCTACCCCGGCTGTATGAATACCAGTGACCGTGAGATTCCCTACAACTATACTTCGGCCGACGACAGCCAAGTCGTGCGGTTTACGTTGGGCGACGCCGTTTGGCAGGCATTGAAGCGACTGAGGGCCAGGCGGGTCACGGGCCGTAGTGCCCGCCTTTTGCTGCGGCTTATTGGCGACCTTTTCATTCTGGGGCGCAACCCGAATCTGTACCAGGATCTTATCGATTCCCCCGCCAGGCGTAGCGCGTACTGGGACGAGGCACGTCGCGATCTGGAGATCGTGCGCGGTGCCGCACTCCAGGATGCGGACGTCAGCTTCGCGGTGGCGGCGGTAGAGACCGCGCTGCAGCGCCTGGCGTCTCAACTCGAGCGGACCCCCGCGCGTCAGGCCCGCCTGTCGCGCATCCTGGGGGGGATTATTGGCCCTGACAATGTGCGCTTTGATCCCTTCACGCTGGTGGCACACGCCACGGATGCCACCGACTGGCGCTGCCACGTGCCGATCGTGGTGCTGACCCCGGAACGTGAAGACCAAGTCCCCCCGCTGCTGGCCGCCTGTGCGGCGCTGAAGCTCCCCCTTATCCCGCGCGGCGGCGGCACGGGGTTGACCGGGGGGGCGGTGCCGCTGCGTCCGGGTGTGGCCATGCTCAATACCGAGCGCCTGGATCGCATTCGCGGCGTGCGCCCGCAGCTCTTCCAGACGGCGCGCGGGCCAGTCTCCGCCGCCGTGATGGAACTCGAGGCGGGCGTGGTCACCGAGCGTGCCATGCACGCCGCCGCGCAGGAGGGGTGGGTTTTTGCCACCGACCCCACCAGTGCCTGGGCCAGCACCGTGGGTGGAAATATTTCGGAGAATGCCGGCGGCAAAACCGCCGTGCTCTGGGGCACGGCGCTGGATAATTTATTGTCGTGGAAACTGGCCCTGGCCGATGGTCGCACGCTGACAGTGCGGCGCCTGGATCATCCGCTGGCGCGCATTCGTGACCAGGACGTCGCGCGCTTCACCGTCGAGGACCAGCACGGAGTCAAGACCCGTATCGAACTGCCCGGTAGCGAAATCCGCCGCCCCGGCTTGGGCAAGGACATTACCAACAAGGCACTGCGCGGCCTGCCGGGCCTGCAGAAGGAAGGCACCGATGGCGTCATCACCTCGGCGGAGTTCGTGCTGCACCGCGCGTATCCGCTGAAACGCACGGTTTGCTTGGAGTTCTTTGGTAGCAGCATGGACGAGGCCAGCGAGGTGATTGTGGCGCTCTCCCAGGCCTTCCCTGACCAGGGGGCCGAGGCGCTGCAGGCCCTCGAACATTTTGACGAGCAATACGTCCGCGCCATTGGTTATCGGACCAAGGCCCCACGCGCCGACACGCCTAAGGCGGTGCTGCTCATTGACATTGTGGCCCATGATCCTGCGCAATTGGCGCACGGCTTGCGCACGCTCGACGCCGTGCTGGCCGGGCGGGTCAATACCTGTCAGTTCCTGGCCCGGGACGCGGCTGAGGCCCATGACTTCTGGGCGGACCGCAAAAAAATGGGGGCCATTGCCCGCCGCACCAATGCCTTCAAGCTCAACGAGGACATCGTGCTGCCGCTGCCGGCGCTGGCCGTGTTTGCGCGCCGCGTCGAGGCCTTCAATAGGGCCGAAGAGCGCGTCAATCAGGATGCTTGTGTGGCGGCGCTGCTGGCAGAGGTGGAACAGGTTCTGCACGATGAGCCGCGCGAGGCCGCGCGCCTGCAGCGCGCCCGCGAGCTGGTGCAGGGCGCCCGCCAAGCGCTGGCGTCCTTGGCTGATCCTGGCGAAGGGCAGGTGGCAGAACGCTTGGTTTCGGCGCTCTCGCACCTCTGCACCGGCTGGGAAGCGCTAGACCGCCGACTCGCCGCGCGGCTGGCTCAGTGGCGGGCGCGGCGAGTGGTGGTAGCCACGCATATGCACGCCGGCGATGGCAATGTACATGTGAATATCCCGGTCTTCTCCAACGATCGCTGGATGATGGGCCGGGCTGAGGGGGCCGCTACCACCATGATGGCGCTGGCCGTGGAACTTGGCGGCGTGGTGAGCGGGGAGCACGGCATCGGCATCACCAAATATCGCTTTCTGGAACCGGAGCGCCGCGCCGCCCTGGCCGCGCACCGCGACCGTCTAGACCCGCAGCGCTGCTTTAACCCGGGCAAGCTGGAGGACGACGCCATCCTGGAACTGGTGTTCACCCCCTCGTTCAACCTGCTGGAATTGGAGGCGCGTATCCTGCAGCACGCGGAGTTGGGCGAGCTGGCCGAAAGCATAGCCCACTGTATCCGCTGCGGACGCTGCAAGCCAGACTGTTGCGTGGCTAGTCCGGCCCAGGGGCTCTTCTTTCACCCGCGTAACAAGAACCTGGGCATCGGCACCCTGATCGAGGCCCTGCTGTACACCGTGCAGCGCCACCATTCAACGCGCTTTGAACCGCTGCGCTTCCTCAAGGAGATCGCCGACCACTGTACCCTCTGTCATAAGTGCGGCAAACCGTGCCCGGTGGACATCGACAGCGGCAACGTCGCGGTCTTGGAGCGGCGCATCCTCGCGGCCCAAGGTGTGGGGAAAAAGCCTTTGACCACGCGTATGGTGCTGGGTTATCTGGAAAGCCGGTCGCCCGCCCTCAATCGCCTTTTCCGTGCCGGTGTCCTGCGCCTGGGCGCGACGGTTCAGCGCCGCGCCAGCGCCGTGGCTCGTGCCTTAATCCCGGCTGAGGCCCGTGCCTGGCGCAGGGAGCCGCTGGTGCAACTCAGCGCCCCCATGGCGTTGCCCTCGGCTGATGAGCTCTATGCCAGTCTGCCCGCCTTGGGCGAGCATCAGGCCCTGGTGCTGCTGCCGGCGACGCCCCGCGCCACGGTTTTCTATTTCCCGGGCTGTGGTTCGGAACGGCTTTTTTCTGAGGTGGGGCGCGCCGCGCTCTACCTGCTGGGGGTCACGGGCGTGGCCGTGATTCTGCCGCCGCCGCGGCTGTGCTGCGGCTATCCGCATCACGCCAACGCAAGGGAAGCCTCCGCCAATCGTATTGCGCTGCGGAACACCGTCCTGATCAGTCAGATCCGGCGCATGATGAGCCACTTGGAGTTTGCCGGGGTGGTAGTCACCTGCGGCACCTGCAAGGAGGCCTTGACACAACTGGGCACCGCCGAGATGTTCGGGTGCGAAATCCAGGATGTGGTGGCCTTCGTTAGCCGCCACGGCTTGTCTGTGGCGGCTGACAACGCACCACACGCCGTACTGTACCACACCCCCTGTCACGACGCCTTGGGTGGCACCGGGGTGGCGTTGCTGCAAAAAATGGGCGTGGACGCGCTGGCCGTGCCCCACTGCTGCAGCGAGGCCGGGACATTGGCCCTCTCCCGCGGGGACATCGCCTTGGCCATGCGTAAACGCAAGTGCGTGGCTCTCCAGCACGCGCGCACCGAGGATCGTTCAACCATCCTAACGAATTGCCCTTCTTGCTTGCAGGGACTGGCGCGCAATGCCGCCGCGGGCATCTTCCCGCGCCATCTGGCGGAGGAGTTGGCCCTGCGCCACGGCGGCGTCGGCTGGCGCCAGCAATTGGCAGGACTCTTCCCCAAGCACGAGGTTATCGCCTTCTGAGACGCGCGACAGACCGCCCCCCCCTACACCCCCTCAGGGGATCGTCATGGGCCGCGACTCAGCCGACGTTGGCCGCGCGAAAGCAGCCAGGCAGGCAGCTCTTCGGGCATGGCTGCTGGCAAGGTTCGACATGTATGGAGACGTGGGTGACTGGGTACTGACGTTCAATGTCGCGCTCGATCTCGTCGCTGATGTCGTGCGATTGCCGAACGGACATTTGCGCCGGGACGATCAGGTGAAACTCAATAAAGCGCGTGGAGCCCCCCTTGCGTGTGCGCATGTCGTGCACGCCGCTTACCGTGGGGTACTGGCTTTTAATGTGTGCGACAATCCATTGCTCCTCATGTTCCGGCAAGCTGGCATCGAGCAGGTCCCGGACGGATTCTGCCGTGAGATCCCAAGCGGCCTTCAGGATCAGGACGGTCACGCCTAGCGCGGCCACGGGATCGATCCAAGCCAGATTGGTGCCTGGCAGCAGTCGCTGGCCGAGCCAGATTAGTCCCAGCCCCGCCATGACGCCGGCGGACGTGTAGACGTCTATCCGGAGATGCCAGGCGTCCGCCTGCAACGCGATGGAGTCTGTCTGGCGTCCGATACGGAAGAGGCGTTGCGAAATGAGCCAATTGACGAGGGATGAGACCAGCATGACCACGATGCCGATGCCGACATGGCCGATGGGCTGAGGGTTTTTCAGCTTATGAATGGCCTCGATGATGATCCAGGCGGCGGCACCCAGGATCAGCAGCGCTTCGATGGCACCCGAAAGATTCTCGTACTTGCCGTGGCCGTATGGATGGTGGGCATCGGCGGGTTTGGCGGACGTGCGTACGGCGACAAAGGCGATGACCGAGGCAATGAGATCGACGCCGGAATGAATGGCTTCCGAAATGATGGAGACGGAACCAATCAGTAGGCCAACGGTAAGTTTGCCAAGCAGGAGGGTCGCATTGGAAGCGATGGATAGGGCGGCCACCGCGCTCTTGGCGGCATGCATAGACGGTGCTTCGCGGGGCATCGGAGAGCTCTCCTGTCAAAACGAGACACTTGGTAGTCCCGCGGAGAATATCCCGCTGCCCTAAGGCCCAGCCGCACCCGCCCTGCGGGTCGCTTGATCACGTCTCAAAAGGCGATAACGTACACGGATGCACGCAGCTCGACAAGGCGATTTTTTCGACCCACCAGCATGGGGGCGCGCTTCTAGTTGTCGAGGAATGACTCCGCCGCCAAGGTCGTGATGCTGGGCGTTTCCCCGCAGAGGGGGCAGAGCGGGTGGCGTTGCAGCACGACGGTGCGGAAGTTGGCGCGCAGGGCATCATACACCAGCATCCGGTTGGTCAGGAGTTCGCCGCTGCCGAGCAGGAACTTGATAGCTTCCGTCGCCTGCAGGGTGCCCATGACCCCAGCCAGGGCCCCCAGTATGCCGGCTTGTGCGCAGGAAAGGGTGGCGCTAGGCGGCGGTGGCTCCCGGAAGACACAGCGGTAGCAGGCGGTTGCACCTGGTCGCACGGTCATAAGCTGGCCATTCCAGCGCAGGATGCCGGCATGGGCATACGGCTTGCCGGCGAAATGACAGGCGTCGGCCACGAGGAATTTTGCTGCGAAATTATCTGTAGCATCAATCACAAAGTCGTATGCGCGCAGGATGGTGGGCGCGTTGGCCGCGCTCAGGCGTTCGCGATACACGCGGATCTGCACATCCGGATTCATGGCGCGGTACTTTTCGGACGCGGAGTCAACTTTGGCGCGTCCGATATCCGGCGTGGCATGAGCCACCTGTCGCTGCAGGTTGCTAATGTCCACCACATCAGGGTCCATGATCCCCAGCGTGCCCACGCCGGCTGCGGCTAGATAAAGCCCAGCCGGGCACCCCAGGCCACCGGCACCAACTACGAGGACTTTGCCCGCCAGTATTTTTTCCTGACCTAGACCGCCGACTTCGGGAAGCAGAATTTGCCGGGAGTAGCGGTCGATCTGAACTTCGCTCAGGCTCATGTCGCTGGTTCTTTATGCCGTGATGTGGTCAAAAAGCACGGAGGAGAGGTAGCGCTCGCCGAAGCTTGGCAGGATCGCCACGATGAGCTTCTCCTTGTTCTCCGGCCGTGCGGCCACCACCGCTGCTGCGCACAACGCGGCACCGCTGGAGATACCGACGAACAGCCCTTCCTCGCGGGCGGCGCGACGTGCCCACTCCACGGCCTCCATCTGATCCACGGCAATAACCTCGTCCAGGAGCTGCATGTTCAGCACCTTGGGGACAAACCCTGCGCCGATCCCCTGGATCTTATGGGAGCCAGGCGTGGGTGTGCGTCCGGCACGCGTCTGGGTTAGTACCGGGCTTTGCGCCGGTTCTACGGCGATGGCCTGGAACGAAGGTTTGCGCGCCTTGATGCCTGCCGCCACGCCGGTAATGGTGCCGCCGGTGCCGACGCCGCTGATGACCGCGTCTACCCGTCCGTCGGTGTCGTTCCAGATCTCCTGGGCGGTGGTTTGGCGGTGCGCCTCCGGGTTCGCCGGATTTTCGAATTGCTGCGGCACAAAGGCGTGCTTTTCGTTTTGGGCGATCTCCATGGCTTTACGCACCGCCCCGGGCATCCCCTCGGCCGCCGGCGTCAGCAGCACTTCGGCACCCAGGGCTTTCAGGACTTTGCGGCGCTCGATGCTCATGGATTCGGGCATGGTCAACATCAACCGGTAGCCGCGCGCCGCACAGATGAAGGCGAGCGCAATTCCCGTGTTACCGCTGGTGGGCTCAATAATCAGCGTGGCGGGGCGGATTTTCCCTGCGAGCTCGGCGGCATTGATCATGGCCAGACCAATGCGGTCTTTTACCGAGGCCAGCGGATTGCGGCTCTCCATCTTGGCCAAGACCGTGGCTCCGCCGGTGATCATTTTACGGATGCGCACCAGCGGGGTATGTCCGATGGTGGATGTGATGTCATCATGGATGTTCATGTGGTTTTCTCCGGCATGCGCGTCGGCTTAGATGGCTGCCAAGGCTTGTTCCAGGTCCTCACGAATATCGTCGAACGATTCAATCCCCACGGAGAGCCGCAGCAGCTCCGGTGTGATGCCATTGGTCCGCCGCGCCTCTTCGGTGAAGGAAAGGTACTGAGACGACCACGGGTGGATTACGAGCGACTTGCAGTCGCCCAGATTGGCCAGATGATAGATCATCTTAACGTTACGGATGAAGGTAAAGCAGGCCGCCTCGTTTGCCAGCCCAAAGGTCAGCAGCGCGCCGTACCCCTTGCCTTGAAATTGGGCGCTGGCCATGGCGTGGGCCGGACTGGCGGCGAGGCCGGGGAAGTTCACCCATTTGACCTTGGGGTGCAGCTGCAGAAACTCGGCGACGCGCATGGCGTTGCTGAGGTGGCGCTCCATGCGCAACGCCAGCGTCTCCACCCCGATCAGGGTCAGGTAGGAGTGCAGCGGTGCCTGACTCGTGCCAAAGTTGATGTGGATTTCGCGCCAGACGCGGTCAATGTACGCCAGCTTGCCTTTGCGCTCCTTAAAACTGGTGAAATCCGGGTACTTGTCGGCCGGCCAGTCAAACCGGCCAGCGTCAATCACCACACCGCCCAAGGCGGTGCCGTGTCCATTGAGGTACTTGCTGGTGGAGTGCACCACGATGTCTGCCCCCAGCTCAAAGGGGCGGCAGAGGTAGGGCGTGGCCACGGTGTTGTCCACGATCAGCGGAGCCCGGTTGGCATGCGCCAAGTCGGCGAGCTTGCGCAGGTCGGGGATGTCCATCTTCGGGTTGCCGATGGACTCGACAAAGAGCACCCGGGTCTTGTCGGTTACGGCGGCTTGCCAGGCTGCAAGATCCGCACTCTCCACCAGTTTAACCGTGATACCGAATTTCTTGAACACGTTGTTAAACAGCAGGAAGGTGGACATGAAGAGCGAGTTGCCGGC
Organism: uncultured bacterium; assembly: GCA_903861045.1. Lineage (GTDB taxonomy): Bacteria > Verrucomicrobiota > Kiritimatiellia > RFP12 > CAIWXQ01 > CAIWXQ01. Next base: position 3,490 of record CAIOST010000291.1, on the reverse strand, counting down.
GACAATCTCATCGCCGGTGCGGCAGATTGCCAGCAGCGCGGCCGTGATGGCGGCCATGCCAGAGCCGGTTACCACGGCGTCTGCGCCCCCTTCCAGTTGCACCAGACGTTTTTCCAGCGCCTCGTTGGTCGGGTTGCGCAGCCGTGAGTAAATGAAGCCGGGCTTCTTGCCGCCGAACACCTCGGAGAGTTCCTCGGCGGTGTCGAAGCGATGGGCGGTGGTTTGGAAGATCGGCACCTGCGTGGCATTCTTCCATTGCTCCGGGGTCTGCGCCGCATGAATCACCTTGGTATCAAAACGCCAGTTCTTTGTGTCGGACATGCTGGTCTCCTCCTTGGTTGCTAGATGCTGTACTCGTTAGTTTGCTTTTGTAACATGGCTTGCTGCCGGTCTGCCATTGTTTTTAGTGTGACGGATTTCAAAATGACGGCAATCTTCTCATCCACTTCTTGCCAGATCGCCCGCGGCGCACAGGCGGCACTCCGTGCACAGGTTTGGGGTTCCTGCGTGCAGGGCGCCAGCGAAAAGTCGCCTTCCAGCACTACGAGGATGTCGCGCAACGTGATGCTTGCCGGTGGTCGCGCGAGGGCATAGCCGCCACCCGGACCAGCCACAGCACGAATCAGACCGGCCTTTTTCAGCGGGCTGACAATCTGCCAGAGATACTTCTCGGAGATCTCCTGCCGCTGTGCTACTTCGCGCAAGGTCACGTTCCCGGCTGCGTTGTGCAGCACCAGATCCATCAGGAAGCGCACGCCGTAACGGCCTTTAGTCGAGAGTCGCATGGTTATTCGCCTAGTTGTTCGATAGACAGAGTTGATATTATCAGATCCATGCGCCCTGACAAGCGGGAAGTTATGGCATTGAAACTTCCCCTTGAACCGGCGTCCGACTCTTCCTAGGATACATCCCCTCGGTCGCCCAAGCGGCGCGTGCGGTTACGACCGTCGCGGGTCTGGTATGGTTAGTGGCGCCCACGGCGCACAGGAGGTTTTTATGGGTAGGAATGTGGTTGAGAAGATTCTGGCAGCACATCTTGTGGCAGGAGAGTTGATCCCGGGGCAGGAGATCGCCATTCGCATGGATCAGACCCTCACGCAGGATGCGACCGGTACGATGGCCTACCTGCAGTTTGAAAGTATGGGAATGGACTGCGCCCGCACGGAACTCTCCGTCAGCTATGTGGATCACAACACCATCCAGGTGGGTTTTGAAAATGCCGACGATCATGCCTATCTACGCAGTGTGGCACAGCGCTACGGTCTGGTTTACTCCCGCCCCGGCAACGGCATCTGCCATCAGCTCCATTTGGAACGTTTTGGTAAACCCGGCCAGACGCTGCTGGGGAGCGATTCGCATACCCCCACGGGCGGTGGCATTGGCATGCTGGCCATTGGGGCCGGTGGTATTGATGTGGCGGTGGCCATGGGGGGCGGTCCATTCTACCTCACATGCCCCAAGGTCACGCGCGTGCTGTTGACTGGTGCCCTGCAGGCCGGGGTCTCCGCTAAGGATCTGATTCTTCTCGTGCTTTCCATCTATGGCACCAATGGCAATGTCGGCCGCGTGCTGGAGTATGCCGGCCCTGGACTCGCTTCGCTGGATGTGCCGGCGCGCGCCACCATCACCAATATGGGCGCCGAACTGGGCGTCACAACCTCGGTCTTCCCCAGCGATGCGCTGACGCGTAAATTCCTCGCGGCGCAAGGGCGCTCGGCCGACTGGGCGGAGTTGGTGGCTGATCCCGACGCCAGCTATGATCAGACGCTGGCGCTGGACTTGGCCACCGTGGTGCCGATGGCCGCCTGTCCGCACTCGCCGGGTAACGTGGCCGCCGTCGCGACACTCGCCGGCCGCCGCGTAAACCAGGTTCTGATCGGCTCCTGCACGAACTCGTCTTATCGTGACCTCAAGACCGTGGCGCTACTGCTGCGCGGCAAGAAAATCCATCCGGACGTCGAGGTCGGCGTAGCGCCCGGGTCGCGACAGGTGGTGCTGATGCTGGCGCAGGAAGGGTTGCTGACCGACCTGGTGGCCGCCGGCGTGCGCATCCTCGAGAATGCTTGCGGCTTCTGTATTGGCAATCACATGTCGCCCGGTACGGACGCCGTCAGCCTGCGTACCAGCAATCGTAACTTCGAGGCCCGCAGCGGTACGGCTTCGGCCCAGGTCTATCTGGTCAGCCCGGAGACCGCCGCCGCCGCCGCGCTAACCGGTGTCTTTACGGATCCGCGCTTGCTGGGAACCCTGCCGACCGTGGCCGAGCCGGCCCAGTTCACCATTGATGACAGCATGTTCCAGTTCGTCGCCACGGCGGGCACGGGCGTGCCTGGCACGACCATTGTGCGAGGCCCGAACATCGGCACCGTGCCGGCCAATGCGCCGCTGCCGGAGCAGCTCCAAGGTGTTGCGGTAATCAAGGTGGGCGAGAAGATCACCACCGACCACATCATGCCGGCGGGTGCGCGGTTGAAGTATCGTTCTAATGTGCCGGCTTATTCGCAGTATGTCTTTGAGCCGGTGGACAAGGAGTTCGCCAAGCGCGCGGCCGCCAACCGCGAGGCCGGTCGCCACAATGTGATCGTGGCTGGTGAGAGCTATGGTCAGGGTTCCAGCCGTGAACATGCGGCCATGTGCCCCATGTATCTCGGTGTGAAGGCTGTGCTGGCGAAGAGCATCGAGCGCATCCACCTCGCCAACTTGATCAACTTCGGCATTGTGCCGTTCGCCTTTGCCAACCCGGCCGATTATGACGCCATCGCAACCAATGACCGCCTGACCATGCCAAACCTGCGCGCGGCCGTGGCCGGCGATGGCCGCGCCATATTGCGTAACGAAACACAGGGGCTGGACATCCCGGTCGTCACAACCCTCTCGTCACGTCAGAAGCGCCTGCTGCTCGCCGGCGGCTTGCTCCCGGCTGTGGCACGTGGCGAGGCCTAAGAGTGTCGGCCCGCGAAAGCTGAGGCCGGTGGCGGGGGGGGTGACAAGGCTGGTGCACACTCGCCACGTAGTCAGTAGCCCCGGCCCGCCCCCGGGCCGCGGGCAGCGTGTCAACCACCCAGCGCCCCGCATACGCCGCCCCGCCGGACGGCAGATTTCCGTTGCCAGCCGCGCAACCAGCACAAAGGTTTTCGCGCGAGTAACAGCCGCTCGCGCCGCCTCGCTCCGCGCCCGCACGTCGCTGGTTCCGCCCCGCACCGTGTCTCGCAAAATCAGCAAAATTCGCTTGTATTACCATGTTTTCCGGCGCCAAGTTTTCCTGAACCCTGATCTGAGACACCTTACGCGGTTTCCTGTTGTATGAGTTTGTACCCGAGTTGGTTAGCGATATCCTTGCACATGCGGAGTTTGGCTTCCTGAAAACGCTGTTCATAGACCTGAAGTCCTTCGTCAACGTAGGCGGTGCCATAGCGCAGCATGCGGTAGATGAGGACGGCGAGTTTGCGGGCTGTGGCGAAGACGGCCACGCTGGCACCCTTGCGGCGAG
>CAIOST010000290.1 GCA_903861045.1 uncultured bacterium | reverse complement strand
CGCCATTGGGGTCGAGCAGCGGGGTCATCAGGAGCACGCCGCCTTCGAGCGACTCGGCATCACCCAGGGAGGAGAGGGTCACATCCACGCGGTCGCCCTCCTTGTGGAAGGGGCGGGCGGAGGCCGTCACCATCACGGCCGAGACATTCTTGCTCTTGATGTCGCTGATCCCCAGGGTGAGATTGAAGTTCTTCAACAGGTTGGCCATGGTTTGGCGGCTGAGCGTGATATCCTTATCGCCCGTGCCGGCTAGCCCGACGACCACGCCGTAGCCGAGCAGGTCCAGGCGGTCCAGTCCGGTGATGCGTGCCATATCCTTGATGCGCACCTGTTCGGCGGCCAGATGGCCGGCCGGCAGGAGCAGCAGCAGCAGGAGCCATGTGAACCATGGCATGAGGGGTGGCTTTCTCAGAACGGGTTGATCCATTCCAGGGCCCGGAGCAGGAAGCCTTTTTTGCCAGGGTTGCATGGTTATCAGTACTCTGCGGTTGCTTCGCGGGTGCCGGTAAGCCGGACCAGCAGGCGGCGGCCGGAGGTCTCATTCAGGCAGAGGATGCGTTCCTCTTTGCGGCCGGTGGCGAGTGCCTTGGCCCGCATGGCGATGCGTAAGGCGCCGCTCTCGGTGATGACGGAGATGGTTTCGCCTTGTCGGGCGCACAAAGGCGCGACCAGAAAATGGGATTCTACGCATTGGCCGGCCCGGATGGGGCGGTTCAGCTCCATGCCCGCGACATTCTCCGATGCGTCCATATACCGGCCCGCTTTGCCTGGCGGCGGCAGGGCCACCTCCAGGTCCTCGGCGCTGAGAATTTGTCCACGGACCAGGTCGCGTTTGACAACCCAGATTTTTGATAGCACGGTGACGCGTGCGACCACCGTACGTTGCTCATTATTCTGTCCTGGCGCGGTGGTGGCCACCTCGAAGCGGAAGCAGTCGCTGCCGCGCGCGGGCTCGTATGCGAGGACACGGATCACGGCACCGGTGGGTGCGGCGAAGGGTATCTTCAGCGGATCGCAGTGTACGGCAAGCTCCTTGCCGATCCATGGGACGTGTTCGCGCGCAAAGGCTTCGATGGCCTCCACGAGGCAGGCGGGGGCCGGGCAGGAACCATCGCGCAGGATCGTGATCTTAACCGGCCCTTTCAGCCAGACGGATGACATGTCTTTGTACGCTTCCAAGCTAGCAGCCAGTGTGCGCAGGGAGTAGGAACTGGATGTGCCGGGTGCAGGCGCGGCACAAAGTACCCGGCCTTTCCAAGCGGCGGGGATCTCCGTGGGGTTGACCGCCAGATCCTCCAAGAGAATATCCGGGCCGGTGACAGTTAATGAGGCGCGTGTTTCGAGCACCTGGCCGGATGCCAAGCCCGCCATAGCGCAGAGACACAGGGCCTTTGCCAGATATCGCCGCCGCTGTGGCAGGTGCCGGCCTGGGTTGTTGCGTGGATGCTGCATAGGGTTCCCCCGGAGCGTTCCGTGGCGTTTACTGCCGCAGGCTGTTGGCGATGCCGAGCATCTGGTCACTGGCCTTGATGGCCTTGGAGGTGGCCTCATAGGCGCGTTGCGTGGTGATCATGGCCACCAACTCCTCGGCCGCATTGACATTGGAGGATTCCAGATGGCGTTGTGCCAGGGTGCCGATGCCGTTGGTGCCGGGGGCCACGCCGCTTTGCGCCGAACCGCTGGCTTCCGTCGCGACATACAGGTTCCGGCCGATACTGCGCAGCCCCTCCTGGTTCGAAAACCGGACCAGG
>CAIOST010000289.1 GCA_903861045.1 uncultured bacterium | reverse complement strand
GCCCAGACGCTGACCATTAGCACAAACGGATTGGCCAAGGCCGACGGCGTCCCTGGGCAGACCTACGCGATCACCGCATCCGCCGGCAATCTCAGCGGAACTGCCGCCCTGCACATCAACGCCGCGCCAACCATCGCCACACCTGCCGCCGTTAGCGCCGCCATGGTCACTGACACCTGCATCAACGCCAGCGTGCTCGGTGCGGACGATGATGCAGAAACCAAGCTGATCTATACCTGGTCTGCCACCGGCCCGGCTGCCGTGACCTTCTCGACAAACGCCGCCAACCTGGCCAAAGCCACAACCGTCACTTTCACTACGCCTGGCGCGTATCTTCTGAAGGTCGTGCTCAAGGATGCCCTGAACCTGACTGCCACCAGTTCGGTGCCGGTGCAAGTCGTGGCCACTGCCGCCCGTGTAGTCGTCACACCTGCCACAGTCGCCCGTGACCCGCTGACCACCTGGCAGTTCTCGGCCCAGGCCTATGACCAGTTCAACGCGCTGCTGACCTCCCAGCCTGCGTTCACCTGGAGCGCCCAAGGCCTATCGATCAACGCCTCCGGCCAGGCCACGGCCGATGGCGATGCGGGCGCGTCGTACACGGTGCTTGCTACTGCAGGCAGCATCTTCGGTTCCGCCATCCTCCAGATCAACAGCGTCCCCACGCCGCCTGCACCCGTCATCACCCCCGCTGGTGGCTCTTTCAGTGAGCCGCTCTCCGTCACCATCTCCGGCGCGGTGCCTGCGCCGCTCCCCAACACCCCCGGTTGGCGCACCGGGGTCAAGTATCCCGGCCAGGCCATCGAGAGTGTCGAGGCTCTCTCCCAGGATGGCGCCACGGTCGCTGCCATGCGCGGGCGCACGGCCGCCAAGTCCATGTACCTCTTCCCCGGCGCCAATATGTCCCCCGCGATCGGCTCCTTCCCGTTCTACATCTGGAGCCTGTCGGATGCCGGGGATACCACCCGCCACACGACCTTCTACGTCCCCTCGCTCTTCGTCGGCGTCACCGACAACACCGCCTGGGACGGCAATAACTACGATTTCTACTTCGGCGAGATGGGGAACCGCGTCTTCCTGCTGCTGGAACAACACTACCGCAAAGCCATTACCCTCTGGAGCTGCGCGGCGGGGGTGACCCAGTACACGACCGATCAACAGCAGTTGGCTGTGATCCCGTTCACCAACGTAGCGGCCCTGGCCACCACGCCGTTGAAGATGGATTTCTCAGCGGGGAAGGTCCGCGTCCTGATGGGCGGGGCCCCGCTTGTCAGCGACGCCACCGATGCCAACGGCTGGGTCACTTACATCGGCCCCAGCGCCAGCGGCCGGGTGAACGCGCCGCTTGGCGACACCCGCTTCTGGTTCTCCCTCGCCGGCGGTGAGAAGGCTGGTCCGCGTGAGTTTGTCGTCTCCGACCAGCCGCTGGTCACCACCCGCTACACCTACGATGGCAGTGACGTCACCGAAAGCTCGCTGGTGGTCACCGGCAAGCTGACCCTCACGCACGACGTCACGCTCAAGGCCCGCAGCTTCAGCGCCGCCTATCCCGCGCCTTCTGAGCAGACCGCAGCGTCCTTCGACGCTCTGCTCCCCGACCTCCCGGCCGAGTCCTACGTCTCCCCCGCGTACGTGGATCTGTACCACGCCACCCTCGACGGCTCCCCTGCGCTGGTGAGCATGGACGGCCCCAGCGGCACGATCTACGGCATGCCCCTGGCCGACCACCGCTTCGTCCTGCGCTATCCGCTTTCGGCGACCGAGCCGACGCCGGTGACCTTGCATCGCAGCGGTATCCCGGATCTCTCCACCAACATCATTTGGCGCACGATCGACCTTGGCCAGGAGAGCCATCCGGATTCATTCCCCCTGCGCCTGGGCGAATCGCTCAAGCTCACGGCCGGCGCGGGCGAGACCGGCACGCTGCAGATCGTGCTCTATACCGTGACAAACCTGGTCTATCACTGGGATGGGATTACGCATACCGTTGCCAGCAACGTGCTCTACCGCACCTACGAAGGCCAGCCCGGCGACGAAATTCCGGTCCTCTTCGACCAGCCTGGCGCCATTACCGCTGTTGCCTACGTCAACGGTGTCTCCGTCGGCAGTCTGTTGGGTGCCGTCGTATACGTCAACTTCGACGGCCCCATTGCCTGCCAGGTCGGTTTCGAGCGCACGAAGGGGGTGGAAGTTTTCGGTCCGCTTGACCAGGTCTTCTTTACAAACAAAAACGCTAATCTGCAAGTCCGCGTGCTGTACCCGGAACCGTTCGGCGTGCGCCTGGGCCTCAAACCCACCAGCCGACGTGAGCCAGTCATCGTGCAAGCCCGCCTCGGCAGCGTTACAGGGCCCATCCTCGCGGAACAGAAGATTGATGCGTTTGAGGTGGACTATTCGCCTCTCCAACATATGGTCGTTAATGATGATCTTGATATCGGTAGTAGTCATATGACAATGCGACCATGGATACCTAACTTGTACCTTCGGTGTAATATGTATGCCGGCTATAGTTTTTTTGCAGACGGCTCCGGAAAATATACGATTAACACATCGGACTTTACGACCAAGACCGCTTTGGGAGAACCCGTAGTGGAACTAGAGGTGAATTCAGAAACCGGGGAGACGCAGGCTGTGATTCGGCTGGAATTTGCCATGCCTAGCGGAGACTATCCGGATCAGAATGATAGCTATTGCTTTGCTTTCAACTTTTTGCAGCACAGTAGGCTTCTTTCGGCAAGTGGTCCGCAGATAAACAATGAATGGATCGAGAAAGATGTTGGTGGAATGCAACAGGCCGGGGGAGGAATATGTAATGGCAAGCCTTGTAGGTGGAAGTTGTCAAAGGCATATTGGGCTGAGGACGCAAAAGAAGCGGATGGTCAAACCAGAAACACAAAGATCGTGCTAGCTAAATGTATAAAGGGAAATTATTTGAGTCATACCTTTGGTTGTATTGAGCCAGGGTTTCAAGTCACATCTACAGCTCCTGGAAATCCGACTTGTACACCCGGTGATCAATACAATATTTCGGTTAAGATGACCGAGAAAAAGAAAGGGACTTACAATCTTCTAAATAATGGAGCAGATTTTGCCGTCTTGTACGTTGCGCGGGTAGATATCGACAAGTGTGCCAAAGATTGGTTGCCGCAGGGTGGCGACGAAGATAACAATACAACAATGAAGGCGAAAGTAAGCCCCGCTGGCACAAAGGGCGGAACATTCGAGTTCGAATTGCCGACCGCTGATGTCTCCGATGAGCCAGGCTATTGTATGAATATGCCCACAAGTCCTGTCACCGGAGCCACTACACAAGATTCGACGCAATGGAAAGATCTGCAGTTCAAGGTAACGCAAAACAACTTAACCGTTTCCGGCATTTCAGACTTTCACAAAACGGCGACAACGCAAAATGGCGTTGAGCTTACAGATCAGTCGGTTGTTGTAGAATGTTTTGATTACGGAGCCTTTGGCAAGATCAAAGCAAAGTGGACGGTCACGTCCGAGGCGGGGGAAACGACACAAGTTCGCGGCAAGGAGACTGGTACTGAACAAGAGTACACAACCATACCACTGGACGCTAATGGTGATCACATAGCGGATTGTGCATCTCAAGACACCTCGGCAGGTGGCAGCGCAACAGATGATGAGGATGAGGCGCCAACGGGAACTAATGTAAAGGGCGATCGGATCTCACGATATCAGGAGTATCGCGGGTTTATGATACGCCCGCTTCCTAAAAGTTCGGATCCGGCTGCCGACACGACCTCACCCATGGGACACATTAGAACGCCCGTTGACAAAAAAGATGTCTTCTTCTGCCAGCAGGAGGAGATCGGACATCAGGACTATTGGACGTCCCAGAACTTAACTGCACCGATACGCAAGATATATGAAAATCAAATGAAAGCTTTAGACCACGAAGTGACCATCAACAGGGAAACCGCCGATATTCAAGCTCCAACAACTTCAAGCCCTCTCGGAACTACGTGTTGTGCGATCTATCAAGTACGCGAGACGGATTATCAAATACGTAAAAGGTACCGAGTAGGGTGGGGGTGTACTTTCGCAACACCATCTGTGCCATCGGACGTCAGTGTTTGCTATATATATGATGATTCTGCTAAATATGGCATAAGATCAGGATCAGAGCTGGCAGAAGCTGTCGCGGCTGGATCCACGAACATTGTGGTAAAAAAGCCTTTGGGGGCAGCCAATAACGATCCATATTTTGAGTGGGCAAGCAGCGGAAAAACAAAGATCGGCAGTGATGTGATTGCTTGGAGTCAACCCCCTGCGGTCGACGATGCGAATTTCAAAATTACTTTTACTTTGTCCGCACCACTTGGGCAAGCCCACGCGGCTGGTGATAAGGTGGACTATTTTTTTAATCCGGATGAGGTGATTAAGCTTATCGTTGCGCATGAGGCAGGGCATGCATGCAATATGAATGAGGATCCCGCTGGCGCGCCGACTTCTATAATGGAACAGGTTAAAGCTGGCTCATTTGGCTTTGCTGGTGACAGACTAAAGTTTAGAGACAGTCAGGCTGGACAACCGACGGCCGGCACTCTTAAAGAGTTTCAAACCAAGTGAGGTGATTATGCTACGGTATATTTGGGTTTTCTTGCTTGCCGCATCGGCGATTGCGCAAAATGTCACAATTCCGACAGGCCTTGTGTATCAGATTTCGACGGACCGGTCTAAATATATTCATGGGGAAGATATTGTCGTTACTTCCATCCTGTCAAATATGAGTGACAGGGTACAGGAGGTGCCCGTACCGGAGGGATCTTATATTCTGTCCGAAACCTGTTTGCTTCTTGGTACAAACAGGCATAATTGTGCCGAGAAACGCCTTCCGACTCCCGATACCTTCGATGACGAATATTTAATGCTTCGGCTAAAGCCGGGGGAATCATATACAAACTCATTCAGCCTGGCCGGCTTAACGACAGAGCCATATTTTACGATTGCGACTCAGGGAGATGAGTTCGGGACTCGGGGGCTTCTTCCGCTCGGAATGTGGCGTATAACGGCAATTTATCATTTTGAATCGCGCACGAATGATGCGTATTATACGAAGGTTTTGAGGTCAAACTCGTTGCTGGTACAGGTCGGGACACCAGACGAAAATGAGTCGGTTGAATATCAAGAGTTTATTGACGTCTTAAAAGTTAAAAAGCGCGAGGAGCGGCATGATAAACTGTTGAACTACATTAGTGCGCATATTACTGGGCGTTATGTGCGCTCAGCAATTCGTGTGGCTCGTAGAACATTTTATGATGATAATGATGAGCAGAAACTCGTCTTGGCTCGGCAAGACAAGCAAACTGCAAGATCTATAGCTGAGTCTGATGAGGCAGTTTTGGAGCAGATAGATTTGTTACGTAGTTTAAGGCGCATGAAGGAAGGACTTGGCTTGATTGATGATGCAATGGTAAAAAGGAATATTGGGCTTAAGAAATGGCGTAATCATTTGCTTAAGGAGGCAAGCAAGGATGCCGGCACAAGTAAATAGTCATTTGTTTGGCCAAATATTTTTTGTTTTGTGGCAATCGTATTGTTCGCCGTAACGGTGACATGTGCACGACAGGGAGAATCGTTGGGAATATCGTGCCGAGCGCGCGGAAGGATTCATTATGAGCTGTCGTATATTTGGACTCGTTAGGCTTGGTTGTCGTGAGATGAAGTAAGATTGATGAACCGTAGTCTGATTTTGTTGCTGATGTTCATCGCAGGGATTGCAGTGGTGGTCCTCCTATTCCGGAATCCGGTCGTGCCTTCGCATGTGTCGCCGCAGGTTCCGCAACCGGTCGTCGCCGATGCACGCAGCAATGCCCTCCCCTCTGCACCCGTCACGCCGCCCTCTGCGGTGGTGAGCAACGTGGTGCCGCCGGCATCGCCGCCTTTTGTGCCCCCGGCGGTCGTCACCCCGGCCCTGTCGAATGTCGTGGACCGGCGATTGGATTATGTGGAGCGGGTGCGAATGGCGTGCGCGGCCAGGCTCCAACCGGGCTGGTTCGCGACAAAGCCCTGTATACCTGCCTGCTGCGCATAGGCGTTCGCGGCCTCGATGCGGGCAGGCATCCAGTTCGAGGCGCCAAAGCAGCCGATGCGATTGCTGCGATGGAGTTCCGCCAGGTTGTCCATGATGGCGGCAACCGGCAGACCGGGGTGATCCCGATGGAGCCAGTAAATATCCACACGCTCGACCTGCAACCGTTCCAGGCTCTGGGCGAGATCCTGTCGCAGATCCTCGAGGTTACAACGCGCGCGATCCATGGCGCACAGATCCGGATGCCCGCCCTTGGTGCCGAGAATGATCCGGTCCCGCACATAACGCGACCGGATCCACGCCCCCACTGTGCGCTCGCTGGCCCCTACGCCGTTGGGCTCCCAACTGGAGTAGACATGCGCCGTGTCCAGCACGTTCCCGCCGGCGTCCAGGTAGGCATCCATCACCGCAAACGCCTCCTCGCGCGGAATGTTGGAGCCGAAGCTCGCGGTACCGAGGATGATGCGGGAGGAGGAAATGCGTGTGGCGAATGGATTCATAAGGTCTCGATGCGGCACAGTCTCGCAGTTCAAGCGGGTATACGTCAAGGGTCGCGGGTCAGTGCCCCATTTTGGCTATCTCGACCGGTTGGGGCAGCCCGAGGGGTGGTTGGCGGTCTTCGATCGCTACCCGGCCGTGAGCTGGGAGGCCAAGCTGACTTGGCAAACACTCGTGCGGGATGGCAAGACCATTAAAGCTCGCGACAAAGATGGAGGAACGTTTCGCATGGCTGCAAACCATCGGAATGGCCGGTATCCAGGCCATTCCGCGGCCCGACTGAACCCCGGGCACTTGCCACCCGCGGGTTGACGGCACGGCGCGGGGCGGGTATTGTCTCACTTTTCGTAAAGCGCATAGCAAAGGAGCGAGCGAATCATGAGCGAAGCAACGGCGGATATCGGTTTGGTCGGGTTGGCGGTGATGGGTGAGAACCTGGTGCTGAACATGGAGAGCAAGGGGTTCACCGTGGCCTGCTACAACCGTACGGTGGAGAAGGTGGACGCCTTCGTCAACGGCCGTGGCAAGGGGAAGAAGTTTGTCGCCTGCCATACGGTGCCGGAACTCGTGGCCAGCCTCAAGGCGCCGCGCCGGATCATGATGATGGTCAAGGCCGGCAAGGCCGTGGATGAGACGATGGATGCCATCATCCCGCATCTGTCGCCGGGCGATATCCTGATTGACGGTGGCAATAGCCACTACCCGGACACCATCCGCCGCACCAAGGCGCTGGCGGCCAAGGGGCTGCGCTTCATTGGTTCAGGCGTCTCCGGCGGGGAAGAGGGCGCGCTCAAGGGGCCGGCCATCATGCCCGGCGGCGATGTCTCGGCCTGGCCGTATGTGAAGGATATCTTCCAGGCCATTGCCGCCAAGGTGGACGACGGCTCGCCCTGCTGCGCCTGGATGGGCGCCGATGGCGCCGGTCATTTCGTCAAGATGGTGCACAACGGCATCGAATACGGCGACATGCAGCTCATCTGCGAGGCCTACGACCTGATGTCGCGCGGCCTGGGCATGACCGCCACCGAGATTCAGGCCGTCTTTGCCGAGTGGAGCAAGGGGGAGCTCAGCAGCTACCTGATTGATATCACCGCCGACATCCTGAGCAAGACCGACGATCTGGGCACTGGCCAGCCGGTGGTGGACCTGATTCTCGATACCGCCGGCCAGAAGGGGACCGGCAAGTGGACCTCGCAGGCCGGCTTGGATCTGGGTATTGGCATCCCGCAGATTGCCGAGGCCGTTTTTGCGCGCTGCCTCTCCGCGATCAAGGATGAGCGCGTGGCCGCTTCCAAGAAGCTGCGTGGTCCGAAGGGTCGTTTCAAGGGCGACCGCGCGGCGTTCCTGACGCAGTTGCAGGCCGCGGTCTATGCCGCCAAGATCTGTTCCTACGCGCAGGGGTACCAGCTGCTGCGGGCCGCCTCCGCGGAGTATAAGTGGAACCTCAACTACGGCGAGATTGCCCTGGTCTGGCGCAACGGCTGCATCATCCGCGCGCAGTTCCTCGGGAAGATCAAGGAGGCGTTTGACGCCAAGCCGAAGCTGGCCAACCTGCTGCTTGATCCGTATTTCAAGAAGGTCGCGGGCAAGGCGCAAAGCTCCTGGCGCGCGGTGATCAAACGCGCGGTGTCGCTGGGCATTCCGGTGCCAGCCATGGGCACGGCCCTGAATTACTACGACTCCTACCGCAGCGCGCGGCTGCCGGCCAATCTGCTGCAGGCGCAACGCGACTATTTCGGTGCCCATACCTATGAGCGCCTCGACAAGCCGCGCGGGGAGTTCTTCCATTACATCTGGACCGAGAGCGGTGGCACCACGGCGGCCTCGACGTACACGGTCTAGAAGGGGACATGGCATGAAAGTCGGTGTCATTCGCGGCGCTTTTCTGAACCAGTTTGAGATGCAGACCATGGAGCATCTGCTGGGGCGGGTGGAGCTGGAGGCGTACCAGGTCCGCATCAATCGCTTTCCAACCGACATCATCCGTGTGCCGATTCGCAAGCTGCGCTGCGTGGACGACGCCGCAACTTTGCTCAGCCCCAAGCTGGGTTACTATTTCGACCTCTTCTTGCAAGCCACCAACGGGCTGGACTATTACCACTTCGGGTTGGAACAGGCGCTGGCCTCCTGTCAGATTGCGCATACCATGGAGACGTTCAATGCCTTCTCCTGGCAGGCCTGGCGGGCCAAGCAGCGGCATGGCGTCAAGCTGGTGGTCACGGCCTGGGAGAACCGGCCGTATGCGGCGGAGCGCTTTGCGGCCAAGCGCCGGATGAAGTACGAGGTGTTGCGCGGCACCGACCTCTTCCTGGCCATTACGCCGCGGGCGGCGCGCTGCCTGGAGCAGGAGGGGGCGGATCCGGCGAAGATCCGTGTGTTGGCGCCGGGGATCAACCTGGAGCGCTTCCAACCGCGGACCAAACCGGCGGCCGGGTTGGCACGGCTGGGGCTGACGGGCGAGGATTTTGTCTTCACCTCCGTGGCGGCGCTGCGCTGGGAGAAAGGCGTGTATGACGTGCTACATGCCTTCAAGCGGTTGACGCTCCTTTGCCCCGGGCGTCCGCTGAAGCTGGTTTTTGCAGGGTCCGGGCCGGAGGAGGGGCGCCTGCGCGCGCTGGCGGAGCGCATCGGGCTGGCGGAGCAGGTTCGTTTTACGCGCTTTGGCTATACCCAGATGCCGGAGGCGTACAACCTGAGCGATGTCTTCCTGCTGGCCTCCACGGCGCGTCCCGGCTGGCTGGAGCAGTTCGGCTACGTGCTGGCCGAGGCGCAGGCTTCCGGCACGCCGATCATTACCACCCAGCACGGCTCGATTCCGGAGGTGGTGGGCGAGGCGGCGCTGCTCGTGCCGCCGTCCGACTTCCTCGCGTTGGCGGAGGCCATGCAGAAACTGCTAGACGAGCCCGCGACACGCCAGCGGCTCGCCCACCTCGGACGCGCCCGCGCGGAGACGGAGTTCGACAGCCACAAACAGGCGGAAAAGTTGTTGCAGGCCTATACGCAGGTGTTGTCCTGAGGGCGGAGCTGGTATGAATTGGAAATATCAGTTGGACAATGTCTGGCGCGTGCTGATGGGGAAGTGGCACTTGCGCCGCTGCACGCAGGTGGGAGACCTGCCACGCGTGTATGGCCGGCCGCGCCTCACCAACCTCGGCACGATGGTCATGGGCGATAAGTTCCGGTTCTTCAGCACCACCGTGCGCTCCGAGATGGTCGCGCACCCCGGTGGGCGCATCGAGATCGGTAACGGCGTGTTTATCAACTATGGCGCCAGCATCTCCGCGCACCAGTTGGTGCGCATCGGCGACGGGTGCCAGCTTGGTTCCTATGCCTGCCTGATGGATAACGACTACCATCAGGTCGAGGATCGCGAGCAGCCGGGGGTTTCCCGGCCAATTGTGCTGGGGCGCAATGTTTGGCTGGGGGTGCGCGTGATTGTGCTTAAAGGGGTCACGATCGGCGACAACGCCGTAATCGGGGCGGGGAGCGTGGTCACGCACGACATCCCGGCCAACTGCGTGGCCGGTGGTGTCCCGGCCCGTGTGATCCGCACGTTCCCGGCCCCGTGACGGGCGGATGGGCAGGTGGCAGGTTTATGGTGTCCCGGGAAAGGAGCATCACGAAATGCCAAAGGATAAACAGTTTCCTGCCGGCGCAACGCCCGGGTTTCCGCTCGGTACGGGCTGGGGCGAACAACTTGTGCGGGCACGTGCTCGTGGGCGGGTACCGGCATACAATCTTTCCGCGATGCTTCTGTCGGCTTGGCTCGTGGTGCTGCCGTGGCGCGCCGCAGCGGAACCGGTTTTGACGGATGCGGAGAAGATCAGGAATCTCGTCACGCAGATCGCCACTGGGGATTTTGCCGCGCGCGAGCGCGCGGTGAAAGCGTTGGAAGCGCTCGGTGAGGAGCACGCCCCGCTCTGGGAGAAGGAGCGCCAGGCCAGCAACGATCCGGAAGTGCGCGAGCGCCTGGGGACGTTGCTCGCCCGCTACCGACCGGGCGAAATGCTTTGGAAATATGGCGCGGGACAGGTCGTCAGTTCGCCGGCCATTGTGGACGGCCGGGTATACTTCGGCAGCTTCGACAATCATTTCTATTGCCTCTCGGCGCAGGACGGAAGTCTGGTCTGGCGGTTCGCCGCGGGCGAGTTTCGCAGTTCGCCCGCGGTGGCGGGGGGGCGCGTCTATACCGGCTGCCTCGATAAGAAGTTCTACTGCCTGGACGCCGCGACCGGCAAACCCGTCTGGGAATTTAAGGCCGGCGACGAGATCTTCACATCCCCCCTCGTCGTGGACGGGAAAGTCTATTTCTCCTGCAACGACCGGAAGGTGTATTGCCTGAACAGCAAAGATGGCTCCAAGATCTGGGAATACCAGACCGGAGCGTGCCCGGATGATGGCGAGGGGTACTGGTCGTCACCGGCCATCGACGCCGGGCGCGTGTTCATCGGCAGCACGGATCAGAAGATCTATTGCCTGGATGCGAACACCGGCCGGAAAGTCTGGGACTTCCAGGCGGGGGGGGGCGTTGATGCCACGCCGGCGGTCTGCGGCGAGCGGCTGGTCGTCGGCGCGGCCAAGGATGCCCTGTATTGCCTGTCGTCCAGGGACGGAAAAATGCTTTGGAAGATGACGAACGCGGCTTCTCGCATCTCCTCTGCCGCGATCAGCGAGGGGAAAGTATATGTCGGCAGCCACGACCGGCAGATTTATTGCCATGCGCTGGAGGATGGTAAAATTTTATGGGCGGTGATGACGGGTGATGAAGTGCAGGCCTCGCCGGCGGTGGTCGGCGGCAGGGTTTTTGTGGCAACGTACGACCATTATTTGCGTTGTCTGGATCCCGCAACCGGTAAGGGACTCTGGAAGTTCCCCATGCAAGAGATGAGCTTCTCGTCGCCCGCGCTGGCGGGCTGCAGCGTTATCTTCGGCAGTTATGACGGGAATGTCTATTGCGTCCGGTCCGGCGTCCGCGGACCCAAAGATTGGCCCTGCTTTGGCGAGAACGCGCAGCGAACCCGTAGTCCTGTGCCGAAAGGAAAGTAGGCGGGACCTTCGCTGCTCCTGTGCGGCTCACCGGGAGGTTCGCCCTCCCACTCAGGATCAGGTATCCCCCCGGTTCCCGGGCCGTCATCTTCGGCATAGACCCGGCGCAGGGCGGGTGGTATGCTCGGCGGTGTTGGCGTTCCGATCTCAAGGGTGTGCGTATTGTGCGAGGTTTCTTATGATTCCCGATCTGCAGACGAGTCTGTTGTGCGATGATGTGCGCCAGGAGCGGAACGGCAAGTTCATCCTGATCGGCGTGTTTGACGGGCTGTTTATGGCGCAGTTGCCGGGGATGTTTCCGCGCCTCTGTCTGGTGAATCGCTGGTGCTGCGGCAAGGGGGCCTTTACGCAGCGCTCCCGCCTGGTGGGCCCGGATGGGGTTACCATGATTTGCGAAGGGCAGCCGATCGCCATCAACCTGCCGGATGATGCGCAAGTGGCGACCACGGTGGAGATCTTTGTGAACCTGCAGTTCCCGGCCGCCGGCATGTACTGGGTCGAGGTGCACCTGGAGCAGCAGCTACGCCTGCGCTACCCGCTGCATGTGCGCCTCGCGCCGCAGCCGCCGCCGCAAGCATCTTCTTAGGCTATCCAGCGCTTGGCGCATGCCGTAACCATGCTGTACCGGGGTGCTTCCTTGGCTGGATGTATGGCATGGCGCCACTGACCCGGGCCACACCAGCGCACGTAAAGTTTGTAACAGCCCGGGATAGCAATCCGCCCTCGGCCCGGGGGCGGGCCGGGGCTACTGGCAGCAGCCTACGACCAGCTGCGCGTGCCCCAAATAATCGAAAAAACGGGCACGAACGAGGGGCTCGACCGCACTCGTCGTTGCTCCCTTCCCGTGCGCCATCCGAGCGCCACACCCGACATCTTGAAAGATTGAGGCTGCTGGGGCCTAGAACGGATCTTCCTCGTGCGGGTCGCCCACGTCATCGTGCGGTGGTTCGTCATCATGGACCGGTAGCAGGGGTTCGGACGCGCGCAGGGGTATGGCGGTGTCGCGCCCGGCGGCGGCTACCGGTGTCGCCAGCGGGCGGGGTGGGGGCGGGTGTAGGGTGCGGCGGGCCAGCTCCGCGGCGATGGTTTCGTAGAGTTCGTTGGCGTCCTTGGGGCGCTTCAGTTTCTTCAGGATCGTGGTGATGGCTAGTCGGCGGGCTTCTTCAGGCGTGAGTGGGCGCTCGGCCTCGAGGGCCGCGAGCCAGAGGCGTGCGATCAGGCCGTCGGTGGCTTCGCGGGTCGTGGCTTCGCGGGCATGCGCCATGCGCTGATCGCCACGCGCCAGCTTGAGCAGCATGTGGCGTACGCTGGCGCTGCCGGCGGACGAAAGCTGGGTCAGCGCGTCCGGCTCGCCGCGTTGCGAGCGATACCAGGCCTCGTACAGCGTACGGGTGTCCGTATGTGCCAGCAGATCCAGTGGCACAAAAGCGCTGACCAGCGCGGCGATCTCCTTTTCGTCGCCGTGATGCACCAGCAGTTCACAGAAGCGCAACTCGACTTCGGAGGCCATAATGGCCGGGGATGGGGCCGGTGCGGCGAGGGCGGCTCTTGGCGTGGCGCTGGGCGCGGCGCCTGGTGTGGCAGGTGTGTCGGCTGGGGGCTCGACAGGTGGCGCGCTGCCTGCTTTGCGACGCGGAGCGCTGTCGTGGGACATCGCAGCGCGCGCGGCCAGTTTCTGCCGCATGGTTTCCAGATCCTCTTCCATGGCGCCGGTTGGCAGGTGGAGGAGTTCCGCAGCTTCGTGCAACAGGTGGCTGCGGAGCACGGCTTGTGGGCAGTTGGCCAGGGAGGTGAAGACCGCCTGGGCCATGCGGCTGATGGCATCAATGGCGTGTGGATCGCGCTCCTCCTCGGAGAGCACGCGGATCTGGAAGGCGGTCAGCGAGACGGCGGCCTCCAGGATGGTGCGGAAGGCCTCGGGTCCCTTGTCGCGCAGCAGGGAGTCCGGATCATCGCCGGGCGGGAGCGCGGCCACGCGCACCGGGATGCCGGTGTCGAGAAAGAGGCCGCCGGTGCGCAAGGCTGCTTTGCGGCCCGCCGAATCGCCGTCAAAGACCAGCAGCACGCTATCGGCGTATTTTTTCAGCAGCTCCACATGGTCTTTGGTAAAGGCGGTCCCCTGCGAGGCTACGGCCGTGTCGAAGCCGGCGGCATGGCAGCGGATGACGTCGATCTGCCCTTCGCAGATGATGGCTTCGCGGCGCGGGCTCTTGACGATGGCGCTGCGGGCCTTGTCGAGCGCGTAGAGAATGCGGCTTTTGACGAAGATGGGGGTTTCCGGGCTGTTGACGTATTTGGCGGGGTGGCTTTTCGGGTCGAGCACGCGGGCGCTGAAGGCGACCACGCGCCCCTGCACATCGCAGATGGGGAACATCAGGCGGCCGCGAAAACGGTCGTAGTAGGCGTCCGGTCGGTCGGGGTTGTTGGGCGGGGCGAGCAGGCCGGCGCTGACGAGCTGTTCCGGGTTGAAGTGGTATTTTTCGCCCCAGCGCAGCAGGGTGTCGGGGGCCTGCGGGGCATAGCCGATGGCGAAGCGCTCGGACACGTCGTCGGTGAGTTTGCGACTGGTGAGATACGCACGGGCGGCGTCGGCCTCGCGGATTTGCAGGAGGCAACGGCGGTAGAAGGCGGCGAGTTCGGCGTGGATGGCCAGCAAGGTGTTGCGTTCTTCGGCGGCGTAGTCGGTCTCTACGGAGAGTGCCACGCCGGCGCGTTCGGCCAGGAGCCGGACAGCGTCCATGAAGGCGAGCCCATCCTGCATCATGAGGAACTTGAAGACATCGCCATGTGCGCCGCAGCCGAAGCAGTGATAGGTTTGGCGCGTAGGGTTGACGTGAAAAGACGGCGTCTTCTCTTTGTGGAACGGACAGCAGGCCTTGAAGGTGTTGCCCACGCGGCGCAGGGTGACGTGGGCATTCACGAGTCCGACAATGTCGGTGCGCGCGCGGATCTCATCCAGGATCGGTTCGGTCACTCGCTGGCCCATACGGACACGCTAATTTCGGGAGTTGGGCCGGTTAGGGCTTGGAGGAAGGCGGACGATCGCGAATGACGTCGCCGGGGTCATCGGTCCGGCGGTGGATCTCGAAGTGCGGATTGAGCTTCTGGAGGGTGAGCAGGAGGGTGGATGCCCAGGGGGTGAAGAGGCGACCGGTCCAGGATTGCTCGCAGAAGAGTTCGCGCCCCCGGTGCCACCACGGTTGGCCCAACAGGATGGCGGTTACAATCAGCAGGATTACAAAAGCCCGGATCACCCCGGCCACGGTTCCCAGCGCATAGTCGGCGGCCGTCTTTTCCACCTGGATGGCGAGCAGGCTCAAGCCGCGCGAGACCAGCACCGCCGCGACCCAGGCCAGCAGCACGGCCGCCACGAGGCAGAAGAATAAGAGGAACTCCGGCTCGCCCTGCATCCAGGGTTGTTGCTGCAGGCAGGCATGGATGGGCGCATAGGCATACCAGGCCGCGAGCAGCCCGCAGAACCACCCCACACCGAGTGGGATTTCGGCGGTAAGGCCGCGGCGGGAACCGACGCTGATGCTGGTCAGGGTGATCACGGCACAGCCGAGATCCAGCCACGCGCCGGTCGGGAGCCCGAGCAGTAGACTTGCTATCGGCAGTATGACCCCTTCGTTCATGCGCAGGTTCTGGTTCTAGCTAACGGGCGGAGACGGTTATTGTGGCAGGGTTTTGGCCCACGAGTCGTAGCGATCACGATCCGGGCCGGGCGCCGCCAGGCGTACAAACTGTTCGGCATAGACGCGCGCGGCACTTTTTTGCCCTTGATTTTGGCGCACGATTGCCATGGACGCATAAGCGGGGGCATAGGTCGGGGAGGTGGCCAGCACGCGGCTGAGCATGTGGCCGGCGGTGTTCCAGTCCTTGAGCGCCATGGCGGTCTGAGCGGTTTCCAACAGTGTGGCTTGGCGCAGGGGTTCCAGGTTGGCGGCGCGCTGCAGTAGTTTCAGGGCTTCCGGCAGGGCATTCTTGGTTTTGCAGCAGAGGGCTATTTTTACGAGGGCATCCTGGGAGAGCGGGTCGGCCAGCAGGGCGTCGCGGTAGGCTTTTTCGGCTTTGGCCGGCTGCTTGGCCACCTGTTGGCGGTCCCCTTCGGCGATGAGTTTGAGGGCACCGGCGGGATCACGCTTGGCACCGGCCGGCAGTTGGATGGCCTGCCGTACCAGTACTTGTTTCAGTTGTAGGATCTTTTCGCGGGCGCTGGCCGTGTGCGGCTCCTGCGGATTCGCCAGGCGGAGGTAGCTGTCAAACTGTTCGATGGCCTCAGCGGGCAGCATGTAGATGTCGCGATAGAGGCAGCCCATGTCATAATGGGCCGCCGCATAATTCGGATCCACGCGCAGGGCGCGCACCAGATAGATGCGGGCGGCATCGCGACGATCGGCACCATTGGCCGCCTTGGCTAGCGAACAGAGCAGGCGCGCGTCCGGCGGCAGGTTCAGGCTGGCTTTTTCGTAGATGGCAATGGCTTCATCCCAGCGCTGCCGCTGGAGCAGGATCTCGCCGATGCTCAGCATGCAGTCGGTGTCGCCAGGCTTCAGGGTCAGCGCGGTTTCGTAGTTCCGCAGGGCGACATCCAGCTTGTTGAGCTGCTGATTGGCCTTGCCGAGATTGTAATAGAGGTCCGGCGAATCCACGATGTGACGGGAGGCCTTTTCGAACTGCGTGACCGCGGTGGCATAGTCGCCGCGTTTCATGGCGACGGTGCCACGCTCCAGTGCCCGCTTGCTGATCCACTGGGAGCAGCCGCTTGACAGCGTTAATGCCATGACTAAAACCAACCCGCTTGCCTGTATCCGCTTCATGCTTTTGTTATCCTTACCCAATCAAACGTCCCCGAGCGTGCGCCGGCTTCTCCGGCACGATTCGCAAAACCAACATGGTACCCTGCCGCGGGAGAGAAGTCACATGGAAAACAGCAGCCCCTGAACTACGGAAGATTGGGGGGCTGGATGATTGGAAGGATGGGGACGAGCAGGAAACAGGCAATTTCCTGCGATTCGCAGGTGACCATGCTACATCAAGTGGTGCTTGAGGAATCCATTCCCTGTAGCAAGTGTAAATCGACCATGCCAAGCGGGTGTTGCTCCATCATCCCATCTTCCAACTCCCGCCCTTCAGGGGCCCACAGCAATTCTCATTTTGGACTTGTGGCGGCGGGTCCGGCGGCCCCGCCCTACCAATAACAGTGTGAAATCGACGAATTGTGGCAGGTAGGGCGGGG
>CAIOST010000288.1 GCA_903861045.1 uncultured bacterium | reverse complement strand
TCATGGTCTTTTCCTGAAGACCTGGTTCTGTGGACTCCCCGCCGGGCGGAATCTAGCCACAAAAAGCACAAAAGACACAAAAGAAAGCGGTTTTTTGTGATTTATGTGCCTTTTGTGGCCAACCTTAATTGCCTGCGCCGATCCTACCCATGTCCATACCCTCAGCAAAACAAAACTAACCCAGCATTAGCATACACAAAAGCTGCTGCTGCGGTTACCACAAAGACCTTGCTACAGCCAGCCTGCGTAAGGTGTCGCTTCAGGAAAAGACCATGCCCTGCCCCAGCCATACAACAAGCTTGTCGTTAAGCCGTAGTAAGGCTTATTATATAGCAAGTACTGATTATATTGCTGGGCGTCGCCGGAGACATCCTATGACGAGCACCACTACGACCTTCAATACCCAGAGTGACATCTTCATCCTGATGATTCAGCAGGAAGCCTGGATCGAACAGCTTTACCGGGTCTACCAGAACCTCTTTCCGACCTTGGATGCGTTCTGGGACCAATTGGCCCGGGAAGAGCACATCCATGGCGAGGTGTTGGCCCAACTGGCTAAGCGCGTGGACAACGAGACCTGTTTCTTTGTTGAGCGCAAGTTCAACACCACCGGCCTGCAGACCTCCTGCGATTACATTCGCAAACAGATCCAGGTCGCCAGCACGGAACCGGTCACCCTGGTGAAGGCGCTGGCCACCGCGATGGACTTGGAAACCAGTCTGATCGAGAAGGAGTTTTTCACCGTCGTCGCTTCCGATACTCCCGCTAATCGGGCCGTCTTTCAGGTGCTGTACGGGCAGACGCAGGAACATCGCCAACGGATCGTCGCCCTCCTCGCCGAGGCCAGGATGCGCCCGGCGTAACCGGCCTGCACCAACCCTTGGGAGAGATCCGATGAGTTCAGTAAAGGATGCAGTCTTGCTTGCGCAGGGACAAATCATTGATGCGCTGGTTGATTGTGAAAGACAGTTGGCAGACCTATACGAGAAGTTCGCCGCCGCCTTCCCCCCGCATGCCGCCTTCTGGCATCGGCTGGCACAGGAGGAACGGCAGCACTCCCAGGCACTGGACCATCTGCACGCCTTGCTGGCCCGTGGGCACCTCTTCCAGAATATCGGCCGGTTCAACGAGGAGAACCTCGCGGGGACGCGGGCCATCCTGGCCGGGGCCGAACAGGCTCTGACGACACGCCGTCTGGAGTCCGACGAAGCCTTTGCCCTGGCCTTGAAGCTGGAATGCACCCTGCTGGAAAGCCGCTTTTACGTAAGCGTGTCGTCAGATGCCTCGGAATATCAGGCGGTCAGCACGATCCTGCATACGGAGACGCAGCAACATATCAAACGGCTGCACACGGAGATGGGCAAAGGTGCCGGCGCAGCCGAGTCGTACTTTGACCGGACGGCGCCTGTGCCTAAGCACTGATGCGCCCCGCGCGCCTATGCGTAGCCGCGCGGATTTTGTGACTGCCAGTGCCACTGGTCGGCGCACATCGCTTCGATGCCACGTGCCGCCTGCCACCCCAGCAGCTCGCGCGCCCGCGCCGGGTCGGCATAGCACTCCGCGATATCCCCGGGGCGCCGCGCCACAATCTCGTAGGGGATCGACCGCCCCGAGGCCTTCTCAAAAGCCTGCACCATCTCCAGTACGCTGTACCCGCGCCCGGTGCCCAGATTGACGGTGAGTAGCGACGGCTGTTGCATCAGATAATCCAGGGCCGCCAGATGGCCGCGCGCCAGGTCCACCACGTGGATGTAGTCGCGCACCCCGGTGCCGTCCGGCGTGGGGTAGTCGTTGCCAAAAATGCGCAGCCTGGGCAGTTTGCCCACCGCCACTTGGGCTACGAACGGCATGAGGTTGTTCGGAATTCCGTTAGGATCCTCGCCCATGCGGCCGCTGGCGTGCGCGCCGACGGGGTTGAAATAACGCAGTCGCGCTATTCCCCACCCCGGGTTGGCCTGGTGGAAATCCTGCAGCATCTGCTCGATCATCAGCTTGGTATACCCGTAGGGGTTGGTGGCCCCCAGCGGCGCATTCTCCCGCAGCGGCATGGACTTGGGGATGCCATAAACCGTGGCGGAGGAGCTGAACACCAGCCGCGTCACGCCGTGGCTGCGCATCGCCTCCAGCAACACCAGCGTTCCGGTAATGTTGTTGTGATAGTACTCCAGCGGCTTCTGTACGGATTCGCCCACGGCCTTGAGCCCGGCAAAGTGGATCACCGCATCGAACCGCGTGCCGTCCAGCAGCGCGTGTAGCGCGTGGCGGTCCAGTAGATCCACCGGGTGGAAGGCCACCGGCTTCCCGGTGAGGGCGCGCACCCGCCGCAGCGACTCTTCCTTGCTGTTGCACAGGTTGTCTACCACCGTGACCTGATGGCCCGCGTGCAGCAGCTCCAACACGGTGTGACTGCCGATATACCCTGCGCCGCCGGTTACGAGGATGTTCATGGTTGCCCCTCTGCGAATAGCAGATCCATGAAGGCACGCCCCTCCAGGGCGCCGAGCGCCCCCTGCAGGCAGGCGGCTTCGTCGTAGGTCTGCACACTGTCCGCGGTCCAGGCGGCGCACCGGATGGCGACCGGTACCGGCGTCCGCGTATGCTTACCGGTGCGCACCGGCACGGGGTGGTCTGGCAGCACGGCCAGCGTCACCGCCGGATCGACCGCGGCTAGGACGCGCCCGATCAGGCGCCGGTCAAAATCCTCGATGGCCCGGATCTTCAACGCCGCATCCTGCGCATGGGAGACCTCGTCCAACCCTTCGACGTGCACAAAGACAAAGTCATGCGTCTGGATCGCTGCGAGGGCGGCATCCGCCTTCCCTTCGTAATGGGTGTCAATATACCCCGTGGCGCCCGGGACGTGGATGACCTCCATCCCCATACAGCGGCCCAAGCCATTGATCACATCCACGGCGGAGATGACGGCCGCCGTGATGCCGTAGCGCTGCGTGAGCTTGTGGATGGCGCCGGCGCGCCCCCCGCTCCAAGGCCAAATGGCGTTGGCGTGCGCCTCTTGCAGGACGGTGTGCGCGCGGGTAATGAGGTCGCACAGCACCGCGGCCGTGTGCCGGCCGGCTTCGGTTTTCGCGCGTGGCAGGTGTTCCGCTAGGAGGTTGCCGTGGTTGTCGTCGGGCTTGTCGCATAGGACCTCGGCGCTGAACTCGGGCCCGGAAAGGATCAGCAGGTTGCGGTAACTGACTCCGGGATAGAAGCGCACGGAGGCCGACCCCAGCGACGCGTTAAGCTGCGCAATGGCAGCGGCGGCATCCGCCTTGGAGATCTGTCCGCCGGAATAGTCCCGCAGCACCCCTTCGCCGTCCCCCCGTACCAGGTTGACGCGGAAGGCGATGTCGTGCGGTCCCAGCGGGATCCCTTGGCTGGCGGCCTCGAGCGGGCCGCGGCCGCATAGTTCCGTCTGCAGGTCGCACCCCAGCACGGACATATTGGCCACATCGCTGGAGGTGGGGAAGCCGGCGGGTAGCGTCAACAGCGTGCCGGACCGTCCTTCCCGGGCGATCCGGTCCATGGCCGGTTTGTTGGCCGCTTGCAGCGGCGTGCGGTTACCCAGTTGCGGCAGCGGCTCATCCGCCATGCCATCGCCCAGGAAGACAATAACTTTACGCTTAGCACCCATAGAAAATAGAGTTTTACAGACCGGACGCATCCTGTCAACCCGCCTTGCAACGGGCGCAGCCCCATTTATGTTGCGCGCAACCGGAATGGGGCTGCGCCCGTTGCCACAGAAAAGAGCGGGCGCATCCCTGATCCCCTTGCTTTGCGTTGTAGTGTTGTAGGCCGCAACTCCGGTTGCGGCCCATTCCATGGCCGGAACCGGAGTTCCGGCCTACGGAACGCAACTCTGTAATGAAACAAGAATGCGCCCGAAAAGAGCAGACTTGTCTTTTCTGCGGCAAGTAGGCTATTTTCTCATGAGTGGTGGGTGGGGTGGCTGGTACGTCTGGGGTAATAAAACCAATCATGATGGGGGGGGCGGATGAGGAATATCGAATTGTCGGGGGCGTGGGCGTTGCATCGGGTGGGGCAGAAGAAGAGCTGGCCGGCCACGGTGCCGGGGTGTGTGCATACGGATCTGCTGGCAGCCGGCGAGATCAAAGACCCGTTCTTCCGCGAGCAGGAGACGCAGGCTCAGTGGGTGGGCGAGACGGACTGGACCTACGAGCGCACGTTCCATCTGGAAGAAGTACCGGCGGATTCGTGCGTGCGGTTGCGTTGCGAAGGGCTGGATACACTTGCCACCATCTGCGTCAATGGTGTGGAGGTGGGGCGCACGCATAACATGTACCGTGTCTGGGAGTTTGATATCCGTTCGCTCTTGCAACCGGGCAACAACCGGCTTGCCATTCGCTTTGATTCCGCCGTGCGCTATGTGCGGGAGCGCCAGGCTATGCGAGCCTTACCGGGCTGGGGCGGACCGCTGGAGGTCCCCGGACGTGCCTGGTTGCGCAAGGAGCCGTGCAACTTCGGCTGGGATTGGGGGCCGGTGCTGGTAACCGCCGGGATCTGGCGGCCAATCCGGATCGTGGCATGGGACACCGCCCGCCTGACGGAGCTGGAAGTCCGGCAGCAACATGCCCGCGGCGGCGCCGTCAGTCTCGACCTGACCGTGCGGGCGGAGGTCTGCGACACGGCGGCACCGCTGGAAGCGACGCTGCAGGTCAGTTACAAGGGGGGCGTGGTGGCCAGTACCCGCGTCCGCCTGGAGCAGGGGGTGGCCAGCGCCCGGCTGGCCATCAAGAATCCGCAGCTCTGGTGGCCCAATGGCATGGGGGAGCAGCCGCTGTACGAGGTCAAAGCCGAGCTGGTCGCAGACGGGGTCGCACTGGACCAGACGACGCGGCGTATCGGGTTGCGCACGCTGCGGTTGGACCGCCATGCCGACGAATGGGGCGAATCGTTCCAGTTTGTAGTCAATGACGTCCCCTTCTTTGCCAAGGGGGCCAATTGGATCCCGGCCGATGCCTTTGTCACCCGCCTCACGCGGGTGGAATATGCCCGGTTGATCAAGGCCGCGGCTATGGCTAACATGAATATGCTGCGCTGCTGGGGCGGGGGAATTTACGAAAACGATGCCTTTTATGACCTGTGCGATGAATACGGGCTCTGTGTCTGGCAGGATTTCATGTTTGCCTGCTCTACCTACCCCACCTTTGACGAGGCGTGGCTGGCCAATGTGCGGCAGGAGGCGGAGCAGAACATCCGCCGCTTACGCCACCATCCTTCGCTGGCGCTCTGGTGTGGCAATAACGAGCTGGAGCAGGGGCTGGTGGGGGAGGAGTGGGGCGAGCGGCAGATGAGTCAGACCGACTATGCCCGGCTCTTCGATGTGCTGTTGCCGGAGCTGGTCACGCAACTCGATCCGCAGCGCGACTATTGGCCGTGCAGCCCGCATACGCCCGCGCCGGGCGACCGCCGCAATTTCAATGATCCCGCGCGCGGCGATAGCCACCTCTGGGACGTCTGGCACGGCCGGCAGCCGTTCGAGTGGTATCGCACGGCTATGCACCGCTTTTGCAGCGAGTTCGGCTTTCAGAGCTTCCCGGAGCCGCGCATGGTGGCGACCTACACCGAACCAGCGGATCGCAACGTCACCAGCCCCGTGATGGAGCATCATCAGCGCAGTGGCATCGGCAATGCAGTGATCATGCAGTATATGCTGGAGTGGTATCGCCTGCCGACGGGGTTTGAGAACACGGTCTGGCTGAGCCAGATCCAGCAGGGGATGGCCATCAAGTATGCCGTGGAGCATTGGCGGCGTAACCGGCCGCGTTGCATGGGGGCCCTGTACTGGCAGCTCAATGATTGCTGGCCGGTGGCGAGCTGGTCATCGCTGGATTATGCCGGCCGCTGGAAGGCGCTACACTATCTGGCACGGCGCTTTTATGCGCCGCTGCTCATTTCCGGCGTGGAACACGTCGCCGATGGGACGGTCGAGGTGCACCTGGCCAGCGATCAGCTGCGCCCCTGTCGGGGGGAAGTGCAGTGGCGGGTGACGCAGGTCGATGGTACGTTGCTGCGCGAGGGGAGTAAGAAGTACAACCTGCCGGCCGGTAGCAGCGCGGTGCAAACCACGCTGCGCCTGAACGATTTGCTGCAGAAGCACGGACCGCGCGATCTGCTGGTCTGGCTGGTGGCAGTGGACGAGCAGGGGGCCGCGACATCGTCAAATCTGGTCCTCTTTGGCCGGCCCAAGCAACTGGAGCTGCTGGCGCCTAAGATCCGCGTGGATGTCCGGCCGTGGGATGATAACAGCTATGCCGTGACACTGACAGCCAAGCACCCGGCGCTCTGGGTTTGGCTCACGCTGGAGGGGATGGAAGCCAAGTATGACGATAACTTCCTCTGTCTGGAGGCGGAGCGGCCGGTGCGGATGCGTGTGACACCTGCCACCCGGATGAAGCTGGAGGCGTTCCGGCAGGCACTGCACGTCGCGTCGCTGCGCGACACCTATCAGGAGCAGTCGGCGTGTCACTGTCCGCCGCCGCCGGTCGTGCCGGCTGGCGCCAGCATGGCCGCGCGGGTACTGGCGGCGCGTCACCGGCCGAATAAGTAGAGGCGGCCGCCCGCCTCCGCAGAAAATCGAAAATCGAAACTCGAAGCGCGAAGTCCGAAACGTAACTACTCAGGAGGGAAGGGTTCAGGGTTCGGGGTTCAGGCCGGATTTCACCGCCAGAGCGGTCGCGCGTTTGGGGCGTGGCTATCTGGTCGAACAAAGAAGGGCGAATCGTCAGGTATTCCCTGAACCCTGATACCTGAGTGGTTACGTTGAATATACACGTGTCCTGCTCGGCGGGCGCCTCGCCCTTGTGCCTCGCACGTGCCCAAGCGCGAGGCCAGCAAGGCGTGGCGCGCCATAGTCGTCACCTCGCGCGTACCGCCCGGCCCGCCCCGCGTACGCCATCCCTCACCCCGCGCGCACCGCCCCGGCGGGCTCGCCCTGCCCTTTACACACAAATATCGCTGGACAAATGAGGCCCGCCGGTCTACTTTAGCTGTGCATGACGACGCAGCATGACGTGAAACGAGTGTTACGCGCCGGGATCGATGCGGTTCTCGCCT
>CAIOST010000287.1 GCA_903861045.1 uncultured bacterium | reverse complement strand
CGCTAATGGACGCGAATGGAATGTTCGTGGTACTTGGTTGCTGGCGCCGGGGAGAGGCAGGGCAGGTGTTAGGTGGTAGGTGTTAGGTGACAGGTATGCCGCGCAAGCATTAACCGCGAATGAACGCTAATGGACGCGAATGAATGTGCGTGGTGCTTGGTTGCTGCTGGACGGGCGCAGGAAGGCACGGGGACCGGAGAGATCAGCGTAAGCTAGAAGACAGGCAAAGGAATAGAAGATGAGGCGTTTGCAAAACCCGAGGAAACGCCGGGAGTCAGGGTTCAGGATGCCAGAGATTAGGCCGGAAACGACTCCTGAACCCCGAACCCTGAACCCTCCGCTTGCAAAACCGGGAGTTTTGCAAGCGCCTCAGATGTAATCGTGCGAGCTGCGGCCGTTGCGGCTGCTCCTCGCGCCGCTCCATTTCTTTCGCGGTTTTGGCCTCTTTGGTCGGATCTTTGCTGCCGGTGGGGCCAGCCCACCGGGGAGCTGCGACAATGATTACGCTGCCGACTGGCCTAAAGCGACCTGGTTGCGGTGGCTTCAACAGCACGTGCACGATGGCCGTGGCGACCGCCCGCCACGGGCTGGCACCCATGGTCTTTTCCTGCAGGCCTGGTTCTGCGGACTCCCCGCCAGGCGGAATTTAGCCACAAAAAGCACAAAAGACAAAAAAGAAAACGGTTTTTTGTGATTTATGTGCCTTTTGTGGCCAACATTAATGGTCCTACCTCCAGGTGCTTGCGCCTGACACGGACTGAGATCAGACCTTGAACTGCCCCACCAGCGTCTTCAGGCGTTCGGCGAGATTCGAAAGCTCCGCGGAACTGGACTGGATCTGCTGGCCGCTCTGAGCGATATCATCCACCGCCGCACTCATGCTGGCGGGTGCTGTTAGCCGGGCGGCGCGGGCTTTGAAACAGGCGATGACGTCCAGGCCGGGGCGCAGGGCGAGTTCGCGGACCGCGGCCAGCGTCACATCCGCAAAGAGGCGCTGGCCGTCCATGTCCAGCGCGACGAGCGCATGGCCGCCGGTGGGATGCAGGGCCACAATGCGCGCCGGCAAACGGTTGCGGATACTCAAGGCCGGCAACGGCGGCAGCGCCAGCAGTACCTGACTGGCGGCAAGGGTCAGGCGTACCGGTGTGCCGCGCGGCAGGGCTGGCCCGACCGTCATTACCGTGGCGCGGCCTAGGCCGACTTCCATCAACCCTGGATCAGGCCCGGGGGCCGTCACGTAACCACAGAGTGTGGCTTCCATAGTTTCCGCGGCGCTACCGGCGTAGAGATCGAGCAACTGTTCCGGGCTGCCGATCAGGCGGCAGGTGCCATCTCGCACCACGGCCGCCACGTTGGCCAGGGTCAGGAAATCGCCCAGGGTGTGGCTGACGTAGAGGATTTGCACGGCAAGCTGTTGGGTCAGGCGCTGTAGGTAATGGAGCAGCGAGTCCCGCAAGCGCGCATCCAGGCCGGTCAAGGGTTCATCCAGAATCAGCAGGCGTGGTGAGGTGAGCAAGGCGCGGGCAATGGCCACGCGTCGCTGTTCCCCGCCGGAGAGACTGTCGGGTATCCGGTCCAGCAACGGCTCCAAATCCAGCAGCGCGATGGCGGCTTCCAACGGCATACGCGCGGCGCGCGCTTTCCGGAGGCGATAGCCGGCCAGGAGGTTCTGCGCCACGGTCCAATGCGGGAAGAGGCGGTTCTCCTGGAAGACAAAGCCGATCTGACGGCGGTGTGGCGGGAGCTGCAGGTCATTGATCGGGTCGTCAGTCAGTACCCCGTCCACCGCAATGGCACCGCTGGTGGGGCGCAGCAGGCCGGCGATGGCATAGAGCACGGAGGTTTTGCCGGAACCGGATGGGCCGAAGATGCCGATCACCGGCGCGGCGGAGACCAGCTCCACGTCCAGCCGCAGAGCGCCACGCTCGACTCGGCAACGTGCTTCGATCATGGGGTGCTCCCGCGGTTTTTCCGGCGCAGGAGAAATTCACACAGGCAGAGGGCGCCGGCGGATAAGAGCAAGGAGAGCAGCACCAGACGCAACAGTTCCACGCCTGTGCCATCCGGCGCATCGATCTGGTAGTAGATCTCCAGCGGTAAGGTGCGGTGACCATCGGTGTTCATCCCTACCACGCGCGTGGCGCCAAACTCGCCGACGGCCCGGGCGAAACAGAGCACGGATCCTGCCAGCACCCCTGGCCAGGCGAGCGGCAGCGTGATGCGCCAGAATACGCGCCAGGGGGGAAACCCGAGGGTGGCGGCCGCCTGTTCCAGCCGCACATCCACTCCTTCGATCGCAGTACGCACTGAGCGCACGAGCAGTGGGAAGCCGCTGGCAGCGGCGGCCAGCAACATCCCTGGCCAGGCAAAGACCATCTGCAGGCCGAACCCGTCCAGGAGCGGCTTTCCCAGCCAGCCGTGGCGTCCGCAAAAGATCAGAATAATATACCCCGTCACCACCGGCGGCGTCACCAAAGGCAGAAAGACCAGGATCTCCACCAGCAGCTTGTAGGGGAATTGCCGCCGCGCCAAAAGCCAGCCGAGCAGTACCCCGGGCGGCAGCGTCACGAGCGCGGCGCCGCCCGCGAGCAGCAGCGAGAGCTTCAGGGCCGACCATTCGGTTTCGCTTAATATCAGCATAATTACCTGCCGCTATTCTCATTGTGGCATCCTGCGGGTCCGGCGGCCCCGCCCTACCTGGCACAATTCTTCGATTTCACCCTACTATTGGTAGGCCGACCCGCCGGACCCGCCGCCACAAGTCCATCATGAGAATGGCGGAATGAGCGGATCGTGCGCGCCACAGTTTCAACGGGGTCCGGCAACCGCTCGGCTAGCAGGTTCTGGCGCCGGTGTGAAACCAAAGTTGCGTAACACGGCCTGCGCCGCTGGCGTACCTAGAAACGTGAAAAAAGCCTGGGCCTTTTCGGGCGCGCCACCGTTTTTCAGCCGCATGGCAGAATAGAGAATCGGCCGGTGCAGCATCCCGGGGATGACCAGGGTGGTGCGCACTTTCTCCTGATTCACCGGTGCCCCGGTCATCACGATCCCGGCATCTACCTCGCCGAGTTCTACCAATTTAATCACTGCTGTGGCATTGCCAGCGCATACCAGCTTGCCCGCGAGGCCCTCCCAGGCACCGGCATTCGTTAAGGCTTCACGGGCATACGTGCCGGCCGGCACAGTAGCCGGATCCCCGATGGCCACCCGGTTCAGGTGCGGCAGGTCCGACAGTGCTTGGATAGGTGTGTTGCCCGCCGGTTGAATGACGATCAGGGCCGTCGAGGCCAGAATGGTGTTTGTTGTTCCGGGGAGTTGTAGACCCTTTTGGGCTAGTTTATCGGTCCAGCCGGTATCGGCGGCGACAAAGAGATCCGCAGCGGCGCCGTTTTCGATCTTCTTGGCGAGCACGCCGGAAGAATCAAAACAGAACTCGAAACGGGTTTGGCCGTGGTTAAACTGTTGAGCCAGTTCCTGCAGCGGTTTCTGGATCGTGGTGGCGGCGAAGACGATTACGGGCGCCGGGGCCGGTCCGGTTGCGGCAGATGCTGCCAGCGGGACGG
The DNA here is from genome assembly GCA_903861045.1 of uncultured bacterium. Lineage (GTDB taxonomy): Bacteria > Verrucomicrobiota > Kiritimatiellia > RFP12 > CAIWXQ01 > CAIWXQ01. The sequence goes on along the minus strand of CAIOST010000287.1, from coordinate 15,857 downwards.
CCTGCGCACAGAGCGTTGCCAGCAACAGCCCCACTCGCCAGCCGGTTAGCCAGCATGTTCGGCGTTCGATCGTTTCATGGGTAGGCATTCTCTTGACTCGGTTGTTTGGCAAGGCATCGTGCTTATTCATACTGCCTTCTCCTGCCGCGTCTCAGCTAACACGCGCAGTTCATCATCGGTAACCAGCCGCTTATGTGTGCGCGCGCAGGCGCGCAGGCGCGCCAGCAAGCCATCCAGATCACAGTTGGCGGGATCGATTCCCAGGCGCGCCAGCGCATGGGCCAAGCCGGCGCGGCCACATGTGGCGCCAAGCGCGAAGGCCGGTGTCTGCTGGCCGATCCGCTCACTCGCAAACGGCTGATAGGCCAGCGCATCCTGCAACTGTGCCGCGCAGTGCAGGCCGGATCCATGCACGAAGACGCTTGCACCGATCACCGGCTGGGCGGGTGGCAGCGTACGACGCGCCGCGTGCGCCACGACTTCACTGAGGGTCTGCATCTGCTCCAGGCGCAAGCCCGTATCATGGCCCATGATCAGCTGCAGCGCGGCGGCGACTTCCGCCAGCGCGGCATTGCCCGCACGCTCTCCCAGGCCGTTGACCGTCACGTTGACGAATTGTGCCCCGGCAGCTACCGCCGTCACCGTGTTCGCCGTGGCCATGCCCAGGTCGTTGTGGGCGTGGAAGTCGATCGGCAGCCCGGGCACCTCGGTGCACAGCGTATGGATGAGCGTATCCGTTTGCATCGGCAGCAGGACCCCCACCGTATCGCTGATACGGAGGCGATCGGCGCCGAGCGCGCAAACCTGCCTGGCAAAATCAGCCACGGCCGCTGGATCAGTCCGCGACGCATCCTGTGCGCCTATCGAGACATAGTCATAGTGACTTTTGGCCTGCGGGATCAAACGCGCCATTTGCTCATGTAACCAGCGCGCGTTCTTGCCGAAGGCCTGCAAGAGGCGCGGCGAGAGCGGGAACGAGATATGTACCGCACGGACGCCGGTCTGCGCCGCCCAGGCCAGATCCGCTTCCTGCGCGCGACACCACACCGAGAGCTTGGCCCGGAGGCCGGCCTGCAAGAGGGCCTGAATATCCGCGCGTTCCTCCGGCCCGGCGGCTGGTATGCCGATCTCCAGTTCCGGCACGCCCGCCTGATCCAGCGCCTGCGCGATCGCGAGCTTCTCGCGGGTTGTAAAGGCGACACCCGGAGCCTGCGCTCCGTCGCGCAGGGTCGTGTCAATGATGGCCACGTTGCGCGGCATCGTGCTCATGGTTTACTCGATGAGCAGGCTGGTGGCGGGTTCGTTCTTTTCCAATACGTCGAGAACCGCGGCGAGGCGCGTCTCATCCAGTTGGCCATACCACCAGCCCGCCGGATAGATGACCATGATCGGTCCCTTTTCGCAGACCTTCAAACAACCGGTGCTCGATACCAGCGCATCAATGCCGCGGTCTGCGAGTTCATTCTCCAGGAAGGGGAGGAGGCCGACGGCACCTTTCTTGTGGCAGACGCCCTGTGGCGCGCCACTCGCGCGAAAGCTGCAGCAGACCAGGATGTGATACTTCGGTTTTTGCATCTTGCTCTCCTAGGGTATGGTTTTACTTTGAACACAGAGAGACCGGTGGTGGAATCACGGGCTAGGCCACGCTTCAGCCGCACCCCTGGCCGTTGCCAGCGCACCCCATGCCGCAGCCGGCGAAACAGCGCTGCAAGCCGCGCGGCAACTCTTCCCCGCGAAAGACCGGCCCTAGCGCCTCCTCGATCAGCCCTTCCATCTCAATCACGCGCAGTCCTTTACCCGCCAGCGCATTCCGTGGTGCCGGACCCGCGCCGCTGACCAGCAAGGCGCGACAGTCGCGTAACCGCATGGCCAGTTTGTGCCAGCGTTCGCGTCCGGAGCCCGGCGGCGGCGCCGGACGCGTCTCGACCAGGCGGTATCCGTCGGCCTCCTCCACGTACACGCAGAACTCATCGGCTTCGCCCAGATGTCGGTTGACCAGCAACCCCTCGCGCGTAGCCACTGCCACATAGGGGCGGCTTTCGGCCGGGTTAAGTGGAAGCGCGGCGGCCGCTTGCAGGGCGGCCAGCGATGCCTCACCCGTCCCCTCGTTCAGCAAGCCGCAGGCATCCGCCCGACAGCGACTGCAATGTGCCATCTGTGGCAGGTGCGCCCCCGCCGCTTGGCGCACCGCATGAATCATCGGCGGCTCGGGAGCTGGAATCGACGCAAACGGCGTGCCGGGCGCTGGGATCAGCGGGATGCAGTTCATCATCTGCGCACCGAACTCCTGGACCCGGCGTGCAATCTCCGGGATGTGGGTGTCATTGATGCCGGGGATGATGATGCTATTGACTTTGACAAGGATCCCGCTGTTTTGCAGGGCGCGCAAGGCCTGCATTTGCCTTTCCAGCAGGTATGTTGCGCCTTCCACGCCGCGCAGGGTGCGGTGGCCGTCGCGCATCCAGCCATAGATCCGGGCCCCGATCGCAGGATCCACCGCATTGACGGTGATCGTAACGTGACTGAGGCAGAGCCGCTGCAACTCCTCGACGTGCGGCGCCAGTTGCAGCCCGTTCGTGGCCAGGCAGAGCAGCATCTCCGGGAACTCGGCGCGCACCAGACGCAGCGTCTCGAGGGTGGCCTCGGCGTTTGCCAGCGGGTCGCCGGGCCCCGCGATCCCGACCACGGCGATCTCGGGGCGACGCTGCATCAAGTCCTTAAGATAGGCCAGTGCCTGCCAGGGCGAAAGGACCACGCTGGTCACACCGGGCCGGCTCTCGTTCACGCAATCGTGCTTGCGATCACAGAAGTTGCACTGCACGTTGCAGGCTGGCGCGACCGGCAGATGCACGCGGCCATATTTGCTTTTCGCTTCTTGATTGAAACAGGGATGCTTGGAGATATCCATGCGGGTCTCCTCCTGCGCGCCGAGTGGCGCGCTCACATATAGCTGTAGCCGATGTCGGATTCTGTCTGGGTCTTCTCCAGCAGCGCATTGACGATACGGTCGTAGAGTTCCTGGGTGCCGCGGTAGCCCAAATGGTGCAGGCGTTGACCGCCGAAGCGGTCGTGAATCGGAAAGCCGGCGCGCACCAGGGGAATATCCAGTGCCCGGGCCAGTTTGGCGCCTTTGCTGTGGCCGATCACCAGGTCTGGCTGGAGCGCCTTGGCCGCAGCTTCGATTTGCACGAAGTCCGCGTCATCCACCACCTGCGTCTTGCTGGCTGTTTCCGGCGCGGCTTCCGTCAGGGTCTGCCGCAGGACACCGCTTTTACCGCCCGAGGCGGCGAGTACGGGCACGATCCCGGTTTCGGTCAGGAAGGCCGCCAGACCAACCACCAAATCTTCCTCGCCGTAGAGCACAGCACGCTTGCCTGCCAGGTATTTGTGCCCATCGACGTAGGCATCCACCAGGCGGCCGCGTTCTTTGACGAAGGGTTCCGGAGGAGCCTGCCTGCTGAGGCGCGCCAGGCAGTCGAAGAGCGCGTCGGTTTCGCGCAGCCCGATGGGGAGTCCCAACTTGCAGGCGGGCACCGCGCAGGTCGCCTGCAACCGATCGGCCGCGGATTCGGCTGTCAGGGCCAGCGCACGCCCGAACTGCACGGTAGCCAGAGATTGCCCCATGGTGGCGATTTCGCTACAGCTCGTGCCGCCGTCGGGCAGGGCCTGGTAGTCATCCCAGGCTGGGCCGTCAAGCGTGTCGGCGTAGTCTGGTAGCACGACAGCCTGCAAGCCGAACGCTGCGACGATCTCCCGCAGATGCCGGAGGTCGGCCGGCGAGACCAGACCCGGCAGGAGGTTGATCTGGCGCGGCAGTGTGGCCCCCTGGCAGGCCAGTGCGGCCACCGTGGCGCGCACGGCATCGTGAAAGCCATGCATGTGCGTGCCGCGGTAACTGGCGGTGGAGACGTGCACCAGCGCCGGCAGATCCGGGCTACCTGCCCGGGCCGTGGCGTAGGCGCGCAACATCCCGGGCACGTCCTCGCCGATGGTTTCGCTCAAGCAGGTAGTGGCAATGCCGATCAGCTCCGGATGGTATTGCCGGATCACATTGTCCAAGCCGCGGGTCAGATTCTCGCCGCCGCCGAACACGGCCGTGCCCTCACTGAAATTGGAAGAGGCGATGTCCATCGGCTCCCGGAAATGGCTGATCACGTAGCGTCGAATGTACGTCGCGCACCCTTGCGAACCGTGGAGAAAGGGCATGGCGCCGCGGATGCCGCGGAATACCAGACACGCACCCAGCGGGGTGCAAAGCTTGCAGGCGTTGCGGGTAGCTTCCAGGCGCGGCTCAATGGCAGGCGTTACCGGGTTCATACCGCCTCCTGCAGACGCCGACGACGGGGCACGTAGTTCCACACCGGGCTGGTCACGGTGGCATGTACTTCCCGGGCAAAATTCAGCATGCCGACAAAGCCTGCCAGCGCGCGTTTGCGCTCGTGGTTATGGTCACAAAAGCCGATACCCAGTTTATAGGCGATCGGGCGCTCCTTGACGCCGCCGATGAACAAGTCCACCCCCTTTTCGCGCACGAAGGCGGCAAGCTCCACGGGGTTGGAGTCATCTACGATGATGGTGCCCGGGTCGCAGAGTTCCTTAAGCTGCCGGTAATCATCGGCGTTGCCGGTCTGGGAGCCGACAACGACCGTCTGCATGCCCAGGTGTCGCAGGGCGCGCACCAGCGAGAAGGCCTTGAACGCCCCGCCGACATAGATGGCGGCCCGCCGGCCCGTCAGGTCACGACGGTAGTCGCGCAGGGCCGGCAGCAGCGCCGTCAGCTCGCGGTGCACCAGTTCCTGCGCACGACGCAACATGGGCGCGTCGCCGAAAAACTCCGCCACGTCATAAAGCGCCTGCGACATGTCCTCGATGCCGAAATAGGAGACGCGTTTAAACGGGATCCCATAGCGGGACTCCATCTCTTTCGCCAGATGCACCATCGAGCCCGAGCATTGCACCAGATTAAGTTTCGCACCGTGGGCGCGGCGGATGTCGGGCACCCGGCCATCGCCGGTCATGGTGGCTACCACGTTAATGCCCATCGCCGTGAGGTAGTCGCGGATGATCCAGGTTTCGCCGGCGATATTAAACTCGCCGAGGATATTGATGCTGTGCGGGGAGATCCCGGTCGTGTCGCCGGTGCCGATCAGGCTGGCTAAGGCTTCGCACGCGGCGCGATAGCCGTCTTTCTTGGTGCCCTTGAACCCCTCGGACATCACCGGGATCACCGGGATGCCATACTCAGCCGTGGCCTTCCGGCAGACCGCGCCAATGTCGTCGCCGATGATCCCCGCGATGCAGGTCGAATAGACAAAGGCCGCGTTGGGGCGGTACGTGGTTACCAGCTCGCGCAAGCAACGCGTCAGTTTCTTTTCGCCACCGTGAATGACATCGGTTTCCTGCAGGTCTGTACAAAAACTGTTGCGGTGCAACTGCGGGCCGGAGGAGAGTGCGCCCCGGATATCCCAGGTGTAGACCGCGCACCCCACCGGCCCATGCACCAGGTGCACGGCGTCCGCAATGGGGTAGAGTACCACGCGCGAGCCGCAAAAGACGCAGGCCCGCTGGCTGACCGAGCCGGCCGCGCTCGTCTTGCCGCAGGCCATCGCAGGGCCGTCGGCTCCGTTACGGAGCACTTGGGCCCGGCGTTCGTCCAGGATGGCGTCGTCACGTGTCATAAGCGTATTTCCCGGCCAGTGCGCGTGGTCCTTCCCCCAGGATCACATCACCAGTTCGACGGCTTCCTCCGGGCAGTCGCGGTCCTGTTTATCCTGTAGCGCTTGTAATATCTTTTCCAACATGCGGATCCCGCCCAGGTAGCCGACGCTCGGGAAATAGGCATGTCCCACGCGATCCAGGATGGGAAAACCGTGCCGCACCAAGGGGATGTTCTCGTCGCGCGCGATGTACTTGCCGTAGGTGTTGCCCACCAGCAGGTCTACGGCCTGTTCCTTGATCCACTGATGCAGGAGGAACATGTCGGCTTGCGCGCCCTGGCGCATTCTCACGCCGGGCACACGTCCGGCGAGGACCCTGGTCAGGCGCTCTTCAAACGCGCGCCCCGGTGTGCCGGTGACGGTGTAGACCGGTTGCATGTCCACGTCCGCTAAAAAGCCGGCGAGGGAAACGAGCTGGTCGGGGTCACCCCAGAGCGCTACGCGTTTGCCATAGAAGTACTGATGCATGTCGGTGATGACGTCCATCAGGCGGCCGCGTTCGTCCTTGAGCGCCTGCGGGACTTCGACACCGGCGATGCGGCGCAAGGCATCGATGAAGGCATCGGTCGCGCGCAAGCCGATCGGAAGTTCCAGCATGGTCGCTTCCACCTCGCACTTCTTCTCCAGTTCCAGCGCGGCCGACCCGGAGGCGGTCGGCCCGAGGGCGATGGTGGCCTGGCTGGAACCGGTTTTGCGCAGGGCCTGTACGGTGACCCCGCCACGAGGATAGAACTCGTGCTTGCCTATCTGCGGCGCGTCCAGCACGTCGGAGGTGTCAGGAAACAGGATGATCTCCACCCCCATCAGCGCGGCGATGCGCTTGATCTCGCGCATGTCCGCCGGCTCCACCCAGCCCGGCACAACGTTGACCGTGCGCAATTTCGCGGGTCCTTTTTCCGCGAAATAGGAGACCAAGCTTTTGGTCATATTGGCAAAACCGGTCACGTGCGAGCCTACATAGCTGGGGGTATTGGCGTGAATCACGAACTTGCCGGCCGGGATCTTCCCCTCATTCTGCGCCTTGGCAGCGATCTGCGGGATATCATCGCCAATCGTCTCCGAGAGGCAGGTGGTGTGCACCGCGATGATGTCCGGCGCATACAGGGTGAAGATGTTCTCAATAGCTGCCAGCAGATTGCTCTGGCCGCCAAAGACGGAGGACCCTTCGGTGAAGGAGCTGGTGGCCGCCATCACCGGCTCCTTATAGTGCCGGGTCAGCACACTGCGGTGGTAGGAGCAACACCCCTGCGAGCCGTGACTGTGCGGCAGACAGTTGTGCACGCCCAGTGCGGCGTAAAGCGCGCCGACCGGCTGACAGGTTTTGGCGGGATTAATGGTGAGCGCTTGCCGCTCCACCGCGGGTTGGTTCGTGTGTCGTAGCAGTGCCATGGTTAAGATCCTTTCCGATTGAATGCAAATGCCGCCGCGCTTCGGTTAGCCGCGTTCGTAGGTCGCCTCCAGCGTCGGACTGGCGGCAACTTCCCACGGCGGCTCGATGAACGACCAGATCCGGGTGTTGATCAGGCGGTCGATTTCCTGGTAGAAGTTGATGGCCCCCTGGAACCCGGCGTACGGTCCGCCGTAGTCATAGCTGTGCAACTGTTTGCAGGGAATGCCATGTTTCTGGACGCTATACTTCTCCTTGATGCCGGCACAGAAGATGTCCGGCTTGCATAGCTCCAGCAGCCGCTGGGTGTCCTGTTCGTTGATGTCGTCGATGACCAGGGTTTCGTCATCCATCTGCGGCATCATCCCCTGGTAGTCGTTGAACTCAAAGTTGACACTGGCGAGTTTCTGGCGTTTTTCGTCGCTCAGGATCTTACGGTAGCGCTTGGGATCCTTCTCGACCTCCAGTTCCTCGATGTTGCGGCTGTCCGCGTCTACAGTGATGGAAGATAGCACGCGGCGCCCTTCATAGTCGTCGCGATGCGCAAACTCATACCCGGCGGCAATGGTCTTCATGCCGATTTCCGCAAACAGGTCCTGGTAATGATGGGCCCGGCTGCCGCCCACGAATAGCATGGCGGTCTTGCCCGTGCAGCGCGGTTTGATCCGGGCCGCCACGGCCTCGACCTTGGCCAGTTCCTCTGCGATCACCTGTTCGACACGGGCGGCGAGTTCCGCGTCGTCAAAGAATGCCGCCATTTTACGCAGCGACTTGGCCGTGGATTTGGCGCCGATGAAGTTGACCTTGAACCAGGGGACGCCGTACTTCTTCTCGATCATGTCCGCCACGTAGTTGATGGAGCGGTGGCACATGACCACATTCAGATCGGCGGTATGGGCCCGCTCAAACTGATTGATGGTGGAATTGCCGCTTAACGTGGCTACCAGCGTGAAGCCGCAGCGCGCCAGCAGCTCTTCCAGCACGAACGCATCCCCGCCGATGTTGTACTCGCCGAGCATGGTGATCTTGAACTTGCCCTCCGGCGCTTGATCATCCAGGCCGATGACATGCTTGAAGAGTTGGTTGTTGGCGATGTGATGGCCGGCGGATTGGGACACGCCTTTGTACCCCTCGCAGGAAAAGCCGAAGATGTTGATCCCCAGCTTTTCCTTCATCTCCTTGGCCACCGCATGCACATCATCACCGATCAGCCCCACCGGGCAGGTGGAGAAGATGCCGATGGCCTTGGGATGAAAGAGGTCGTACGCCTCCTGCACGGCGGCCCGCAACTTCTTCTCCCCGCCAAAGACGATGTTCTCGTCCTGCATGTCGGTGGAGAAGCAGTAGGTCATGAAGTTTTCGTCCTGTGCCGTCGGCGGGCGGGTTTGGTTGCGTCGCGTCAGCCACGCATAGAACGAGCAGCCAATCGGGCCATGCACGAGGTTGACAATATCGCGGGTAGGCCCGAGCACCACCCCTTTGCAGCCGGCATAGCAGCAGCCGCGCTGGGTGATGATGCCGGGCGTAGTGCGTACATTAGCCTTCACCGGCGGCACCTGGCCATCCGCGTGCGTATGGTTGACCACGAGTTGGGGGGCGCGTTTCTTGGCCAGTTTGGCCGGATACCCCGCCAATACCTTTTCGCGCAAAGCTTCGCCCTGCGGCGCTTCCTGGTTCTTCATGGTGATGGATTCTCCCGCGTTTGCTTACATTTTCTCGTCCAGTGCCAGATCGCCCGACTCCCCGGTGCGGACGCGCACCGCGTCCAGCAGGGGCATGACGAAGATCTTGCCGTCCCCCGCGTTCCCCGTGCGGTTGACCTTGATGATGGTGTCGACCACGCCTTTGACCTTGTCGTCCGGCACCACCAAGGTCAGCAGGCGCTTGGGGAAGAGTCGCGGGGCGGGGCCGAGCAGGGCCAGAGCCTCTTCACTCCCGGCCTTGGCCCCGGCCGCGACCGCGGCATCCACCGGGCCGCGCCCGCGCCCCATGACTTTGCGCCCCGTGAACTGCGAGTAGCCGTTCTCCGCCAGCGCGCGCTTGGTGTCGTTGATCCTGTTCATCCGGATAATCGCCATTACTTCTTTCATGGCAGCGCTCCTTGCATGACCGTGCCCGGTTGATTGACTGCCCGACTTAGGACTCTTTGACGCCTGAGCTCACGGTGTAGACTTCATCGATCTTCGTGACGAAGATCTTGCCATCCCCGAAGGCACCCTTCACGCCGGTGCGCGCCGCACTCAGGATCGTATTGACCACCAGCTCCTTGTCGCTATCCTTGACGACCGTTAACAAGAGCTCCTTGGGCAGTTCGTCGTAGTGGATCTCGCCGATCTTGACGCCGCGCTGTTTGCCGCGGCCGACCACATCCATCTTGGTCACCGCCGGAAAGCCCGCCTCCATCAACGCCGACATGACCCCGTCCACCTTTTCCGGCCGCACAATGGCCCGAATCATCATCATGGCTGCAACTCCTTTTTTCGCTTGGTTATTCTGCCTATCCGCTGCTTACGTATGTGCCACTGCGTTTCAGCCGCCCAGGCCGAAATCGATCAGGAGCTTCTCCAGATTGTCCATTTCCAGCGGTTTGGGGATGACAAACATCTTGTTGTTGTCGATCGCCCGTGCCAGGTTCCGATAGTGATCGGCCTGGCCGCAGGTCGGGTCATAGTCAATGACGGTCTTGCGATTGATCTCCGCCTTCTGGACCATGTTGTCGCGCGGCACGAAGTAGATCATCTGCGTGCCAATCTGCCGGGCCAGCTCCTCGATCATCTCCTTCTCATTGTCGCATTTGCGGCTGTTGCAGATCAGTCCGCCCAGGCGCACACTACCGGCCTCCGCGTATTTGACGATCCCCTTGCAGATGTTATTGGCCGCATACATGGCCATCATCTCGCCGGAGCAGACGATATAGATCTCGTTGGCCTTGTTGTCACGGATCGGCATAGCGAAACCGCCGCAGACCACGTCACCGAGCACATCATAGAACGCATAGTCCAGATTTTCGGACTCTGCGTAGGCCCCGAGCTGTTCGAGCATATTGATGGAGGTGATAATCCCGCGGCCGGCACAACCCACTCCGGGCTCTGGCCCGCCGGATTCTACGCACCAGGTGCCGCGGAACCCGGCCTTGCGGATCTTGTCGAGTTCCACGTCTTCCCCCTCCTCGCGGAGGGTGTTCAGGACCGTCTTCTGGGCCAACCCCCCCAGCAGCAACCGGGTGGAGTCCGCCTTGGGGTCGCAACCGACGACCATGATCTTCTTGCCCATCTCGGCGAGTCCGGCCACCGTGTTCTGGGTGGTGGTGGATTTGCCGATGCCGCCTTTTCCGTAGATGGCGATCTTCCGCATTACTGTGCCTCCAATCCTTTGTGAGTTCTGTTTCGTCCGCACCTGTGCTTGTGCCACCCTTATCGCAGGGCGTGTGCCAAGCGGCGCAGCAGGGTGCCTGTGCATGGTGCTGATGGATTGCAAGGCTTTGGTGCAGCGATAGTTGCGAAATAGATTTTGCCGCACGCCGGCCGGCGCGACGACCCTTGGACAAGCTACCACCCCGTGGGAATCGGTGGCGCGAGGCTACCGGCCGGTAGCTGTGCTTGGCGCACCTGCCGTTACATTGGCGCACCTGCCGTTACAGTTGGCACAAGTCCTGCAATAAAAGCATGCCACACGGGGGACCCTATGCTGGTGAACACGAGATTAGCGACCCGGGCGGACCTGGAGCCGATGGTGGGACTCCTGCAGGAGCTCTTTGCCATCGAGCGGGATTTCGCGTGCGATCCGGACAAGCAGCGCCAAGGGCTGGAAATGCTCCTGCAACAACCGCAGACCTGCCGCGTGATCGTGGTCGAGCTGGATGGTCACGTGGTGGGGATGTGCTCTCTGCACATCCATGTATCCACGGCGGAGGGCGCGTGGGTGGGCATAATTGAGGATGTGGTGGTGACTCGGCACTGCCGCGGGCGCGGCCTGGGCCGGCACCTGCTGGCTGCCGCCGAACGCACGGCCGCGTACCTGGGATTGCCACGCCTGCAACTGCTCGCCGATCAAAATAATGGCGCAGCGCTCACCTTCTATCGCCAGGCCGGATGGACCCGCACCAACCTGATCGGCCTGCGGAAGACGTCCGAATCCTTTGGCCGATGTCCGCAGGTCACCGGCCAGGCGTGCCTACCGGCGCGTAGGGCGGCGTACCGGAAAGGAGACAGATCTGTAGTGTCATGAACCCGCAAAACCCCAATCTGGAGGCGATGCAGCAAAAAATTCGAGAGCTGCAATTGCTTTACGACATTTCATGCGCGCTGAACCGCAACCTCCGCTTGGAGGAGCTCCTGCAACCGGTCCTGAAGCAGATGGCGGCGCACATGGATTTGCTGCGCGGCACCATCACCATCTTGAATCGGGAAGCCAACGAGCTGGAAATCGATCTCTCCTACGGGCTGTCGAGCGAAGAGCAGTCCCGGGGGCGCTACCGGCTCGGGGAAGGTGTCACCGGTCAGGTTGTGGCCAGTGGCACGCCGGCCATCGTCAAGAAAGTCTCGGAGGAGCCGCTCTTTCTCGACCGCACGCGTACACGCCAGCGGGAGCGCCATCGACACGCGCAGGACCTTTCCTTTATCTGTGTGCCGATCCGGATCGGTACGCAGACCATTGGCGCCCTGAGCGCGGACCGCCTGTTCGGCGAAGACGTGGCGCTGGAGGAACTGGTGCGACTGCTCACGATCATCTCCTCGATGATTGCCCACACGGTGGAAATACGCCGTGAAGCGCGCGAAAAAGAGAAAGCGTTGCGCGACGAGCAGGCGCGACTCCGGCTCGACGGCCTGGACCGCTTTAAGCCGGTGAACATCATCGGCAACTCCCATGCCATGGCGCAGGTCTACCGCCTGATCAGCCAGGTGGCGCCGAGCCGCGCCACGGTTCTGATCCGTGGCGAAAGCGGCGTAGGCAAGGAGTTGGTGGCGGAAGCCATCCACGCGAACAGCCCCTGTGCCGGGAAGCCGTTCATCAAGGTCAACATGGCCGCACTGCCGGAGAACCTGATCGAAAGCGAACTCTTTGGCCATGAGCGGGGGGCCTTCACGGGCGCCATTGCGGATCGCAAAGGACGCTTTGAATTGGCAGCGGGCGGCACCCTTTTTCTGGATGAGATTGGTGATCTGCCGCCAGCCGTCCAGGTCAAACTCCTGCGCGTGTTGCAGGAGAAGACCTTCGAGCGCGTGGGGAGTAACACCCCTATCCAGGCGGAGGTGCGGGTGCTGACCGCGACCAATCGCAACCTGGAGGCGCTGATCGAGAAGGAACGCTTCCGGGCCGATCTGTATTACCGCATTAATGTCTTTCCCATCTTCATCCCGCCGCTGCGCGAACGCAAGACCGACATCACGCTCCTGGCAGACTATTTTGCGGAGCGTGCCGCGCGCAAGTACAACAAACAGATCCATCGCATTACGACGCCTGCCATTGACATGCTGATGAGCTATCACTGGCCCGGCAATGTGCGGGAACTCGAGAACTGCATTGAACGCGCCGTGCTCCTGAGCCACGATCGCGTCATCCATAGCCATCACCTGCCCCCGTCGCTGCAAACCGCCGAATCCAGTGGCACGGCGCCGCAGGGCGTCCTGGAGGCCGCGGTGAAAACCGTGGAATACGAACTGATCGCCGACGCCTTGAAGGCGGCGCAGGGCAATCGCGCGGCGGCCGCGCGCCTCCTGGGCATCAGCGAACGCCTCATCGGGCTGCGCATTCGCAAGCACGGCATAAGCGTAGAGCGGTTCAAGAACTGAGGCCGTTCTGCCCCTGCCTGCGTCTTGCGGCGCTAAGATCCTAAGGAAAAAACCTGGTTATCCTATGCGCAACCATCGGCGAACAAAAATCATCTGTACCCTGGGGCCAGCTTCTGCCAGTCAGGAAATCATCGAGCGCATGATTCGCGCTGGGATGAACGTGGCGCGCTTGAACTTTTCGCACGGCACGCATGCGCAGCACCTGCAAACCTTGCTGACCCTGCGTGCGGCAGCCCGGGCTGTGGGCAAGCCGGTCGGGGTTTTACAAGACCTCTGTGGGCCCAAGGTGCGGGTCGGGCAAATGCCTAACGGCGCAGTGAATCTGGTGTGCGGGCAAATTGTGGATTTCTTCGTGCCCTCCGCGCAGGGACGCATGGGCTTCAACGGCCTGCCAGTCGATTACGAAGGTTTGGCCAAAGATGTGCGCGCGGGTAATCGCATTCTTTTGGATGATGGCGCTCTGGAAGCCCAAGTGGAACTTGTCGAAAATGGCATGATTCGCGTCACCATGCTGCGCGGCGGCCAGCTCAAGAGCAAAAAGGGGCTGAATCTGCCAGGCCTCCAGGTGAGCGCGGACAGCGTGACCAGAACCGATTTGGAAGACCTCGACTGGGGGATTACGCATGGGGTTGATTGGGTGGCGCTCAGTTTTGTGCGCAAGGCCTGTGATCTCGAGCCCGTGCGCCGTCGTTTGGAAGGCGAAGAATCGGCGCCGCTGGTGATTGCCAAAATTGAAACCCCGGAAGGCGTCGAAAATGCGTCCGACATTTTGGCCGTCGCTGATGGCATCATGGTGGCACGCGGCGATCTGGGCGTAGAGCTCGCCTTTGAACAAGTGCCGACGGTACAAAAACGCTTGATTCGGTTGGCTAACATGGCTGATAAGCCCGTCATCACGGCCACACAGATGCTCGAAAGCATGATCACCAATGCCCGTCCGACTCGTGCCGAAGTCTCCGATGTGGCTAATGCCGTTCGGGATGGCACCGACGCGGTGATGCTTTCGGCGGAGACCGCCGCGGGGGTCGATCCGGTCGCGGCCGTCGATGCGATGGCCCGCATCGTAACACAGGCGGAACTGGCCATGATGGAAACCGGTGGCGGATACTTGGCCAATAGCCGCGAAGCCGCCACCTCCGGAATCCATGATGCCTTAGCCCTCGGCGCCGAACGCATGGCACGGGCCATTGGCGCAGGCGCCATTGTGTGCGCAACCATTGGGCTCGAAACTGCGCGCTATTTGGCTGCTACCAGACCCGTGCAACCGATCATTGGCATGACGCCGGACATTCGCTCGCTCGGGCGGCTGTGTCTACTGTGGGGCGTGCAACCCGTTTGGTGTCCACAATTTGAGGATACCTCTGACGCGCTACGCCATGCGAAAAAACTGGTGGCCGCACAGGAGTTGGTCGAGCCAGGCGGCTTTTTGATCTTGGCAGTAGGGCGTGGGCCATCCCGAGAGTTCTCGGCACGCGTGCATCTATACCAAATGCCCGGCCATGATCATGCGGTGCCGCACCGGTGTGGTGTTGCAGCCCCAATCACAAACAGTGGGCAAATCGGCCAGATTGGCCAGTAAATCACGTTCGAGTTGCTGCTGTAAACGGGTAGGATCCGGTGGCGGAGCGGGGGCTTGTCCCGAACCTTGTCCCGAACCGCTCTCCGAACCCTCCTGCTTGACTTCTTCCCGAACCGAGATCGAATGGATGTAACTGCTCAGGTGCCAGTGTTCGGTGTTCAGGACAGCAGAAGGGGGGTAGGTGACGATGTCACCCAGACAATCCTCTTCAGCCACGCGTCTGCTGCCAGTGGACGATTACGGCGGCGATTACGGTAAACGAGTGGGGTTGAGAGGTGCAATGCTTGGTCCTGAGTGGGAGGGCGAACCTCCCGGTGAGCCGTCCTGGAAGAGCGGCAGGATACCGGTGTCCGGCTCGGCGGGAGCCTCGCCCTCCCAAGCCTTGCGGCAGATTCATGCGCACTCCTTTGACGGCGGCGTGTCCGGCGGCCCCGCTCCACCCCGAACACTGAACACTGGCACCTGAGCAGTTACGAATGGATTTAGGTTCGGGACAAGGTTCGGGACAAGGTTCTGCCTGACGGATATTGAAGTGGCATAAGGGGCGTATTTGTTGTTCGGCAGTAACTACTCAGGAGGGAAGAGTTCAGGGTTCGGGGTTCAGGCCGGATTTCACTGCCAGAGCGGTCGCGCGTTTGGGGTGTGGCTATTTTGTCGAACAAAGAAGGGCGAATCACCAGGTATTCCCTGAACCCCGAACCCTGAACCCTGATACCTGAGTAGTTACTTTGCTTGTCAAAATTGCGCTGCTTCCTTTCTCTCGCGGAACTTTGCTTCCGGCAGGGCCAGCCCACCGGGGAGCACCTCATGGGGGGGGTGCAAGAGCCTCATACCGGCTGTTCAATACAATTGTGTAGTTTCTGCTAGTTGTGCGCCAAATTTGTGCATAATGCGGTGGCGTATTCCGTTTGTGAATTTTTATGATTAGGCGTAAATCGCTGCACAGAAGGTGCTTACAACAAAATGCTAAAAATTGAGCGCTGCGGCTGGCACGCTTGCTGCGATAAGAGGCGGCAACTCAACTAACAGGAGGTTGCTCAGATGCGTGCACGTTTCGGTTACCGTCTACTATGCGGAATCCTTGTCGCCGGGTTTACGGCCTTATCCACCCTGGCCCAGGAGTCGGCCAGTGTCACTCCGGCTAGCGCGGGTGGTGCGGCCGCACCACCGGTCGTGAGCGTCAGCGCGCCGGCGGCAGCTACGACGCCGCCCCCTGCCGCCCCCGCCTCCCCGATCAGCGCGGGTGATACGGCCTGGGTACTGATGGCCTCGGCCATGGTGCTGTTGATGACGCCGGGGCTGGCCTTCTTCTATGGCGGTCTGGTCCGCAAAAAGAATGTCCTCTCGATCCTGATGCAGTGCTTTATCGTGATCTGCCTGGT